>NZ_JCBCUY010000022.1:0-104651 GCF_059862705.1 Pseudomonas sp. MF08817
GTGTGCAAGCAGATCGGCTCGGTTCGGTCAGACGTCCATTGATGATGATGTTTTGGAAGCGGGATTGCGTTCGCTTAGCAAGTGCAGAAAAGTTAACTGACTGTTGCACTTGCTCCTTGAGACCGCCCTGCCTAAGCTGTTATCTAAGTTTCACCAGAATTATCCTTCAGTTCAAATGCAATTCAGCACCGGGCCATGGCCTCAACTCTTAAGTGATGTAGTAGCCCATAAGTTAGATTGTGCGGTTATTGCTGCCGACAACGAACATCCTGACATCAGCCGTTTGGAGATTTACAAAGAGGAGCTTGTGTTGATTGCTTCTCCTGATATGGGTGATATAAAGAAACCTCAAGACCTGAGTGGGAAAAATATTTTTATGTGGCCTGAGGGATGCCCTTATCGGAAATCTCTTGAAGGCTGGCTTGACGAGCATCGTGTTGCGACGGTTATAACGAGTATCGCCAGCTATGGAACTATTCTTGGTTGCGTAAGTTCGGGTGCGGGGGTTTCACTTGTGCCCAAAGGTTTTTTTGAACAGTTCAAGAGTATTGGGGGCATATGTGGGCATACGTTCGATGACTTGGCGCCCATACAAAACTATTTTGTATGGAATAAGCATGCAGGTCTTCATCGTGCGAAAGACAAGTTTGCTGAGTTGTTGGAGGAAGAGTTCAAAGATATTTGATTAAGCGTTGAGGGTTCTATAAGGCGGGTGCCACTTAACGCAACCCCCGTGCGGTTGAGCCGGACGGCGAGCGTGAACCCGTGCGGCTCATGCACGTTGGTGGAGCGGGCTGCCCCCGGCACCGTAGGTCCAGCCTATGTTCGGGCCGCCGCCCCTTTGCTTGCACGCGGCCGAGTTTATGCTGATACAATGCGATAAATTCTCATTCACACTTGTCGTATCTCGTGCAGCCCACATCATCGGTAAACCCTCACCCGCATCATGCTCTCGATCAGCTTTACAGCCACCACCACGGCTGGCTGCAGGGCTGGCTGCGCAAGCGCCTGGGCAATGCCGCCGATGCGGCGGACCTGGCTCAGGATACGTTCCTGCGCTTGCTCAGCAATGCGCCTGGCGAGCGCCTGGACTTGAAAGCGCCGCGCGCCTATTTGGCGACCATCGCCAATCGCCTGTCTATTAACCTCTACCGCCGCCGCTCCCTGGAGCAGGCCTATCTCGCTGCGCTGGCGCAAACACCGGAAGGCCTGGCGCCATCGCTGGAACATCAGGCGCTGGTACTCGAAGCCCTCGACGAGATCGACCAAGTACTTGCCTTATTGCCGACCAAAACCCGGCAGGCGTTCCTGATGGCGCAGTTGGAGGGGTACACGCAGGAAGAGATCGCCAGCCGCCTCAACCTCAGCGTGCGTTCGGTACAGCGCTACCTTGCGCTGGCGTTTGAAGAGTGCATCGTGTTCGCTAGCCAGAGCGCGCAGCAGAATGAGTAATACGCCCATCGACCGGCGCATTGCCCGCGAAGCGGCTGTTTGGTTCGTGCGCTTGCAGAACAGCAGCGCTTGCGCCGCCGACCATGCCGCCGGCGCCGAGTGGCGGGCGCAGCACGCCGATCATGAGCGGGCCTGGCAACTGGCCGAGCGCTTCAGTGACCGCACCCAACAGCTTGCCGGTGGTGCCGGCCGGGCGGCTCTGGAGCGCCCGCGCAGCCTGGAGCGGCGACAGGTGCTCAAGACCCTCGCGTTGCTGATCGCCGCTGCCCCGCTTGGTTTCGCAGCGCACCAGGGTTTGCCGTGGCGTGAGTGGCAGGCGGACGAGCGCACCGCCACGGGGGAGCAGCGCACCCTGCATCTGCCGGATGGCGGACAGATTCGCCTGAACACCGGCAGCGCCGTCGATATCGCTTACGACGACAACGTTCGTCGCTTGCGCCTGATTGCCGGCGAGATGCTTGTCGAGGTGCCGCGCGAGCATGCCAGGCGCCCGTTCATCGTCGATACCGCACAAGCGCAAGTTACCCTGCTCGGCAGCCGATTTTTGGTGCGTCAGTATCCACAGCGCACCTACCTCGCCGCGCTGCAGGGCGCTGTCGAGGTGCGCCCGCGGCTATCACGCGGTGATGAGGGCCTGGTGCGTCTAGGCCCCGGCCGGCAAACCCATGTCAGCGCCCAGGCAGCGCAGCCTTCAATGGCACTGGCGCAGGGCCGTCTCGACTGGCTCAACAACGTGCTGCGCGCAGAAAAAATGCGCCTCGATGACTTCGTCAGCGAGCTGGATCGCTATCGCCCAGGCTTGCTGCGTTGCGATCCAGCAGTGGCTGGGCTGCTGATCTCGGGTGCTTTCCAGTTGCGCGACACCGATCAAATACTCCGCGCCCTGAGCCAGGCTCTGCCGGTGGACGTGCACTATCGCTCGCCCTATTGGGTCACCATCACGGCGCGCGCGAAGGCGTAAAGAGAATCATTGTCGTGTTTTCTGGATACTGCGTGTCCCTCCCGTAACCACATTATTTTCACTGGGCGGGGACGAACACATGGCAACGACGCAGGGCATGCAACCACTGGCGCGAGCGGTTCACGCTGGCGCACTGGGTCTTATCATCGCGGGTGGCAGCCTGACTCCAGCCTCGGTGCAGGCCGCAGAGCAGGGCGCGCAACACAGCCGCGCCTATCAGGTGCCTGCCGGCAACCTGAGCAGGACCCTCTCCGAGTTCGCAAGCCAGGCAGGAATCACCCTGGCCATCGAACCGGGCCTGGTGGAAGGTTTGCGCAGCCCTGGCCTGAATGCTGCCACCAGCGTCGAAGGCGGCCTGCAGCAACTGCTACAGGGTAGCGGTCTGCAAGCTTCACCGCAGGGTAACGGCCTGTACCTGCTGGCACCGCAAGTCGTTGGCACAGGCCTGGAGCTGGGCGCGACCAGCATTACTGGCCAGCGCCTGGCGGCGACTACCGAGAACAGCGGCTCGTACACCACCGGGGCGATGCAAACGGCCACCAAGCTGCCCTTGAGTTTGCGCGAAACACCGCAGTCGGTGAGCGTCGTCACGCGCAAACGCATGGACGACAAAGCCATGACCAGCATCAGCGATGTCGCCAAAAGCGCACCGGGCATTTTCCTCAACAATTCCGGTGGCGTAGGGCGGCCTAGTTTCAGCGCGCGCGGTTTTGACATCGATAACATCATGTATGACGGTTTCCCCACCAGTTTCCTGACCTACCTGCCCAGCGGAGAAGCCAACCTGGCCATGTATGACCGGGTGGAGATCGTCCGCGGGGCCACCGGGCTGGCCCAGGGGGCCGGTAACCCCGCCGGTGCCATCAACCTGGTGCGCAAGCGCCCGACGCACACATTCCAGGGCACGCTCACCGGCAGCGCCGGTAGTTGGGACGATTACACCGGCACGCTGGATGTCGGCGGCCCGCTCAATGAAAACGGCACCCTGCGCGCCCGTACCGTGGTTTCGCGGCAGGACGCCAAAAGCTTTCGTGACTCGGTGCAAAGCGATCACGATCTGTTCTACGGCGTGGTCGACGCCGACCTGAGTGAAAGCACCACCCTGACGCTTGGGGCCTATCGGCAGAAGAACCATACCAACTACATCTGGGGCGGGTTGCCCATGGCCCGTGGCGGCGGCCATCTCGGACTGCCACGCGACACCTTCCTGGGGCATGACTGGGAATACTCGGACGATCAGACCACCGGCTATTTCGCCACCCTGGAGCAAGGCTTCGCCAACGACTGGACGCTGCGCCTGGCAGCCATGCAGTCGAAGACCGACACTGATGTACTGGCCTCTTCGGTATGGGAATACGACCGCCACTATTTATGGACGGAAGCCATGGAGCAGAAGGAGACCGGCTACGATCTGGCGCTCAGCGGCCCCTTCCAGTTGCTCGGCCAAGCACATGACCTGACTATCGGCGTAAGCAAGCGCAAGCTGGATTATCGTTCCGGCAAGGCCTGGAGCGATTTCATCGACACTGGCAGCAATCCCTTCGACTGGGACCCAGGCGCTCATCCCAAACCCGATTACGTCACGGGCAGTGATGGCCTTCCCGAGACCACTACCCAGGACAGTGTCTATGCCAGCACCCGCCTGCGCCTGAGCGAACCCCTGTCGTTGATTCTCGGTGGTCGTGTTGACTGGTACGAATTCGACGACAGCGCCAACAGTGAAGGCAACTTCAAGGTCACTCGCAACCTGACCCGCTATGCCGGCCTCGTCTATGACCTGGACACCAACCACTCGGTCTATGTCAGCTACACCGATATCTTCAAGCCGCAGAGCAGCAAAGGCCTGGACAGGAAAGTGATCGACCCTGTCGTGGGCGAGAACTACGAAATGGGTATCAAGGGCGAATACTTTGGTGGCGCCCTGAACACCAACATGGCGGTCTTCCAGATCGACCAGAAGAACCGTGCCCAAGAGTTGCCTGAATCCAAAGGTTGCGGTTCAGGCGCTGCCAGTGCCTGCTACGAAGCGGCCGGACTGGTCCGCAGCCGCGGCATCGATCTGGAAATCCAGGGCGCCCTGACCGACAACTGGCAACTGGCCGCCGGTTACACCTACACCCAGACCCAATACGTCAGCGACGCCAACGCAGCCCGAGAAGGCGAAGATTTCGACCGCAAGAAACCGCGTCAAATGTTCAAGCTGGCCACGATCTACACCTTGCCTGGTGAGTTGCAGCGCTGGCGCGTGGGGGGTGATGTCTACCAGCAAAGCCGCATCCGCACCTCGGGGGGCACTGGCACCAGCGCATGGAAAAACCAGCAGGGCTCGTACACGGTGGCCGGTTTGGTTGCAGGCTACAAGGCGAGCGAGCAATTGGATCTGCAGGTCAACGTCAATAACCTGTTTGATCGTACTTACTACAGCAGCGTCGCCAATGGAGCCTATAACCCGTATGACATCTACGGCGATCCACGCAATTTGAAACTGACTGCCCGTTACAGCTTCTAAGCAGCTGTTCATCGTCAAGGATCATTCACTCTGAGGCTTAATCAGGAGAACAGAAATGGACGCACTCACCCGAACACTCAGAGAAACAATCGCGGCCGCTGACCGGGCCATTACGGCGGAAAACTTCGACGAATTGATGAAGTTTTATGCCGATGACGCAAGTCTTGTCGTCAAGCCAGGTTTGACCGTCACCGGGAAAGACAGCATCCGCCGAGCTTTTGTCGCCATTGCGCAGCACTTCAATCACAGCATCGTTGTTACTCAGGGAAAGATGCAGGTCATACCCGGCGGTGATGTGGCGCTTGTCATCATGGAAACCCGGCTACAGGCCACGGATAAGGCGGGTGCAGAAAGCCAGAGCATGCGCCGGGCCACCTACGTATTTCGACAGGTCTCGGAAAAGTGGTTATGTGTAGTGGACAATTCCTATGGGACGACGTTGCTGGATGAGGTTGTTGAACCGTAGGCATTTAAACAGGAGGGTGTCCACTCTATAGGTGGGCGCCTTGCTCGCAGGTGAGAGGTGGCAGTTTACTGATCCGCCAGGTGTGCCCAGGCGCACGCTGAACCCAGGCTCTGTACGAGAGGCAGTGTCGCGAACGCCGCATGGCACAGGCCAAGAATCCCAGGGCGGTGGATTTTACCGGGCTCCCAGTGCATCGAAAGCAACGACGCGGCATTTTAAAAGCTCCCGAAAATTGGCATTTTCGTTGGTCGCGGGATATTGGGTCAGGCCTGGCCGGTTTTCAGCGCCCCACCGCCACTTTCGGCAGGACGCCGGGGGAGAGGGGGACCGCTGATGAAAGATACAACGCTAAGTTACTGATTCTTATAGGGCCTTAGGCCAGCGTTAAACAGGCTGACAGAGTGTGCATTTTCCTTTATTATTAACGGCTTACGTGCGCCTTAAAGAACACCCTGGCAGGGTGGGGTCGTTGGTTCGAATCCAATCGCACCTGCCAAACACAATCCGCTCTACGGGGCGGTCTAGAAGGGCTCATCGAAAGGTGGGCCCTTTTTCGTTGTCTGCGATTTTCAAGGCTTTTGCAAAGTCCTCGTTCTTTGCGGTGTATTGCTTGCTTAATCGTCACGCCACTCACTCGTCACTCTGGTAATCACCCATGGAAATCAAGGTCAACTTTCTCGACAACCTTCGGCTTGAAGCAAAGTTCGATGACTTTACGGTGGTGGCCGACCAGCCTATTCGCTACAAGGGTGACGGTTCGGCGCCGGGGCCGTTCGATTACTTCCTGGCGTCTTCGGCTCTGTGCGCGGCATATTTTGTGAAGTTGTACTGCCAGACTCGCAATATTCCCACCGACAACATTCGCTTGTCGCAGAACAACATCGTGGACCCGGAAAACCGCTACAACCAGATTTTCAAGATTCAGGTCGAGTTGCCGGCGGATATATCCGCCAAGGACCGCCAGGGTATCTTGCGTTCTATCGACCGTTGCACGGTGAAGAAAGTCGTGCAGACCGGGCCTGAGTTTGTCATTGAAGAAGTGGAGAGCCTCGACGCCGACGCCCAGGCGTTGCTGATGCCCCATGCCATGTCGGACACCGGCACCTACATCGTAGGCAAAGACCTGCCGCTGGAGCAGACCATCGCCAATATGTCGGGGATTCTGGCCGGCCTGGGCATGAAGATTGAAATCGCTTCGTGGCGCAATATCGTGCCCAACGTGTGGTCGCTGCACATCCGCGATGCGCATTCGCCCATGTGCTTTACCAACGGCAAGGGCGCGACCAAGGAGGGCGCCTTGGCGTCGGCGTTGGGCGAGTTCATCGAGCGGCTCAACTGCAATTTCTTCTACAACGATCAGTTCTGGGGTGAAGAGATCGCCCATGCCGAGTTCGTGCATTACCCGGACGAGCGCTGGTTCCAGCCTGGCCGCAAAGATGCGTTGCCAGCGGAAATTCTCGACGAGCACTGTCGCAAAATTTACAACCCCGATGGCGAGTTGCGCGGCTCGCACCTGTACGACACCAACTCGGGCAATATCGAGCGCGGCATTTGCTCGCTGCCGTTTGTGCGCCAGTCTGATGGCGAAGTGGTGTATTTCCCCTCCAACCTGATCGAAAACCTGTTCCTCAGCAACGGCATGAGTGCGGGTAATACGCTGGCCGAGGCGCAGGTGCAGTGCCTGTCGGAGATCTTCGAGCGCGCGGTGAAACGCGAAATCCTGGAGGGTGAATTGGCCCTGCCGGATGTGCCCCGGGAGGTGCTGGCCAAGTACCCCGGGATTCTCGCCGGCATCCAGGGCCTGGAGGCCCAGGGCTTCCCGGTGTTGGTGAAGGATGCGTCCCTGGGCGGCGAGTTCCCGGTGATGTGCGTGACCTTGATGAACCCGCGCACGGGCGGTGTGTTCGCCTCATTCGGTGCGCACCCGAGCCTGGAAGTGGCGCTGGAGCGTAGCCTCACCGAGTTGCTCCAGGGCCGCAGTTTCGAAGGCCTCAATGACCTGCCGCAGCCGACCTTTGAAAGCCAGGCGCTGATGGAGCCGAACAACTTTGTCGAGCATTTCATCGATTCCAGCGGTGTGGTGTCGTGGCGCTTCTTCAGCGCCAAGGCGGATTTCGAGTTCGTCGAGTGGGACTTCACCAGCCAGGGCGAAAACGCCAACGCCGACGAAGCCGCGACCCTGTTTGGCATTCTCGAAGGCCTGGGCAAGCAAGTGTATATGGCGGTGTACGAGCATATCGGCGCCAAGGCCTGCCGCATCCTGGTGCCGGACTATTCGGAAATCTACCCGGTTGACGATTTGATCTGGGACAACACCAACAAGGCGCTGTTTTTCCGCGAAGACATCTTGAACCTGCACAGCCTGGACGATGACGCTCTCAAGGCATTGGTCGAGCGCCTGGCGCAAAGCGAACTGGATGATTACACCGACATCACCACGTTGATCGGCATCGAGTTTGACGACAACACGGCGTGGGGCCAGTTGACCATCCTGGAGCTGAAACTGCTGATTTACCTGGCTTTGCAGCAGTATGAGGAGGCCAAGGAGTTGGTGGAGATGTTCCTGCAGTACAACGACAACACGGTCGAGCGCGGGCTGTTTTACCAAGCCGTGAATGTGGTGCTGGAAGTGCAGATGGACGACGAGATGGACCTGGATGATTACGAGGTCAATTTGCGCCGGATGTTCGGCGACGCGCGGGTGGACGCAGTGATCGGCTCGGTGCAAGGCAGTGTGCGTTTCTACGGCTTGACGCCGACCAGCATGAAGCTCGAAGGCCTGGACAGGCACCTGCGGCTGATCGACAGCTATAAAAAGCTGCATTCGGCGCGGGCCACTGGGGCGGTGGTGTCTCGCTAGGCGAGTGGTGGGGCGACTTCCGCCAGTTAAACCACCGAGCCCGTATAAGTCTTCGCTTAATTGATCGGCAATCGGTAGGGCAGGCCTTCGCCTAGCCCGCGCGGTGCTTTAGTGATCGCCAGCAGCAACCGCCGCGGGTTTAATCAGTGCTTCATTCATAGGGGCAAGTGAGGTGCACGTTGGTACAGCGACGTCAGTTCAGCGGGGCGATGAAGGGTAAGAACCTGCGCTACTTGCACGAGCATGAATGCCAGCCTGGGCAGGCCGCGCGGGCGGGGTTCCTGTTGCTGGAGCATTTTTCGTTGCCGGCGTTCACTCAGGTCTTGGACACCATCGTCACCGCCAACCTGCTGCGCCCTGAGTTGTTCACCACTAAGACCTTTGGCCTTGGCCCGGGCGAGGTGGTCAGCGACCTGGGCCTGGTGATCCGCCCGGACGCCTGCCTGGATATGGCCCAGATCGCCACGTTGGATTTGCTGGTGGTCTGCGGCGGCTACCGCACTGAGCTCAAGGCCGATGACGCGCTGATTGGCCTGTTGCAACGGGCCGGTGAGCAGGGCGTGATGCTGGCAGGCATCTGGAACGGTGCGTGGTTTTTGGGGCGGGCGGGTTTGTTGGACGGCTATCGCTGCGCGATTCACCCGGAGCATCGGCCTGCGTTGGAAGAGATTGCGCGGTTGACCCAGGTCACCAGTGAGGCCTTTGTGGTAGACCGCGACCGCCTCACCGCGTCGAGCCCCACGGGGTCGTTCTATATGGCGCTGGAGTGGGTCCGCACCCTGTATGACAAGGGGTTGACCGATGGCATCGAAGACATCCTGGCGTTCGAGGCCTCCCGCTATCGGCGCATCAAGCCGGTGCTCAAGGTGTCGGTGAGCGGGCCGCTGCGTGAGGTGGTCCACCTGATGGATGCCAATCTGGAAGAACCGTTAGAGCTGGAGGCGCTGTGCCTGTACGCGGGCCGCTCGCGGCGCCAGATCGAGCGGCTGTTCAAGGAGCAACTGGGGGCAACGCCGCAGCGCTATTACATGGATTTGCGCATTACCGAGGCGCGGCGCTTGCTCCAGCACACCACGCTGACGATGGTCGAGGTGTCGGTGGCTTGCGGGTTTGTCTCGCCCAGCCACTTCAGCAAGTGCTACAGCGCGTACTTTGGCTATCGCCCGTCGAAGGAGGTGCGGCTGGTCAGGTAAGTGGGGGTTTAGTCTTTTAAATCCATGGGCGTTACACTCGGCCCTCTTCCTGGCTGGGGCCGACCATGCTGATTATTGTTGAAGACGGGACGGGGCGAGCGGACGCCAACAGCTTCGTGTCGTTGCAACGGCTGGTGTTTTATCGCGATTTCTACGGTTTTCTCATTCCGGCGACCGAGAACGAGCAGAAAGCGCTGTTGCTACGGGCCGCGCAGGACATCAACGCACGGCAGTGGAAAGGCACCCAGACCCACGAAGCCCAAGCCATGGCCTGGCCGCGTCGCGACTGTGTGGTGGGTGGGCAATTGCTGGCCGCCAACACGGTGCCCTTGGAAATCGAATGGGGGCAGTTGCGCCTGGTCGTGGAGTTGTATGCCGCCGAGCATGGCATGGGTGTGCCGGACCCGGCATTCAGCGTCGATGAGGGCGCGCCGCTGCTGCGCCCCGACCCCGGCGCGATGATGCGCCCAGCGCCTTATGCGCCGAGCCGTGCGCAGTTTGCCGATTACCTGGTCAGGCGCGGGCTGACGGTTGTGCAGGGGTAATGTCCAGTTCGCCTTCAAGGAAGATCCTGCGCCGCGTCTTGTGGCTGAGGGCCATGTGCTTGCAGGCACGGTAAATGGGCTCGAAGGTGGCTGCGTCAACCTCCGGGCGTTGTTGCAGGAAACCGGCGACCAGCGCGTCGTAGCTCGCTTCGTCGATAAACTGGCTCAGTTCCTTGCGGTACAGAAAGCCCAGTTGTAGCCCCAGGGTCTGTGCATTGAAGCGCGAGGGGTAGGTGAAAACATTCTCCATGTCGATCACCCGCATGGCACCCTCTGCGGCCTCGGGGACCATGATGTTCGCCACCCACAGATCCAGGTGAATCAGGTTGCGGCTATGCATGTCCATGAGCAGGTTCATGCAACCTGAGATGAACTCGGCCGTGCGCTGCGGATGTTTGCGCAGCCATTGCAGGCCATTGACGTGTCCGTCGAGGTATTCGGTCAGCAGCACGAATTCACGCACGATGCCGAACCTGGGTTTGACCATGCCAAAACCCACGACCTGGGCGGTCTTCATGCCACGCTGGGCGGCAATCAGGGTGTTCATCAATTCTTCCAGCGGCCAATCGAATCGCCCTGAACGCTTAGGGCGCCCCAGAGTGACGCGCAGGCGTTTGGGCAGCGTCTTGACTCGCTGTACCTTCATGAACACTTTGTTGTGATCGTCGCCCACGGGTTGGCTGACACGTTTGGGGCGGTCTTGGAAATGGGGCTCGATCAACTTGGTGATAGCGTCGAGTAACGACCTGTTGGGTAGGTGCGAGAAACTCAAGGACGCCTTAGCGACACGGTGGCAAAGAGGAAATGCAGCTCTGGCGGCTTTAAGCGACGGCACTGGGCATCCTGCCTTTTTGTTGTGAATCGCGGCATATTGCCATCGGGTGGATCCAATTTCTAGAGCTATCTGTCAGTTTTTTCTGTGTCGTAAGTAAGAGGTCAGGCCCGTGTCCATTGAGGTTCGCAGCTTTCAACGTCTTGCTTGGCTGTCTGTTTCGCGACTGCGGTTTTTACTGCCCTCAAGCACGTGCTATCGCCATGGTGCAGCAGGCAGATGGGAAGCAGGGCGGGTTGCTTTCGGTGGGGCGGTGTGGGGGAAGAGGAAGGCTTGCAGGTATTTCGCCAGCCATTGCAGAGGACAAAGGGCTGGCGATGACTCGTTCGGGCTCAGGGGGTTTCGCGTTTGTCTGGTGCGGTCAAACCGGCCTGGATGCGTTGGTAGATTTCTTCACGATGCACGGCGACGTCTTTCGGAGCGTTGATGCCGATCCGGACCTGTTGGCCGCTGACGCCCAGGATGGTGATCGTAATGTCATCACCGATATTTATGCTTTCACCGACTTTGCGAGTGAGTATCAGCATGATCTTCTCCTTGATTGCTTGGTAGGGCACCTGATTCAGATAATGCAGATGTCGGTAGTATGGATGGATAACGGCGCAGTGCCACTGTTTGAGTGCCTCTTTCTGACGCGTAGGCGCGGTATAAATTCCCGAGGCGTAACTATACAGAGGCGATAAACATCATTCCTGTTGTTTTGCGTCTGTTTTGCGGCGTTCATTGGCGAGCATGGGTGATAAAATCGCCGCTTTTGCCAGGTAGAAGGAGTGGGGTGTGCGCAAATTGGCGTTGGTAGTGGGTGTATTGGCCTTGGCGGGCTGCGGGCAGGGCAATAACCATCCAGGCTCCAGTAAGCCCGCGACGCCTGCTCAGATAGCTGCGGCGGCCCCGCAATGGGATCTTCAAGTCCAGGGCCAAACCCCGCAAGCGGTGAGCGATGTGGCGGCCTGGCTGATCGAGCACGGCTTCAGCACTTACATCGCTAACGACGGTGGCAAGACGCGAATCCTGGTCGGCCCCTTCGCTACCAAGGCCGAGGCCGAGGCCAAGCAGGCTTTGCTGGTAGAGAAGCTGGCCACTGCTAAAAAGCGCAGCATTGAATCCTTTGTGGTCGAGCACGTTCCAGCCTCCTGAGGCTTGTCAGCCGCAGGCTTTCATATCCACCGGCCCGACAAATTCATTGCCACGCCCCATGACGCAGGCCACGGTTTGGTTGCGTTGGCGTTCCCAACTCTGCACCGGGTAGGTCTTGTTCCAGGCTTCATAAAGTTGGCGGTCCTGCTTGGACAGACGCAAACCGTACTGCTTGCTCATATAAAAGTAGGTGCGGGCGATCATGCCGCGGATCGAGGGCCGTGGCATGACTTTCTTGGCCTTGAAGTCCACTTGGGTCAGGCATGAGCCGTACTGGCCGCTCTGCACCGGCAACCAGCCGAAGCTGAAATTGCTGCGATCACCATTCACCTCACCGATGCTGGGGACCAGGTTGTGCAGGTCCGCCTCTGCTTTTTGGTAGGAGGGGTCATGGCGCGTGCAGTTCTTGCGCCCGCCGCTTTGCCAGCATTGGCGTTGATGGCCGATCTGCCAGGCCGGGACGATGTGTTCCCATTCGATGCGCGCGGCGCGGTTAGCGTTTTTGCGCGGCACGTACCCGCATGCTGCAAGGTTGACGCGATTGCCGGTGTACTTGCAGCCGCAATAGAACTCGGTGGATTGAGGGGCGTAGAGCTTCCACGCAACCTTCTTCGCTTCACTGAATGTGCGCGGAGCCTGGGCATGGGCGGTGAAAGTGGCGAGGAGGCAAAGCAAGGCGAACAGGCGGGCAATCATTGACTCAATCTTCCTTCGGCACAGTCCAGAAAACATGCACGCCACCGTCATCGCGGTGAGCGAGGGTGACGTTGTCGTTTTCGTCGATCTCGTCGAGCAGCTGTTCCCACAACTCCACGGGCTCATCGGCAAGGCGAAAGATCAGGGCAGTCTTGGCCCTCTGTGCGGCAGGGGCATTGATGATGGCTTGGATACGCAGGCCCAAGCGCTCGTAGGCGCTGGGTGCGGGAGTCTCTGGAGTTTTCGCCACGGGATAATCCTTATTAGGCTGTACGCACATACAGTATTTAACTGTAGGATTTTTCGCAACTGCTTAAAATTCAAGAAGATCCTGTGACAGCGCTTTTTAACGCTTGCTGCATATGAGGAATTTTTTTTGTGTGGCGAGGGGAAGTGCAGGACTGCCCGCCAAGGCAGGCGGGCAGAGAGCCCGGCCTGGAGGGGCCGGGGCAGGCGTATCAGTATTCCCAGAACATCCGTTGCAACTCTTTGCTATCGGACGTCTTGGTCAGTGCCACCATCGCCAGGATGCGGGCCTTTTGTGGGTTCAGGTCATGGGCGACCACCCAGTCGTACTTGTCGTCAGGCTGTTCGGCGTTGCGCAGTACGAAACCGCCAGCGTTTACGTGGGAAGAACGAATGATCTGCACGCCATCCTTGCGCAGCGCTTGCAGGGTAGGCACCACGCGGGAAGAGACCGAGCCGTTGCCGGTGCCGGCATGGATGATCGCCTTGGCGCCGGACTGGGCCAGAGCCTTGTAGGCTGTATCGTTGACGTTGCCGTAGGAATAGGCGATTTCAACGTCAGGCAGGCTTTTGATGGTCTTGATGTCGAACTCGGAATCCATGGTGTGGCGCTTGGCGGGCAAGCGGAACCAGTAGGATTTGCCTTCCACGACCATGCCCATCGGGCCCCAGGCGCTTTTGAACGCTTCGGTCTTGATGTTAATCATCTTGCTGACATCGCGGCCCGACTGGATCTCGTCGTTCATGGTGACCAACACGCCCTTGCCGCGGGCCTCTTTGCTGCCGGCAACGGCGACGGCGTTATACAGGTTGAGCATGCCATCGGCCGACATGGCGGTGCCAGGGCGCATCGACCCTACGACAACGATGGGCTTGTCGGTTTTTTCCACGAGGTTGAGGAAGTACGCGGTTTCTTCCAGGGTGTCGGTGCCGTGGGTGATGACAATCCCATCGACGTCCTTGCTGTCGGCCAGTTCGGCAACGCGGCGGCCCAGTTGCAGCAGGTTTTCATTGGTGATGCTTTCGGAAGCGATCTGCATGACCTGTTCGCCACGCACGTTGGCCAGTTGGCTCAGCTGCGGCACGGCGGCGATCAGTTGCTCGATGCCGACCTTAGCCGCTTGGTAGGTCGCGCTGTTGGCGGCACTGGCGCCGGCGCCGGCAATGGTGCCGCCGGTGGCGAGAACGACCACGTTAGCCAATTTTTGCTGGGTTTCGACTTCTTTGGCTTGCAGTGCCGTCGGGAGTAGCAGGAGCAGGGCCAAGGCGCCCGGAATAAAGGTGTTGAAGGCAGGTTTCATTGTTTTTCTCTCTTGTAGTGATGACGGTGCGATTCAGTTCACCTAGAAACGCCCCCAGGCAGGTCTGAATGCGCCGGGGTGATAGAGAAAAGCAGGATCTGTACCAAGATACGTTTATTTGGAATGCTGTGTAATTGCTTGATTATGTTTGTCTTTTATTATTTTTTGTTTATGAAGTGTCCGGATTTCCGACGGTGGATATTTTTTCCGTTCGGTTGACCGAAAGTGCCGATAAACAAACAGGAGAAGTCGGGCTCTTGGCGAGTAACGGCTTAGGCAGGAGGGCGCGGCTGTGGGACACTCGTTTTTTGATAATCGCTCAAGGAGCACCCCGTGCAGATCGATTTGAACTCTCCGGATGGCTTGACCCTCGAGAACGTGCGCCGGTTGCTGGCCTCGGCCAGTGACAATGTGCATACCCAGCTGCGGGTCACCAAGGGCGGTATCGCCTATTTGTCTTCCGGCGTGGTCGGGGGTACGGATATTGAAGGCCTGTTGTTTCGCCTGGAGACGTGGGCGGCTGGTTCGGGTTATGTGGGAAATGTGGCGGCCAGCGATGAAGTCTGGGTGATGCAGGTTTTCAATGCCTTGAAGCAGAACTGGCCCCATCCCCCGTTTGATTACATCGATGTCTACTGATGACAATCACATCCGGTCACGATTGAATCGGGAAAGCGTCGCGAGTCCTCAGGCAGACTTGCCTGCTTCCTGTGGTGAAGGCAGGGGAGTGGCGTACTTTTGAACCCCGCAGTCTGAATAGCTGTCGCATCAACTCTGTTTATTTTTGAAAAGGAGGTTTTCATGCCTTGCAAGCTCGTGTCATTCGCAACCTTGTCAGCTGTGCTTGCTCTGAGCGGTTGCAGTACTGCCGAGTCGGTCAGCGAGCCAGCAACCGACGAGATGGCCCACGCTCGCTGCGAGTCCAAAGCCGCCGATTTCGTCATCGGCAAGAAGGCCACACCTGAGCTGCTGGAGCAGGCCCGCAAGCGCTCGGGCGCACACAATGCACGGGTTCTGCGCCCCGACGATGTCATGACCCTTGAGTACCGTTCGGATCGTTTGAACCTGAACACCGATGACAACCTGGTGATTACCCGCGTCAATTGCGGCTGAGAGCGTCGGTTTTTTCAAACGCATAAAAAACCCCGTCACATGGACGGGGTTTTTTTAGCTCGCTGAAAACTTACTCAGGGCGAACTTGTGCAGCTTGCATACCCTTTTGGCCTTTCTCAGCCACGAAGGAAACGGTTTGGCCTTCTTTCAGGCTTTTGAAACCGTCGCTTTCGATAGCTTTGAAGTGTACGAACAGGTCGTCACCGCCACCTTGAGGAGTGATGAAGCCGAAGCCTTTTTCATCGTTGAACCATTTAACGGTGCCGGTTTGGCGATTAGACATGGTGTATCTCCAAGAAACATATATTTTCAGTAGTGCTGTGCTGCTCAGGCCAACTGGGCACACCGGGGTATCATAGTCGAAATGTTGGACTTGAAACCCCCCTTGCCGGTTTGTTTGCCAGTCAGTGGCGTTATCTTTGTTGGCATGAAACGCTGAAAGTCCCGGTTTAAAAGGCTTTGCGCGCAAAACTCGAGCTGTAAAAAAAGCTGTAAAACCTGCATAAAATGTACGAAAGGGCGTTTTTATGAGCTTTTTTGTCGACTTTTACTGTGCGTATTTCTCTCTTCTGGATTACTTCTTGGCCTTGTTATCGGCCTTGCAGGCGGTGATTTTCTTCAGGGCCTTCTCTTTCAGTGCATCGCTGGCTTTGTTGTCCATCAATGCTTGGATATCGCTGGCAGGGTACGACTTGATCGCATCGGCCCCGCAAGCACAGTGGGCTTTTGCGGCGGCGACACCAATCTGTGGGGCAGCGGTCTGCGTGCATTGCGCCATGTATTTTTCACGCTCGCCTTTTGGCCAGTCGGCGTGCGCGTTCAGCGGCAGCATAAGGATGAAGGGGGTGATGAAGGCAAAGATACGGTTCAGATGCATGTTGGGATGCTCCTTGTGATCTGTGGGGCTGTTTACTCGGACTCCCGACATCTGAGGTGTCAAGCGCCGTTCAGTTCAGCACTTTTGCACAAAAACCGACGGTTTACTTGCGCGCGCCAGGGCGCGGGCGACCGTTCATCTGTGCTAGCATCCTGCCCTCAGGTTTTCGCCCTCCTCAGGTTTTTTCCATCCTGGCGGCTGAAGAGGCCTGAATCACCCTTTTTGATTTGAACTCCAGTCACTCTGATTCGGTTTTCCGGTTGGCCGCAAGGCTCCTGCCGCTGTAAGGCAGGCGTTCAGCAATGAATGGCCTGAATCGGCTCTTGTACTGGCTCATCCCAACCCACGTGACCTTTGGTAGGGGTCACCACTAGGAGAGGAGGCGCCATGCCAACTATTACTCTTCCCGACGGCAGTCAACGTTCTTTCGATCATCCTGTTTCCGTAGCCGAGGTCGCCGCGTCCATTGGCGCCGGCTTGGCCAAGGCCACAGTGGCCGGCAAGGTCAACGGTAAACTGGTCGACGCCTGCGACATCATCGACAGCGACGTTTCCCTGCAAATCATCACGCCCAAGGATGAAGAGGGGCTGGAGATCATTCGCCACTCTTGCGCCCACTTGATCGGCCACGCAGTCAAGCAACTGTATCCGAGCGCCAAAATGGTGATCGGTCCGGTCATCGACGAAGGCTTCTATTACGACATCGCCTACGAACGTCCTTTTACGCCTGAGGACCTGTCGGCAATCGAGCAGCGTATGCATCAGCTGATCGAAAAAGATTATGACGTCATCAAAAAGGTCACCCCTCGTGCCGAGGTGATCGACGTCTTCACAACGCGTGGCGAGGACTACAAGTTGCGCCTGGTTGAGGACATGCCGGACGAGCAGGCCATGGGCCTTTACTATCACGAAGAATATGTCGACATGTGCCGTGGTCCGCACGTGCCGAACACACGCTTCCTGAAATCGTTCAAATTGACCAAGCTGTCTGGCGCCTACTGGCGCGGCGATGCCAAGAATGAGCAGTTGCAGCGCATCTATGGCACCGCGTGGGCAGATAAGAAGCAATTGGCCGCCTACATCCAACGCATCGAAGAAGCCGAAAAACGCGACCACCGTAAGTTGGGCAAGCGCCTGGGCCTGTTCCATACCCAAGAAGAGGCTCCGGGTATGGTGTTCTGGCACCCGAACGGCTGGACGTTGTATCAAGTGCTTGAGCAGTACATGCGCAAAGTACAGCGAGAAAACGGCTATTTAGAGATCAAGACTCCGCAGGTTGTCGACCGTAGCCTGTGGGAAAAATCCGGGCATTGGGCAAACTACGCCGAAAATATGTTCACCACCGAGTCGGAAAGCCGCGACTACGCGATCAAGCCGATGAACTGCCCGTGCCACGTTCAGGTATTTAACCAGGGTCTGAAAAGCTACCGCGAACTGCCGATGCGCCTGGCCGAATTCGGTGCCTGCCACCGTAACGAACCCTCCGGTGCGCTGCACGGCATCATGCGGGTGCGTGCCTTTACTCAGGATGATGCCCACATCTTCTGCACTGAAGAGCAGATGCAAGCGGAATCCGCAGCTTTCATCAAGCTGACCATGGATGTCTATGCTGACTTCGGTTTTAAAGACATCGAAATGAAGTTGTCTACCCGTCCTGAAAAACGTGTGGGTTCCGATGAGTTGTGGGATCGTGCGGAAACTGCATTGGCTGCGGCCCTTGATAGCGCTGGCTTGCCTTACGATTTGCAGCCGGGTGAAGGTGCCTTCTACGGTCCGAAGATTGAATTCTCGCTCAAAGATTGCCTCGGCCGCGTCTGGCAATGTGGTACCTTGCAGCTCGATTTCAACCTGCCGATTCGTCTGGGAGCCGAATACGTTTCCGAAGACAACAGTCGCAAGCACCCAGTGATGCTGCATCGGGCGATCCTTGGTTCTTTCGAGCGTTTCGTCGGAATCCTGATCGAACACTACGAGGGCGCGTTCCCTGCGTGGCTGGCTCCGACTCAGGCAGTGATTATGAATATCACTGATAAACAGGCAGAATTTGCTGCCGAAGTGGAAAAAACTCTCAACCAAAGCGGATTTCGTGCCAAGTCCGACTTGAGAAATGAAAAGATCGGCTTTAAAATCCGCGAGCATACTTTGCTCAAGGTTCCCTATCTCTTGGTTATCGGAGATCGGGAAGTCGAGATGCAGACTGTCGCTGTGCGTACTCGTGAAGGTGCTGACCTGGGCTCGATGCCCGTCGCCCAGTTCGCCGAGTTCCTCGCTCAAGCGGTTTCCCGGCGTGGTCGCCCAGATTCGGAGTAATTACTATTAAGCGTGAAATGAGACAAGATAAACGAGCTGCACCGAAAGCCCCGATCAACGAGAATATCTCGGCACGCGAGGTTCGGTTAATTGGGGCTGAGGGCGAGCAACTCGGCATTGTCCCGATTGAAGAAGCGCTTCTTAAGGCTGAAGAGGCCAAGCTGGATCTGGTGGAAATTTCCGCCGATGCAGTACCCCCTGTTTGCAAGCTGATGGACTACGGCAAGTCGATCTTCGAAAAGAAGAAGCAGATTGCTGCTGCAAAGAAAAACCAGAAGCAGATTCAAGTAAAAGAAATCAAGTTTCGTCCAGGGACGGAGGAAGGGGATTACCAGGTAAAACTGCGCAACCTGGTACGTTTCCTGAGTGATGGGGACAGGGCCAAGGTATCCTTGCGATTCCGCGGCCGTGAGATGGCCCACCAGGAGCTGGGGATGGAACTCCTCAAGCGGGTTGAAGCTGACCTGCTCGAGTACGGTTCGGTCGAACAGCATCCTAAGATGGAAGGACGCCAGCTGATTATGGTCATCGCCCCGAAAAAGAAGAAGTAATCAACAGGGCACGGCAGGCCTTCTGATTATGTTTATCAACTGAATGCGGAGTATCCGAACATGCCAAAGATGAAGACTAAAAGTGGTGCTGCTAAGCGGTTTCTGAAAACTGCGAACGGTATCAAGCACAAGCACGCTTTCAAGAGCCACATCCTGACCAAAATGTCGACCAAGCGTAAGCGTCAACTGCGCGGTAGCAGCTTGCTGCATCCGTCTGACGTGGCAAAAGTCGAGCGCATGCTGCGCCTTCGTTAATTTTTGGATCAAGAATAGAGGAAGTAACTCATGGCTCGTGTAAAGCGTGGCGTCATTGCCCGTAAGCGTCACAAAAAAATTCTGAAACTTGCTAAAGGCTACTACGGCGCGCGCTCCCGCGTATTCCGTGTTGCCAAGCAAGCGGTAATCAAGGCAGGCCAATACGCCTACCGTGACCGTCGTCAGAAAAAACGTCAGTTCCGCGCTCTGTGGATCGCTCGTATCAACGCTGGTGCTCGTGTTAACGGTCTGTCCTACAGCCGTTTCATCGCTGGCCTGAAAAAAGCGTCCATTGAGATCGACCGTAAGGTTCTGGCTGATCTGGCAGTGAACGAAAAAGCGGCGTTTGCTGCGATTGTCGAGAAAGCTAAAGCCACCTTGGCTTAAGTACCCCCGGCAGTCATCCCGCCTCACCTTTGTGAGGCGGGGTGTAAACGTCATAAATAGGGGAAGAGCCTTCAAGCTCTTCCCCTATTTTGTATCTGGAGTCTGTACATGGAAAACCTGGATGCGCTGGTCGCTCAAGCTCTTGAGGCTGTGCAAGGCGCGAAAGATATCAATGCCCTGGAGCAAATCCGGGTTCACTACCTTGGCAAAAAGGGCGAGTTGACTCAGGTGATGAAGACCCTGGGCAACCTGCCGGCAGAAGAGCGCCCGCAGGTCGGCGCGCTGATTAACGTTGCCAAGGAGCGTGTAACAGAGGTGCTCAATGCGCGTAAGGCGTTGTTCGAGGAGGCCGATCTAGCGGCCAAGCTCGCCGCTGAATCCATTGATGTAACCCTGCCTGGTCGTGGCCAGACCTCAGGTGGTCTGCATCCGGTGACCCGGACTCTGGAGCGTATCGAGCAGTTCTTCACCCACATCGGCTACGGTATCGCCGAAGGCCCTGAGGTCGAAGACGACTACCACAACTTCGAGGCGCTTAACATCCCAGGCCATCACCCGGCTCGGTCGATGCACGACACCTTCTATTTCAATGCGAACATGCTGCTGCGCACTCATACCTCGCCGGTACAGGTCCGCACCATGGAAGCCAATAAGCCGCCGATTCGCATTGTCTGCCCGGGCCGTGTGTATCGCAGTGACTCCGATATCACCCACTCGCCGATGTTCCACCAGGTCGAGGGCTTGTTGGTTGATCGCGATATCAACTTCGCTGACCTCAAAGGCACGATCGAAGAGTTTCTTCGGGTGTTCTTCGAGAAAGAGTTGGCGGTGCGTTTCCGCCCCTCCTACTTCCCGTTCACGGAGCCATCGGCCGAAGTCGATATGGAATGCGTGATGTGCAGCGGTAAAGGCTGCCGTGTCTGCAAGCAGACCGGTTGGCTGGAAGTGATGGGCTGCGGCATGGTTCACCCTAACGTGCTAAGCATGTCGGGGATCGACCCGGAAGAGTTCTCGGGTTTTGCCTTCGGCATGGGCGTTGAGCGCCTGGCGATGCTGCGTTACGGCGTGAACGACTTGCGTCTGTTCTTCGACAACGACTTGCGGTTCCTCGCGCAATTTCGCTAGTCGTAACGAACCTTTAGGAGAGCAGGATGAAATTCAGTGAACAATGGCTGCGTGGCTGGGTAAGCCCGCAGGTGAGTCGCGACGAGCTGGTTGCTCGTTTGTCGATGGCCGGTCTTGAGGTCGATAGCGTGACGCTAGCCGCCGGCGAATTCAGTGGCGTCGTAGTAGGCGAGGTGCTCAGTACCGAGCAGCACCCGGACGCGGACAAGCTGCGTGTTTGCCAGGTCAGCAATGGTGCCGAAACTTTCCAGATCGTTTGTGGTGCGCCCAATGTGCGCCCAGGTTTGAAGATCCCATTTGCCATGATTGGGGCCGAATTACCCGGCGATTTCAAGATCAAGAAAGCCAAGCTGCGCGGTGTTGAGTCCAACGGCATGCTGTGCTCCCAAGCCGAGCTGCAGATTGGTGAAGGCAACGATGGCTTGATGGAGCTTCCGGCTGACGCGCCGGTGGGCCAGGATATTCGTCAATACCTGGGCCTGGACGATGCCAGTATTGAAGTCGATCTGACACCGAACCGTGGCGATTGCTTGTCCCTGGCGGGTTTGGCTCGGGAAGTCGGTGCGCTCTATGCCGTCGAAGTTCGCCGTCCAGCAGTGCCGAGTGTTCCTGCAGTACACGACGAAGTGCGCGCCATCGAGGTGTTGGCGCCTACAGCGTGCCCACGTTATCTAGGGCGTGTGATTCGTAATGTAGATCTGTCCAAGCCTACGCCGCTATGGATGGTCGAGCGCTTGCGTCGGGGCGATGTTCGTAGCATCGATGCCGCTGTCGATATCACCAACTATGTGATGTTGGAGCTAGGGCAGCCTTTGCACGCCTTCGATCTTGCCGAAATCAACGGTGGCATTCGTGTGCGAATGGCTGAAGAGGGTGAGAAGCTGGTCTTGCTCGATGGCCAGGAAGTGAGTCTGCGCAGTGACACGTTGGTCATTGCTGACCACGCACGAGCATTGGCTATTGCCGGAATCATGGGTGGTGAGCACAGTGGTGTGTCTTGCGCTACACGGGACGTATTCCTGGAAAGTGCATTCTTCGACCAGATCGCGGTGGCTGGCAAGGCGCGTTCTTATGGTCTGCATACAGATGCTTCGCATCGCTATGAGCGTGGTGTGGATTGGAAACTGGCCCGCGAAGCGATGGAGCGCGCCACTGGCTTGCTTCTGGAAATCGTCGGCGGCGAAGCGGGGCCGATCATCGAGGCGGTCAGCGACCAGCACTTGCCGTCCATTGCGCCGATTACATTGCGTGCCCAGCGCATCACCCAAATGCTAGGGATGGAAATGGACTCCGCCCAAGTCGAGCGTCTGCTTGGGGCTTTGGGCCTGGGCATCACGGCGGAGGGAGAAGGGCAGTGGCGGGTCGAAGTGCCGAGTCATCGTTTTGACATTAGCCTCGAAGTCGATCTGATCGAAGAGCTGGCCCGTCTGTATGGCTATAACCGTTTGCCTGTGCGCTATCCGCAGGCTCGTCTGGCGCCACAGGCCAAAGCCGAGGCGCGTAGCGATCTTCCAGAACTGCGGCGGCTGTTGGTAGCTCGTGGGTATCAAGAGGCGATTACCTACAGTTTCATCGACCCAAAACAGTTTGAGTTGTTCAACCCAGGCGTCGAGCCACTTCTGTTGGCCAACCCAATCTCCAATGACATGGCAGCCATGCGCTCTTCACTTTGGCCGGGTCTAGTCAAGGCACTTGAGCACAACCTCAATCGCCAGCAGGATCGCGTTCGCTTGTTTGAGAGCGGCCTACGTTTCGTCGGGCAGTTGGAAGGTCTGAAGCAAGAGCCAATGCTATCGGGTGTTGTTTGCGGTAGCCGCTTGCCTGAGGGTTGGGCACAAGGTCGCGATACCGTGGACTTTTTCGACGTCAAGGCTGACGTAGAGGCGGTACTGGGCTTTGGTGGGGCGTTGGATGCTTTCAGCTTCGTGCCGGGTAAGCATCCGGCATTGCATCCCGGTCAAACTGCGCGTATTGAGCGTGACGGTCGCGAAGTAGGCTATGTGGGTGCGATTCATCCTGAATTATCCAAAACACTTGGCCTGGACCGTCCGGTTTTCGTTTTTGAGTTGGTGTTGGCTGAGGTAGCGCAGGGGAAAATGCCCAAGTTCTGCGAACTCTCGCGCTTTCCGGAAGTGCGCCGTGACCTGGCTTTGCTGGCCGATCAGGAGGTTGCAGCCAGTGCCGTGCTGGATGTGATTCGTGAGAACGCAGGCGAGTGGCTGACAGAGCTCAGGCTGTTTGACGTGTATCAGGGTAAAGGCATTGATCCGCATAGAAAAAGCCTTGCGGTTGGCTTGACCTGGCAGCATCCATCGCGCACTCTTAACGACGATGAGGTGAACAGCACGACACAGAACATCCTCACCTCGCTCGAACAAAGGTTGAACGCCACGTTAAGGAAGTGACGTATGGGGGCTCTGACGAAAGCTGAAATGGCGGAACGTCTGTATGAAGAGCTGGGCCTGAATAAACGAGAGGCCAAGGAATTGGTCGAACTCTTCTTTGAAGAGATCAGGCACGCTCTTGAAGACAACGAACAGGTAAAGTTGTCCGGTTTCGGTAACTTCGACCTTCGGGATAAGCGCCAGCGGCCTGGCCGCAATCCGAAAACGGGCGAAGAAATCCCGATCACGGCTCGCCGTGTAGTCACCTTTCGTCCAGGGCAGAAGTTG
Organism: Pseudomonas sp. MF08817; assembly: GCF_059862705.1. Lineage (NCBI taxonomy): Bacteria > Pseudomonadati > Pseudomonadota > Gammaproteobacteria > Pseudomonadales > Pseudomonadaceae > Pseudomonas > Pseudomonas sp. MF08817. Next base: position 23,489 of record NZ_JCBCUY010000022.1, read on the forward strand.
AAGGCCCGAGTTGAGGCTTATGCTGGAACCAAGTCATAACGACGAGCTCCCCGTCATACCCGGCAAACGCTACTTCACCATTGGTGAAGTCAGCGAGCTATGTGCGGTAAAACCGCATGTGCTGCGTTACTGGGAGCAAGAGTTTCCTCAGCTCAACCCGGTCAAGCGTCGCGGAAATCGTCGGTATTATCAGCGCCAGGATGTACTGATGATCCGACAGATCCGCGCGTTGCTGTACGATCAAGGATTCACTATCGGCGGGGCGCGGTTGCGCTTATCCGGTGATGAAGCCAAAGATGACACCACGCAGTACAAACAGTTGATCCGGCAGATGATCTCCGAGTTGGAAGATGTGCTGGTGGTTCTGAGAAAATAATTCAGGCTTTTAAAATACTTCCATATTTCAAAAGCTTGCGGTATATTCGTCATCACTTCCTTAAGAAGTGAAACAAGTAACACGCCTAGTCGGGGCGTAGCGCAGTCCGGTAGCGCACTAGCATGGGGTGCTAGGGGTCGAGTGTTCGAATCACTCCGTCCCGACCATATTTTTTCGATGACTTAGGCCAATGTTCACAGCATTGGCCTTTTTCATGCGCGTGACATTTGCGTGACTTCTCGCTTTTTCATGTCTGCCTCCTCTTCAAGATTGTCAGCACAGGCCCACGCGAATCGGTTGCTGATACCATATTGTTCAGAATCACCAGGCGTTCATCGCCGTTCTTTATCCCCGCCTTGTCACTTCGCCCGCCGAATCCGGCAGGTATCAGGAACACGCTGGCGTTCAACTCTGGCACCCGTATCTCTCAATCCCATCGCAATTTACAGACTTCCTGCTCCCGGCAACCCGTGTTCACCTTATGGAGGGCCATCCTCAATAGGTGGTCGGGCAGCTCGGGGAACAATATCGCCTGCTCTTCCCACGACATCGGGTAGGGATTACCGCTCGACTTCTTCTCCTCAAGCATCGAGATCATCGGCACGCTCTCCAGCCACGGCCGCTTTTCAGCATCGCGCCACTTGCGGTGGTACAGGTTCAATATCCTGACAACTCGCTGCAGGGCGATGTTGACTGTCCTGTTCGATACGCCCGGCTTGACCTTCCCCTGTGCCGTGTTGGTCGGCTTTTACCGGTCCCGTACAAATTGCGCCAGGGCCCCATCATCAATGTGCGTTACCGGCAGATCGCCGATATACGGGTCAAGCTGCTCGATTTGCGAGGCAGAAAGGCCGATTGATGGCCGATCCTTGAACTCCGCCAGGAACCTGGTGGTAGCTGCGCGCCAGGTTCGCACCTCGCGCACGCCGTAGATTTTTTCCTGCCGCAGCTTTTCCAGCCGGTGAATCAGGTACTGCTCCGCTTCCTCCCTTTCGCTTGCTCCAGTGCTTTCTTGAAGTCGGCTACCTCTGACGACTTTGTCGATGTGCCAAATCCCGTTCCTCTGGTAGAGGCCCGACATTGTTTTTCGCGCCATTGTTTTCATAGGAGCGTTAATGCGCCGATGGAGCGTGTGTTTCGGAGCCTGAAGACTGAATGGATACAGACCCTGGGCTACAGAACTGCTCAAGAAGCCCAGCGCGATATCAGCTGTTTCTTGATGCATCGGTACAACTGGATTAGGCCGCACCAATTCAACAACGTAATGGCCCCAGCTCAGGCCGAGAAAAAACTCAACGTCGTGTTCGGGATTAGTTAATCACTACAACTTGACCTTCCCATTGTGGAATGCCGGATAAACCGATAGTCGCGGTTTTTCATGGAATTCCCAGGAGGGTGAACGATGTACGCCAAACCAATAAGCCTGATTACCGGTGCGATGGCCGTGGTGTTGACGCTGGGCGGATGCTCGGACAGCGCACCACCGGCCGCCGCCGCCAAGCCACCCGGTGTGCCGGTGGCCGAGGTGGTTGCGCGGGCGGTGACACCTTTTGTCGAGTACACCGGTTCGCTGACCGCCATCGATCAAGTGGAACTGCGTCCGCGTGTCAGTGGTTATCTGCAAAGTGTCAGCGTGCCTGAAGGGCAATCCGTGGCCAAGGGCAGCCTGTTATTTATGATCGACCCACGGGAGTTCCAGGCGGCGCTGAACGCTGCCAAGGGGCGTTTGCGTGAGGCGCAGGCCAACGCATTGCTGGCCCAGGCCGAGCATGGTCGGGCCGAGCAACTGTTCGCTAAAAAAGTGGTGGCGCGTGATCGTCTTGACACCGCCATCGCCTCGTTGAATGCCGGCAGGGCCCAGGTCGACGCTGCCAGGGCCGCGCTGGATGCCGCACAACTGGACTTGAGCTACACCCGCGTCGCCGCGCCCATCAGCGGGCGTGTCGACCGTGCCCTTGTCACCGAGGGCAACTACGTCACCCGTGGGGTGACGCCGCTGACGACGATCGTTTCCATCGACCCGTTGCATGTGTATTTCGATGTCGACGAGCGCACCTATCTGCGCTCGCTTGCCGCGACTCGGGAGGTTGCCGCGTCCAAAGGGGAAAAGGCCGCCAAGGTCATGGTGGCGATGCTTAACGATGCAAGCTATGCGCGCGCCGGGCGGGTGGACTTCCTGGCGAATGCGGCCGACCGCAAGACCGGCACAGTGCGTGCGCGTGCCGTGGTCGACAACCCGGATGGGCGCCTGACGCCGGGGCTGTTCGCCAAGGTCAAGCTGGACACCGGCGCGCCGCAACCCCGGGTGTTGGTGGCTGACCACTCGATTGGCACTGACCAGGGCCGCCGCTATGTGCTGGTGGTCGGCGCAGACGACAAGACCGAATACCGCCCCGTCGAACTGGGGCCGATGGCCGACGGCTTGCGCGTGATTGAGCAGGGCCTGCAACCGGGCGAGCGCATTGTGGTCAAGGGGCTGGTGCGCCCCGGCATGCAGGTGACGCCACTGGCCGCCAGCATTGATGGGGCGCCGTTGGATGCGCCGCTGGTGTTGGGGGGCGTGCAATGAGCTTCCCACGCTTTTTCATTGACCGGCCGATCTTCGCCATCGTGCTGTCAGTGTTGATGATGATCGCTGGCATCGTGGCTTTCTTTCATTTGCCGCTCAGCGAATACCCCGCCGTGACGCCACCCACGGTGCAAGTGACGGCTTCTTATCCGGGCGCCAACCCCCAGGTGATCGCCGAGACGGTGGCGGCGCCACTTGAGCAGGTGATAACCGGGGTCGAGGGCATGCTGTATATGACGTCACAATCGGCGACCGATGGCCGCATGATCCTGACCGCGACGTTTGCCCAGGGCACCAACGCGGACATGGCGCAGATCCAGGTGCAAAACCGCGTCTCGCGGGCCCTGCCGCGCTTGCCCGAAGAGGTGCAGCGCCTGGGTGTGGTTACGCAGAAGACCTCCCCGGATATCCTCATGGTGGTCCACCTGCTGTCGCCCGACCAACGTTATGACCCGCTCTACATCTCCAACTATGCCTACCTCCAGGTACGCGACGAGTTGTCGCGGATTCCAGGGATCAACGACGTGTTGGTGTGGGGCGCGGGCGAGTACAGCATGCGTCTGTGGCTCGACCCGGACCTGATCGCCGCCCGTGGTTTGACCGCAGGCGATGTAATTACCGCGGTGCGGGAGCAGAACGTGCAAGTGGCGGCTGGCTCGGTCGGCCAGGCGCCAGACTCCAGCGCGGCGTTCCAGGTCACGGTCAATACCCTCGGGCGCCTGACGGACGAGGAGCAGTTTGGCGACATCATCATCCGCACCGGTGATAACGGCCAGGTCACGCGTCTGCGCGATGTGGCCCGTGTCGAAATGGGCGCCGATGCCTACGCGCTGCGCAGCCTGTTGGACGGCGAGCCGGCCGTTGCCTTGCAGATCATTCAGAGCCCGGGCGCCAACGCGCTGGATGTGGCGCAGGCGGTGCGCGATACCATGCAGCGCCTGGAGGCCAATTTCCCCGAGGGCATGGTGTCGCGGATTGCCTATGACCCGACAGTGTTTGTGCGTGCATCGCTGGAGTCAGTGGCCATCACTCTGATGGAAGCGATCCTGCTGGTGGTCCTCGTGGTGGTGGTGTTCCTGCGTAACTGGCGTGCGTCGCTGATCCCGTTGATGGCCGTGCCGGTGTCGATCATCGGCACCTTTGCGGTCATGCATCTGATGGGCTTCTCCCTCAATACCCTGTCGTTGTTCGGCCTGGTCCTGTCCATCGGGATTGTGGTCGACGATGCAATCGTGGTGGTCGAGAACGTCGAGCGACATATCGAGAACGGCGAGGAGCCGACGCAGGCTGCGCGGCGAGCGATGGGCGAGGTCACCGGGCCGATCATTGCGATCACCTCGGTGCTCGCTGCCGTGTTCATCCCGACCGCCTTCCTCAGTGGCCTGCAAGGTGAGTTCTATCGGCAGTTCGCGCTGACCATTGCGATTTCCACGATCCTGTCGGCGGTCAACTCCTTGACCCTCAGCCCGGCACTCGCCGGCCTGTTGCTGCGCCCGCGCGACGCTGCTGTGGTGCATGACCCGCGTAGCCTGCGCGGGCGCGCCGCGCACCTGGTACAAATGCTGAGCCGGCCGTTCCAGCGGGCACCGCAGGCGTATGGCAACACGGTGCGCAAGGTAGCGGGCCGTCGCGGGGCGGCGCTGTTGGTCTATGGCGGCTTGTTGGCGCTGACCTGGTTCGGCTTCAGCGCTGTACCGGCGGGCTTCGTGCCGATGCAAGACAAGTACTACCTGGTAGGCATCGCCCAGTTGCCCAATGCGGCCTCCCTGGATCGTACCGATGCGGTGGTGCGGCAGATGTCGAAAATCGCCCTGGATGAGCCTGGAGTCGAAAGTGTGGTGGCGTTCCCTGGGCTGTCGGTCAACGGCTTCGTTAACGTACCCAATGCTGCCGTAATGTTCGTCATGCTCGATCCGTTCAAGGAGCGTACTTCTCCCGACATGGCTGCGGTGGCCATCGCCGGGCGCCTGCAAGCCAAGTTCGCGAGCATTCCCGACGGTTTCCTCGGCGTATTCCCACCGCCACCAGTGCCCGGCCTTGGAGTGACCGGAGGCTTCAAACTGCAGGTTGAGGACCGTGGCGGGGTCGGGCTCCAGGCTCTGGTGCAGCACACCCAGGTGCTGATGACAAAAGCCACCGAGTCGGGCCAGGTCGCCGGGTTGATGACCAGTCTGGACGTCAACGCGCCCCAACTGAATGTCGATATCGACCGCACCCAGGTCAAGAGCCAGGGGGTGCGACTGGCGGATGTGTTCGAATCTTTGCAGGTCTACCTCGGTTCGCTGTATGTCAACGACTTCAACCGTTTCGGCCGCACCTACAAGGTGACTGCCCAGGCCGATGCGGACCACCGCATGCAGGCCGAAGCCATCGGCCGCCTGCAGGTGCGTAACGCGGCCGGGGACATGCTGCCGTTGTCGGCGTTTGTCACCGTCACACCGAGTTCCGGACCCGATCGGGTGATTCATTACAACGGCTATCCTTCGGCCGACATCTCCGGCGGAGCGATGCCCGGGGTCAGTTCCGGGCAAGCCGTTGCACTCATGGAGCGCCTGGCACAGGAGGTACTGCCCGAGGGCGTGACCTATGAATGGACGGACTTGACCTACCAGCAAAAGCTCGCAGGGTCATCGGCGCTGTTCATTTTCCCGCTGTGTGTGTTGCTGGCCTATCTGATCCTAGCCGCGCAATACAACAGTTGGTTGCTGCCCCTGGCGGTCTTGCTGATTGTGCCCATGTGTCTGCTCAGCGCGATCATCGGCGTTTGGTTGGTGGACGGCGATAACAACGTGTTTGTACAGATCGGGCTGGTGGTACTGGTCGGCCTGGCAGCGAAAAACGCCATCCTGATTGTCGAGTTCGCTCGCAGCCTTGAGGCCGAAGGCGCCAACCCGCTGGAAGCGGTTATCCAGGCGTGCCAGTTGCGCTTGCGGCCGATCCTGATGACCTCGCTGGCGTTCATTGCCGGTGTGGTGCCGCTGGTGTTTGCCAGCGGCGCCGGGGCCGAGATGCGCCATGCCATGGGGGTTGCGGTGTTTGCCGGGATGTTGGGGGTGACCCTGTTCGGCCTGTTCCTGACGCCGGTGTTCTACGTGGTGATGCGCAACCTTGCGCTGCGCTTACAGCGCAAGGGTTCGAGTTCGAAGCTGCAGCTGGAGGAGCGCGTGTCATGAAACTGGCCTATCAAGCGTTTCTGTTGTCGTCGCTCCTGCTGGCTGGCTGCGCCGCAGTCGGGCCCGATTATTCCGCGCCGGTGTTGCCCGCCGCGCAACGGCCGACGAGCTTCGGCGCGCCCATTACCGGCCCTGGTACGGGCGATGTCGAGGTGCAGTGGTGGCGTGTGTTCGATGAGCCGGCCCTCAGCCAATTGATCCAGCAGGCGCTGGCGGCCAACCACGATATCGGCATCGCCGCCGCGCGGCTCGACGAAGCCAAGGCGATGTTGCGCGAGAGCCGCCAGGGATTCTTGCCCAGCGGCGGTGCTGCCCTCGGTTATGAACACCGACGGCGCAGCGAAGTCGAGACCCCGTTCGGCCAGCAGCGCTCACAGGAAACCACTCGCGCGGCCGTAGATGCCGCCTGGGAGATCGACTTGTTTGGCCGTGTCCGGCGCTCGGTGGAGGCGGCGCAGGCCCAGGCGGGATCGCGCCAGGCATTGCTGCGCAGCGTGCAGGCGAGCGTCGCCGCCACCGTCGCCGCGACCTGGTTCGAGCTGCAAGGGGTCGAAGCCGAGCAGGCGGTGGTGGCAGACATCAGTCAAAGCCAGCGCGACAGCCTGGGCCTGGTGGAGCACTTGGTCAGCGTAGGCGCCGCCACTGAATTCGATCGGCTGCGGGCCGAGGCCTTGCTGCGCAATGTCGAGGCGGTAGCACCTGGCCTGGAGCGGCGTCGGGCAACCACCACCAACGCGTTGGCCGTACTACTGGGGCAGGCGCCACAAGGGTTCAAGCCACCACTGGCCCGGCCCGGCCGTGAGACCTTGAACCTGCGCACCCTGCAGGTGGGCGACCCGGCCGGCTTGCTGGCCCGGCGTGCCGATATCGCAGCAGCCGAACGTGTGCTGGCGGCCGAGACCGCGCAGATCGGCGTGGAAACAGCCGGTTTGTATCCGGATATCCAGGTGCAGGGTTCCATCGGTCTGCTGGCCGGAAGCCTCGGCGCCTTGGGCGACTCGGGCATGCAGTCGAACTTTATCGCACCGGTTATTCGCTGGTCGCTGTTGGACACTGGGCGCGTACGTGCGCGGATCGCCGCCAGCGAGGCGCGTACCCAGGCGGCATTGATTAGCTACGACCAGACCGTATTGCGCGCCCTGCAAGAAACCGATGACGCGTTCCAGGCCAACAGTGCAGCAGGCAGCACCCTGGGCTTGCGACTGCTGGAGGCGGCGGCCAATCGTGAGGCGGCGAGGTTGGCCCGCACGCGTTTCACGGAAGGTGAGGGGGTGTATCTGGACGTCCTGGAGGCCGAACGTGCGGACTTCAGCAGCCGCCGCGCACTGACCGTGGCGCGCACCGAGCAGCGCTTGGCGGTGGTCGGCATCTACAAGGCACTGGGCGGTGGCTGGCAGATCTGCGAGCAGGCGGGGCAGGTGTGCAGCGGTGCTGCGGCACTGCGCTAGACACCGTTGTTGTACCCAAGCGCCGCGCCTGTGGTGTTCGGCGAAGGACGGCTAGGCGGCAGATTTCCTGGCGCCAGCCACCATTTATTGAATAAGGAGTAACCCATATGGATACCAAGCAAGTTCTGACCGTTGGCCTGGCAGTGGTAGGCGCGGCGACAATGCCGACGATGGCAACCCAGGAAAGCATCAAAGGCACGTTCGCGCTGCCCGGCGAGAGCGAAAAGACGGTGGGCGCGCTGATCGTCAAAGAAACCGGCCCACTGACACGTGAGTTGTCGATCGCCTTCACCGATAAGGCCACCGGTCAACCGATCGTGCAGTTTGACGAAGAACTCACCCAGCGCCTTCATGTGTTGGCGACCGACAGCCATTTCACCAGTTTTATCCATGAGCATGCGGCCAAGCTGGGCGCTGACGGTCGCTTCAAGGTCGCGATGAAATTTCCCCAGCCCGGGACCTATTACGTCTATGCCGATGCCGTGCCGAGCGGGCTCGGCCAGCAGGTAGTGCGCTTTGAGGTGCCGGTGCAGGGCGGCACCGATCCGGCGGCCCAGGCGCCGGCCAAACCGGAGCAAGGCAGTGATGGCCCCTACACGGTCAAGTTGGACACTTCGGCCCTGCGTGCCGGCAGCGAAAGTATGATGTCGCTGACCGTGCTCAAGGACGGCAAGCCTGCCCAGGACCTGGACACCTACCTGGGGGTGGCGGCCCATGCGGTTTTCGTCAGTACCGATGAGCTGGACTATGTGCATGCGCATGCCATGGCGGCGCCGATGCCGGGGCAGGTCGCCCACGGTGGTCATGGTGACCCAGGCGCGGTGTCGGCGCAGTTGATGCTGCATGCCAAGCCCGCGCATGCGGGGCCTTATGCCTTGTGGATTCAATTCAAGGGTGGCGACAAAATTCGTACCGTGCCTTTCCTCGTGACAGTCCCCGCAGCGTCCTGAAGCCTCCCACCGGCATCCTCGCGCCTGATGGACGAACACTGAGCTAAAGGCGCAGTTATAGGTGGAAGTCGCCCGCAGCCTCCGGCTGGTAAAGCACTTTCCTGATCTCAATCCGGCGGGTCCGATCAGAAATTCGCCAGTCGATGGCGTCCCCCTCCTGATAGCCCAGGATGGCGGCGCCGATGTCGGAGCACACGGAATACTTGCCGGCGTTGCTGTCCGCGTCTTCAGGGTAAACCAAGGCCACTTCGATCTCTTCGTCGTCCAGTTGCAGCAAGGCCCTGGAGTTCATCGTGACGACATTGCACGCCACCTGCTGCGGCTTGACGACAATGGCTCGCTCAAGCTCATGTTCGAGTTCAACAACGGCGGAGCCTTGCTCGAGCACGATCAGACTCTCGAGCTTGGCCTTGTCGATTTCAGTGATGTAGATCCTGGTGGAGTCGCCCACGGCACCTTCGCGCAAGAACTGGAGATAGCGCCCCGCCGTCATGGAAAATGACTTCAATGTCGGCGTTTCGCTCTCAAGCAGAAAGCCGCTGCGCAGAAAGGCTTTCAGCGAGCGCGCGTTGTCCGGGTGGATCTTGGCGATGAGCTTCTCGGCCCGCATGTCGAGGAAGGCCAGCTTCATGCCTTCGCGGATCGTCCGGGCCCCAAGGTTTCGGCCCCATTTGTCGCTGTCTCCGATGACCAGAACTATCTCGCAATTTGCGCCGGTCTTGATGAGACGGACAAAGCCCACCGGGGCATCATGCCGATCATAGGCCATGAAGAATCGGCCGCCCCGGTTGAATAGATGGGTCAGGATCGGCGATTGAGTCCTATCGACGACTTGCTCGATAGAGCGGGAGACATGACGCGAATCGCTCAGATAGCAGGTCACGCGCTCATCCTCCAACCAATCCATCAGCGTCAGCGCGTGCGCCCGAGTAATTTCAGGGCACAGCGAAATGAAAGGCTTGTTCATCTTCACCACACTTATTTGTAAAGGATGAAAGCCCTTCATGGCTTTGGCCATGACGGTTCTTTCGGCAACCGGCTATGTTAAGACATAACGCGAGTAATGCCGAACAGACAGGATAATTCGGGAAAACCACCGTTTTGCCGAACCCGACGAGCGACCAGCAGATGCTAGTCATCTCGCTACTCGCGACGCTTCCAAACCTGCATGGTATTGAGCAACTCGGATGGTTGTGTCATCGCCCGTAGCTACGATGCGAAGACCTTCATCAAGAGGGGCGAGCCGAATTTACAGATCAAACACACACTCAAGCAGCACAGCATCGTTCCGTTCTCGTCGAACGATGCGCTTTACGGCGACATGAGCGAGCGGGTTATGTCCCTGATCGAGGCGATGTCGCCTGCTGTTGAGGTGTACATTGATGAGGCCATCGCGGATCTGCCTGGCATCGATGGTTTGGACGGCCACGGCCGGCCGATTCGCCTACAGGTACTGCGCTTACCGGCTGCCCATACCAAGACCCTGGCCAAGCTCGCTAACCAATGCCAATCCAGACGCCTGCATTTATGTACTTGCTGGCCTTGGCGACGCTATCAATGTGGGTGAAATACCCCGGAATACTTCCCGGTGTCCCTGCTTTGCTCCAATGGTGCACCAGGCTACGGCTAGAGATGCCCAAGGCGTTTTTCAGCTTGGGGTAGTTGATGGGGGCATTGAGTGTCTGGAAACGGTAGGAAGTGACGCGGGAGTTTATAAGGTCTGGAGAACAAGGTTTCGGGGCGGGGAGCATCGATGGGGACAGGCTGTGATAATTGCCTGTCCTGTTGAAGACTCTCAGGTTTGTTGCTCCGGCGCTCGGAAGCCCTTGACCACGATGTAAAGCAACGGTCCGACACTGACGAACACAGCCGTCAGCAGGATGTACGGCAGCACTGACCTCAGTTTTTTCCCCTTGCTCTGTGCATCGCCCACCATCCATACGCAGGCCAGGGTGGCCATCAGATACAGGTCGATGACCACTTGCGCCGTGTCGAGGCTCGACATTAGTTGCAGGCCGAATTGCCATAGGGATTGCTTGGCGTGCAGCAGGGTAAACAGGGTGTAGGCGCTGAAGCCCAGCAGTGCGATCAGAGCGGGGTAGGGTTTTGTCATGGCGTCTTCCTTCGAGTGGTTTCGCCGTCCAGCCTAGGCTGCATGAGCCGCTGCTTCTATGACCGGTCAGGTCATAGACACCCTGCTATGTAACTGCCAAAGTCGCGCGATGAAAAAAATCATGAATGTGTCGTCTGCCCGGGTTGTGGCGGTGGGTATGCAGTTGCGCGAGTTGCGCCGACGGGCAGGGTTGAGTCAGTCGGCGTTGGCCCTGCAATCAGGCATTTCCCAGCGCTATTTGAGCTGCATAGAAACCGGCCGCGCCCGTCCCGCGCCGGCGACGCTGCATGCGCTGTTCACAGCCCTGGATACGCCGCTGGCGGAGCGTAATGCAGGGTTTCTGGCGGCTGGCCATGCGCCGCGTTATGCGGCGTTGCCCCTGAGTGACCCGTCGATGGCGCTGGTGCGCAGTGCCATTGGTCATGTGCTCAAGGCTAACAACCCGGCGCCGGCGATTGTCATCGACAGTGGCTGGCAGGTGCTGGCCGCCAATACGGCGACCGCGGCGCTGTTTGCTTTGATGGGGTTGCCGGTGGATTCGGCCGGGGGCGGCTTTAACCTGCTGCACACGCTGCTGGCGCCCGGGGGGCTGGGGGATTACCTGGTCAACCCCGAGGAAATCCGCGCGGTAGCTTGGCAGCGCGCCTCCCGCGAGGCGTTGCAAGACGCCGGGTTGGCCAGCCTGTTGGCGACGTTGCCGACGCCCGGTGACATGGCTGCGATGGCCGATGGCGCGATCAGCCCGTTGCTGCTCACGCGCTTGCGTTCACTCCAAGGCGAGCTGCGTTTCCTCTCGACCTTCACCACGTTCGGCATGCCCCAGGACATCACGGTCGCCTCCTTACGTATCGAACACCTGATTCCCGCCGACGAGGCCACTTGGCAAACCATGACAGCGGCCTGTGCTGCGTGAGGCGTGTAGCAAGCGGGCTGGTCGGTTTTGTACATCCGTTGGGCTGTGCCGAGTTCGTCATCCCAAGGGGCTAAAGCGATCAAGCCGCGCCTCCTGGCATGGGGCAGGCTGGACGGTCTGTCCAAGGAGTTGATTTATGATCCGATTGACCCTGATCGAGGCCCGCGAGCTGGCCGAATCGATCCTGTTACATAACGGTTTCAGTGCCGCCCAGGCCCAGGCAGTGACGGACACGGTGGTCGCCGGGGAGCGTGATGGTTGCGCCTCCCATGGCTTGTACCGCGTGCTGGGCTGCGTCAATTCCCTACGCGCGGGTAAGGTGGCGGCCAACGCCGAGCCGCAAGTCGTCGACCAGGCACCGTCGATCGTGCGGGTCGATGCGGCGGGTGGGTTTTCCCAATTGGCGTTCAAGGCTGGGTTGCCGCTGCTCAAGGAGAAAACCCGGGCCACTGGCATTGCGGCTCTGGCGATCAACCGCTGTGTGCACTTTTCCGCATTGTGGGTGGAGATCGAGCAGTTGACCGATGCGGGCCTCGTGGCCCTGGCCTTCACCCCCAGCCACGCCTGGGTGGCACCGGCGGGCGGCAGCCAACCGGTATTTGGCACCAACCCCATCGCTTTCGGTTGGCCGCGCGCCGGCAAGAACCCCTTTGTCTTTGATTTCGCCACCAGCGCCATTGCCCGGGGCGACATTGAGCTGCACCGTCGCGCCGGCAAAGCCATCCCCGAAGGCTGGGGCGTAGACGCCCAGGGCCAGCCGAGCACCGACCCTAACGTAGTGCTCGACCACGGCGCGATGCTGACCTTCGGCGGGCACAAGGGCTCGGCCCTGGCGGCGATGGTGGAGTTGATCGCCGGGCCCTTGATCGGTGACCTGACCAGCGCCGAGTCCCTGGCTTATGACGCGGGCAGCAAATCCTCGCCTTATCATGGCGAGCTGTTGATTGCCCTGGACCCCAAGCGCTTTTTGGGGGACGCCGCCGAGCAGCACCTGGCCCGGGCCGAGGGGGTGTTCGAGAGCATTCAGGGGCAGGGCGCGCGCTTGCCGTCGCAACGGCGCTATGAGGCGCGGCTGCGCAGCGAGGTAGAGGGAGTGCAGATCCCGCAGGCGTTGTACAACGACCTCAAGGCCTTGCTGGCCTGAGCCAGGGCTGCCTCTGTGGGAGCGAGCAGCGCTTGCTCCCACAGAGGCCGCAGGGACGGCTACAACGCGTGTCGCCCACTGACCCCGTCAACCAACCGCTCAATCCCCAACGGATTGGCGTTTTGCAGGGCTTGGGGCAGCAGGCTGTCCGGGCAGTTCTGGTAGCACACCGGGCGCAGGAAGCGGTCGATGGCCAGGGTGCCGACCGATGTGCCGCGGGCGTCGGAGGTGGCGGGGTACGGGCCGCCGTGGACCATGGCGTCGCACACTTGCACGCCGGTCGGGTAACCGTTGAACAGCACCCGGCCGACCTTTTGCTCCAGCAACACCAGCAGGCCGGCGTAGGTTTCCAGGTCGTGGGGTTCGCCGATCAGGGTGGCGGTGAGTTGGCCGTGCAGGCTGGCGAGGGCGGCGTGCAGTTCGGCGCTGTCCGCCACTTCCACCACTATCGTGGTCGGGCCGAAGACTTCTTCCTGCAACAGCGGATCGCCCTCAAGCAGCAGGCTGAAGTCGGCCTGGAACAATTGCGGTTGCGCCTGATTGCTGCTGTGTTCCTGGCCCGCCAGGTGACGGATGCCGGGGTGTTCGAGTAACGCCCGCACGCCTTTTTCATAGCTGGCGCGGGTGCCGGCGTTGAGCATGGTTTGCCCCGGTTGGGCGGCCATCAGGCGGCTGAGTTGGGCAGTGAATGCGCTGAACTGGGGCGAGCGCAGGCCGATCACCAGCCCCGGGTTGGTGCAGAACTGGCCGCAGCCCTGGACCACCGACGCCACCAGTTCGCGGGCGATCTGTTCGCCGCGCACCTGTAGCGCCTCGGGCAGCACCAGCACCGGGTTGATGCTGCTCATCTCGGCGAACACCGGGATCGGTTGCGGCCGGGCGGCGGCCATGTCGCACAGGGCACGGCCGCCCTTGAGCGAGCCGGTAAAACCCACGGCCTGGATGGCCGGGTGCTTGACCAGGGTTTCGCCCACGCCGGCTCCGTAAATCATGTTGAACACACCCTTGGGCATGCCGGTTTGCTCGGCGGCGCGCAGGATCGCATCGGCCACGCGCTCGGCAGTGGCCATGTGGCCGCTGTGGGCCTTGAACACCACCGGGCAACCGGCCGCCAGCGCGGCAGCGGTATCACCACCCGCGGTGGAGAACGCCAAGGGGAAGTTGCTGGCGCCGAACACGGCCACCGGGCCCACGCCGATGCGGTACTGGCGCAGGTCGGCGCGGGGCAGGGGTTGGCGCTCGGGCAGGGCGCAGTCGATGCGCGCGCCGTAGAAATCACCGCGGCGCAGCACCTGGGCGAAGAGGCGCATCTGCCCACTGGTGCGGCCGCGCTCGCCTTGGATACGGGCGCTGGGCAGCGCGGTTTCCCGGGTGACCAGGGCGACGAAGTCGTCATCCAGGGCATCGAGTTGTGCGGCGATGGCGTCGAGGAACTGCGCCCGGCGGCTGGCGGGCAGGTTGCGAAACGCGGGGTAGGCTGCGGCCGCAGCCTGGGCGGCGGCGTCCACTTCGGCGGCGGTGGCTTGCACGAAGCTGTAGGGCAGGGCCTGGCCGGTGCTGGCGTCGTGGCTGTGCAGGGTGACGGTACCCGCGGCGCTGCGGGCGCCGCCGATGTAGTTGTGGCCGAGGATCTGGGGCATGAACACTTCCTCTGGAGAAGATGGAGGTTGCGCCGCCTCTTGTAAGAGAGGGCTTGCCCGCGATGACAGAACATCCGCCAACAATGATGTTGAAGGTGATGCCCTCATCGCGGGTAAGCCCGCTGCCACAGAGAGGGGCAGTGGTTTGCCGTTTTTCTTAGGCGAGGGAGTTCCCCGCGCGGGCAGTTTGCGCGGCTTTTTCATACCTCGCCTCGGCGCCCGCCCGGGAATCACTCAGAGACCGACGTCCGGCAGGTGCGGGCGGTTGGCCAGGGCCTTGGCCATGATCTGCTCGACGTATTCACGGTCTTCTTTGGGCAGGGCCAGGCGTGGCGGGCGGGTCAGCGCGCTGCCGCGCCCGGCGATGGCTTCGCACAGCTTGATGCACTGCACCAGGTCGGCGCGGGCATCGAGGTGCAGGATCGGCATCAGCCATTCGTAGATCGGCATGGCTTCGGCGAAACGCCCGGCCTTGGCCAGGCGGAAGATGGTTTCGCCTTCTTTGGGGAACACGTTGGACATGCCCGAAACCCAGCCCTCGGCGCCCACTGCCATGCTTTCCAGGACCACGTCGTCGAGGCCGGCGAACAGCACGAAGCGGTCGCCCACTTCATTGCGGATGTCGATGAAGCGGCGGGTGTCGCCGGACGAATCCTTGAAGCACACCACGTTGTCGCAGTCGGACAGGGAAATCAGGATGTCCGGGGTCACGTCGTTTTTGTAGATCGGTGGGTTGTTGTAGACCATCAGCGGTACGTCGGCGTTTTTTGCCACGTAGCGGTAGTGCTCGGCGGTCTCGAATGGCTTGGAACCGTAGACCAGCGCCGGCATCAGCATCACCCCATCGACCCCGGCCTTGCGCACCGCGTTGGCGGTTTTCGCCGCCGCCACGCTGGTGAACTCGGCCACGCCGCAGATCACCGGCACCCGGCCGCGGGAGGCATCGACCGCGACTTCGGTCACAGCGATTTTTTCTTCGGCGGTCAGGGAGGTGTTCTCGCCCACCGAACCGCACACCACCAGGCCCGACACGCCATCGCGGATCACGTTGGAGATCACTTGGTGGGTTTTCTCCAGGTTGATGGAGAAGTCGTCATTGAATTGAGTGGTCACCGCGGGGAACACGCCACTCCAGGTTACGCGCTTGCTCATACTTGCCTCCGGTTGTTTATTTTGTATTTCGTATACGATATTTGATGCGTTGAACTTAGGCCAAGACTTTTTTCGGGTTATTTTTTGCGTCGCTTATTTGTTCATAAAAAACAGTGGTTTAACGCTCAGGCGCCGGGCCAGGTGTCCGACAGTCGGTAGCCCTGGGGCCAGGGGTCGTCAGGGTCGAGCAGCAATTGGTGAGTGCCGGTGATCCACGCCCGCCCGGCAATACACGGGTAGATCGCCGCGCGCCCGGCCACTTCGGTGACCGAATCGATGCGGCAATGGAACTCGGAATCGAGGATCGAACGGCCGATAAAACGCTCACCCACCCGCATCTGGCCCTTGGCGTGCATCACCGCCATGCGCGCCGAACACCCGGTGCCGGTGGGGGAGCGGTCGATCTTGCCGGGTTGGATCACCACCGCGTTGCGGCCGGTGGCGATGCCGTTTTCGTGGACGATGGGCGCGGCGAGTTGGCAGAAGGAAATATGCGACCACTCGGGGTTGAGCGGGTGCACGAAGCCCAATTGCTCGTTGGCGGCGCGGGTGATTTTCAGCCCCGTGGCCACCAGGTCTGCCGCTTCGTCCGGGGCAATGGTGAAGCCCAGGCTTTGGGCGTTGGCAATCACGAAACTGTCGCCGCCGTAGGCCGTGTCCACCTGGAGTGAGCCCAGGCCCTCGACCTCGATCCAGGCGTCGAGGCGGTCAGCGAAGGACGGCACGTTTTTGATCTCCACCCGCTGCACCTTGCCGTCTCGGCACTCGGCCACGGCTTCGATCAGCCCGCCGGGGGCTTCGAGCACCAGGCGCGTCTGCGGCTCGGTCATGGGCAGGATGCCGCTGTCCAGCAGCACGGTGGCCACGCACAGTGAATTGGAACCAGACATGGGCGGGGTGTCGGCCGGTTCCATGATGATCCACGCCATCTGCGCCCGTGGGTCTTTGGCCGGCACCAGCAGGTTGACGTGGCGGAACACCCCGCCGCGCGGTTCGTTGAGCATGAAGTTGCGCAGGGTCTGGTCCTGGGCGATCCAGCGCGACTGCTCCCACACTGTCGCCCCCGGCGGCGGCGCGATGCCGCCGACAATCACATCGCCGACTTCCCCTTCGGCGTGACAGCTGACCACGTGTACCACTCTGGATGAGCGCATTGGCTGCTTGCTCCTTGGTTGTTGGTGGGGGGGCTATTGCTGGCAGGCCCGCTCCCACAAGGATCCAAAAATCTGTGGGAGCGGGCTTGCCCGCGAGGGCGCCCGCGGCTATTTCACCGACTTGAGAAACGCCGCCGTCTCCGGCTGCGTCGGGTTGCCGATGACCTGGTCCGGCGAGCCGATTTCGTGCACCAGGCCATTGCGAAAGAACGCCACGCGGTCGGACACGTCGCGGGCGAAGCGGATTTCGTGGGTCACCAGCACCATGGTCATGCCGTCCTCGGCGAGCATGCGCATGGTGTCCAGCACCTCGCCCACCAGTTGCGGGTCGAGGGCCGAGGTGGCCTCATCGAACAGCATGTAGTCCGGCGACATGGCCAAGGCACGGGCAATCGCCATGCGTTGCTGTTGGCCGCCGGACAGCTTGCCGGGAAAGGTCTTGAGCTTGTCGCCCAGGCCCACGTGGGTCAGTTGCTTGACCGCCAGTTCCTCGGCCTCTTGCTTGGTTTTGCCCAGCACCTTGCGCGGCGCCAGCATCACGTTCTCCATCACCGTCAGGTGGGGGAAGGCGTTCCACTGCTGGAACACGATGCCGATCTTCTGGCGCAAGCGGTTGAGGTCCGTGGCCTTGCTGTGCACCTCGATGCCGTCGACGCGGATGCTGCCTTTTTGGATCGGCTCCAGGCCGTTGATGCACATCAGCAGGGTGGATTTGCCGGAGCCGGAGCCGCCGATGATCGACACCACTTCACCTTTGTTCACGGTCAGGCTGACACCCTTGACCACTTCCAGGTCGCCGAAGGATTTGTAGACGTTGTCGATCTCAATCATTTTCTTGCCACCTTCTTTCCAGACGAGCGCCCAGGCGAGCGACCACCAGGCTCATGACGTAGTAGATAAGGCCCGCGATGCACAGCACCAGCAGGGGTTCCTGAATGCGGGTGACGATGGTTTGCGAGGCGCGCAGCAGTTCGACGATGCCGATCCACATCACCAGCGCGGTGTCTTTCATCACGCTGAGTACCAGGTTCAGCCACCCGGGGAAGGCCACGCGCGAAGCCATCGGCAGCACGATCCAGCGCAGGTCCTGCATATAGCTCAAGCCCAGGGAACGGCTGGCCCGGCGCACGGTGGGCGGTACCGAGAGCACGCCGCTGCGCACGATTTCGGTGAAGTACGCGGCGGCGTACACCCCCAGCACAATGCAGCCGACGCTGAAGGCGCTGATGTTCAGGCCCACGATGCTCTTGAACGAGTTGAACAGCACGAACTGGATCAGCAACGGCACGCTACGGAACACGTCCAGCACCCACGCCAGCGGCAGGCTGGCCCGGGGCAGCAGGGCGCGCAGCAGGCCAAACAGCAACCCGGCAAACGAGCCGAGCAGGATCGCCCAGAACGTCAGTTGCAGGGTCACCCAGGCGCCATCCAGCAAAAACAGCAGGTCATTCCAGGAAAAACTGGTGGAAAACATAGGCGCGTCCTCAGTAACGGAACAGCCGCCAGGCCATCAGCCGGGCTACCGCTACGATCAACTTGGCAATCAGGTAATACAGCACCGCGGCGAGGGCGAAGTATTCAAAGGTGCGGAACGTCTTGACGTTGTAGTCCTGGGTCACGCCGGTGAGGTCGTTGTTCAGGCCCACGATCACCCCCAGCGACGTCATCAGCACCGCCCAGACCATTTGGTTGGTCAGCGGGTAGAAGACGATGCGCAGCAATTGCGGCACGACGATCATCCGGTAGGTCTGGAACGCGCTCATGCCCAACGACCGTGCGGCGCGGATCTGCGTGCCGGGTACGGCCTTGAGGCCGCCACGGAAGTTTTCCGCCAGGTAGCCGGCGTTGTTGAAGGTGATACCGGCCAGCAGGGCCACCCAGGAACTGACGTGCAGGCCCAACGAACCCAGGCCGAAATACAGCACGTAGATCTGGAACAACGATGGCGTGTTGCGGGCAATCGACACCCAGCCGTTGCCGATGCCGCGCAACAGTGGGTGGCGGGCTTCGCGCATGACCGTCAGGGCCAGGGCGATGAGCACGCCGAAGATCATCGACAGCGCGGCGGTCTCGAAGGTGACCCAGGCACCGGCCAGCATGTCCGGCAGGGCACGCAGGGCCGAGCGCCATTGGAAGGTGTAGTCAAACATGCGCGGGGCTCTCCAAAGGGGCGGCAGGTTGCAGCCAGGCAGGCAGGTGACCGCTGGCCCGGGCCGTGCAGGCCGCGTCGACGCACTCGCCCAGGCTGGCGAAATGCACCGTGCGCCCGGCCAGGCCAGGGGCGTAGTGGGCGTACTTGCCCGAGTTGGTCATCAACGTGCGCGCGGCGGGTGGAATCACCGGCTCGCCGAGCATGCACCAGCACGTGTCGGTGACCAGGGTCACGCCAAAGCCTTCGAGCACGGCGATGTGCCCGGCGGCGCGGGCCTGCTCCAGCACGGCGCGCCCGCAGGTGATCGCCAGCACCACATCCGGGTGGCAGCGGCGGCCGCTACACAGGCGCGCCAGGGCCGCGAACTCGCTCAGGGAAAAGTGCGGGTTGCCCAACGACACCACATCCACCTGGCTGTCGCGGGCGCTGTTGAGTTCGCGCCAACTGAGCAGCAGGTCCTTGAGGGCAATGCGTTCCACCGCCAGGGGTTGGTCGGCGTCCAGCACGGCGGCCGGGTCGAGGGCTTCGGGGGTGACCCCGGCGATATGGAACAACGGCGCCGCCGAGGTGGTGGCGAACGCCGCGCCGAAGGCCTTGAGGTCATCCAGCGACGGCTGGGCGGCGGCCAGGCCCAGCACCAGGGGAATGCGCGAGCCGGCAAGGGCGCCGACGTGGTAGCCCAGTAGCGGGTAAAAGGCATCGTCCAGGGTGCCCAACTGGGGTAACTCGATGAGCAACTGGGCTTTGCGCCGGGCCTCCAGATGGCAGCCGATCAGCGGCGCGCGGCCGGTGAGGGCGATGCAGATGTCGAGGTAGTCCGGGTACTTGAGGGTGCGCGCGCCGAGCACGCTGTTGGCGTACACCACCGCATTGGATTCGGCCCAGACGATCTGTTCGCCGGCCTTGGGCGCGCTGTCGAGTAAATACGGCGCGCAGGTGAAACTCAGGCTCGCGCCCATCGCCATGTAGGCATCGCCCAACGCACTGGCCGGTACGCCCAGGGCCGGGTCGATGCCCAGTTCCCGCCAGCGGCGCTGGTCTACGGAGATGGAATTGAGGGTGGTCGGCACCCGCACCTTCGCGCCCCATTGCACCAGTTGCTCGGCAAACCGCAGGCTCGCCGGGCCGGTGTAGATGCAGCCGTCGATATGGGCCTGGGTGATGTCCACCAGGGCGGTGGCGCCTTGCAGCGCGGCCATGCGCAAGACGATCTGCATCGCCACTTGCGCGGCTTTGCCGTGCTCGCCCGCCAGCAGGCTGCGGTCCAGGCTGGTAAGGGCCAGGGCGGTGTCGCCCGGGGTGGTGTCAGTGAGTGGCGCTGAACCCTGCCAAGGTTCGGCCGGGAGCTGCTCGTACAGCGTCAGCGCCGTGCCATCGACCCGCGCAAAGGCGTGGCCGCGCAAGGCGGCGAACGCCTCCCGGCCGATGCATAGCACCGGCAGGGAACGCTGGAAAATGGTCTGCGCCACGAGCACACCCAGGGTCAGGATCTCATCGGGCTCGGCCAGCACCAGGGCTGCCGGTGCGTGGCCGTTGCTGATGAGTTCCATCATCACACTGCTGCCGGTGCAGGAGCCGCGGCCGCTGGGGATGGCCAGCACGCGGCCAGCCAGGTGCGCGCCGCTGAGCGGGTGGTGACGGTCAATCACCTCGCCGCTCGCCGAATTGACACCGCCCCAGAAACTCAAGCCTACATCGGCAAACAGCAGGGCGCCTTGGGCGGCGCCCGCGACCAGGCTACGCCCGGTCAGGGAAGTGGGTTTGCCAGGCATGGCCGACACCTCAGTAGTAAACCTTCGGCACGGTCAGGTCGGCGGGGGCGATCTCGGTGCCGACCCATTTGACGAACAACTCGTTGTAGCGCCCGGTGCGCACTTGCTGGTTGACGAACAGGTTGAGGTAGTTGAGCAGGCCGTACTCGTTGCGCTTGGCGCCCAGGGACACGTAATCGACCACATACGGCGCGTTGCCGGCCACTTTCAGGCCCTTGTACTTGCCCGACTTGATGGTGGCGGCGGCCACGGTGTTGGTGACCACGGTGGCGTCGATATGGCCTTGGGCCACGGCCAGCAGGGTGTCGTTCTGCGACTGATAGGCGCGGAAACTGCCGGTGCCCCATGACTTCACGTCTTTTTCCAGGGCGATGGCTTCATAGGTGCCGCTGGTGTTGCCCAAGGGTTTGCCCTTGATGTCGGCGAAGCTGTTGATGCCCGTGTTGTCGCGGGTCAGCACCACCATCTGGAAGGCGAAGTAAGGCACGGTCAGGCCCACGGTCTTGGCCCGCTCCAGGGTGTCGGAGGTGGAGGCGACGATCACATCGGCGCGGCCGGACACCAACGCCGGGATGCGGTCAGGGAACGGCGTCTCGACGATCTCGGCGTCCACTCCCAGCACCTTGGCCAGGTCGTTGCAGTAGTCCACGTCGAAACCGGCGGGTTTGTTGGCCTCGTCACGAAAACCCATGGGCGGGAAGTCCAGGGTCACGGCACAGCGCAGCTTGCCGGAACCGATGATGTCATCGAGTTTGTCGGCGTGGGCGGTGGCCATAAAGGAAGAACTGAGAACAGCGCTGAGGGCTACGGCAAATGCGGGGTTTTTCATAGAGGCCTCGTGGTGGGGAAGGTGCTGTTGGCTATCGTATTGGGAATTTCGTATACGATATTTATTTAGCAATCCGCGTGCCTGTTTCTGATATTTGCCGGTAATTTTTAACTGGGCCTTATGGCGTATGTCCTACAAGGCTGCGCTACAAAGCGCGGAATGGAGGCGGGTGGGGCGTAGGGTAAAACCGGGTGTTACATAAGGGAGCATCGCCCCACTGTGGCGCGCTTTAAAGGAACACCTGGGGCATGGGCCTGTGCGTGATCTTCTGTGCAAGTGGGCTGGCCTGGGCGGCGGTATTTCTGGCACGGCTATGTCGGCCGCGTCGCGAGCCGGCTCGCTCCCACAGGGTTGTGTGTGGGGCTTTGGGGGCCACTTTCGTGGGCGCGAGCCTTGCTCGCGATGGCGGCCTTCTGGGCAGTGACGATCTGTCGGCGGTATGGGCCCCATTGCGGGCAAGCCCCGCAGTGTCAGCGATGGCTCTCGCGGTACTGGCTCGGCGATAGCCCAGTGAGGGCGCGGAACTGGCGGCTGAAGGCGCTGTGGTCGGTGTAGCCGCAGCGCAGGGCGATGTCGGTGATGGGCAGCTCGTGTTCCAGCAGCAGGCGCGAAGCTTCTTCCAGGCGCGCCTTGTGGATCATCTGCCGGGGCGTGAGCTGGAAGATCCGCTTGCAGTGGCGCTCCAGTTGCGCCACCGAGAGCCCGGCCAGGGCAGTCAGTTCGGCCAGGCTCACGGGGCGGGCGAAATGCTGGCGGATGTGGGCGTCCACCGCCGCCAGTTTGGGGAACGCCGGGTGGCTGGACTGGGGCAATTGCAGGTCGCGGGAGATCCCGGCCAGGCCGACGATGCGCCCCTGTTCGTCGCGCAGGGCCAGTTTGTGGGTCAGGCACCACACCGGTTGGTTGCCGAAGTACAAGTGCAGCTCCAGTTGATCGGCCAGTTCCCGGCCGCTGGCCAGCACGCGGCGGTCCTGCTCGGTGTAGAGCGGGCCGAAGCGTTCGGGGAAGACGCTTTCGGCGGTGCGCCCCAGCAGTTCATGGCGGTGTTTGAAGCCGCAGCGCCGGGCCAGGGTTTGGTTGACGAAGGCATAGCGCGCCTGGTCGTCCTTGATGAAGAACACCACGTCCGTGAGGGTGTCGAGCAGCGGCGCGATGGGTTGCAAGCTGCGCAGCAGGCTGGGCAGGTCGCACGGCGTGAGGCTGTTGAGCGAGACGTACATGGCGTGGCAGGCCTGATGGGGACCTGCCGGATCATAGTGACTCGCCGGTGCCGCGCAAAGCCTTGGTTTCATGCCGGCGGCTGGTCGTCGAGGCTCAGCAGGGTTTGGATGCGCGCCGGGCTGAACGGTGGCCGTGGCGCCGGGGCCTGCCAGCCGAACAGGTGCGCCGTGGCACCGCCGCACACCCGGCCCTGACACGCGCCCATGCCGCAGCGGGTGGCCAGTTTCGCCTCGCGCCATTGGCGGTGCTGGGCGAGGGCGGCATAGGGCACGTCTTCGCAGCGGCACACCAGGGTGTCGTCGGCGGCCAGGGTCTTGAGTGCCGGGTCGAGGGCGAAGGCGTGGTGCAAGGCGCGGGCAAAGCCCTGCCAACGGGCGCGGGTCGGCCACAGGCGCCGCGCCGCGTCCTGCTCGCCCACCGCCGCAAGCCCGGCGATGCGGCCTTCCACCAGGGCCAGTTCACTGCCGCCGAACCCGGTGCATTCCCCGGCCGCGTAATGGTCGGCCAGGCTCGCCGCTTGCCAGGCGTCCACCGCCAGGGCCTGGCCGTCGAGGGCATAGCCCAGGGCCTGGCCGAGCTGGGTATTGGGGATCAGGCCAAAACCGCAGGCGAGGCGCTCGCATTCGATTTCGACGATTTTGCCCTGCTGGTGCAGGCGCACGCCTTCGACGCGGTGGCTGCCCAGCACCGCGACCACGTGGCTGGCGGTGCGGTAATGGCGGTCGAACAGGGCGAACGATTGCAGCCATTTGCGCGGCCAGCGCGGCAACTGCGCGGCGAACCCGGCCACGGCGCCTCGTGAGGCCTGCTCGGCGATGCGCAGCACCTGGGCGCCGTTGTGCCGCGCGGTGGCGGCGCTGGCCAGCAGCAACGGGCCGCTGCCGGCGATCACCAGGCGTTCGCCATGCACTGGCACGCCGCCCTTGATAAGCGCTTGCAGGCCGCCGGCGCCGGTCACCCCGGGCAGGGTCCAGCCGGGGAAGGGCAGCAGCAGTTCGCGGGCGCCGGTGCACAGGATCAATTTGTCGTAGGCCAGGGTCCAACCGCGCTCCGGGTCTTCCACCAGCAGAGCCTTGGCCCCGGCGCTGGCGATCACCCGGGTGGCCGGGCAGTGGCGGATGTTGGCGCACGCGGCCATGCGCTCGCGCATCGCGCGGGCCTGGGCGGGCAGGCTGGCCTGGGGGCCGTCGCGCCAGATTTGCCCGCCGGGCAATGGGTTGTCGTCCAGCACCACGATGCGCGCACCACTGGGGGCGGCGGCGAGGGCGGCGGCCATGCCGGCGGGGCCGGCGCCGATAATCAGCAGGTCGGCGAATGCGTTCATGGCCGGGTCTCCACGTGCATGCCGTCACGGCACAGGGTCTGGCAAGCCAAGCGGCGCTGGCCGTCGATGGTGACGCGGCATTCCTGGCACACGCCCATGCCGCACAGCGGTGCGCGGCGCCGGCCGCTGACCGAAGTGCGGCTGCTGCCGTCGCCGCCCAGGGCCAGGGCCGCCGCCACGCTGGTGCCGGCGGCCACGTGCAGGGCACGGCCGTCGAGGGTCAAGTCAGGCATGGGGCGGTTCTCCGAGAAAGCGTTGTGGCGAATAAGCGTGCGGGGGCAGCGGCGGCGGCTCATTGAACAGCTGTGCCACCAGCAGGTCAGCGGTGCCGGGGGCGGTGGTCACGCCCAGGCCTTCATGGCCCACCGCCAGCCACAGGCCGGGGCGGTGCGGGTGGTGGCCCACCAGGGGCATGCCGTCGGGGCTGGCGGCGCGAAACCCGGTCCAGGCGCGGATGGCGTTGAGGTCGGCCAGGCCCGGCATGTACTCGGTGGCGCGCTTGAGCATCTTGGCCAGCATCCAGCCTTCGACTTGCGGGTCGGTGGTGCCGAACTGCCGCGAGGCGCCGATGAACAGTTGCCCGGTGGGGCGCGGCTGGATGTTGCACGCGGTGGACGGCCCGCTGGCGTTGTGGGCGCTGGTGACGTAGCCCAGTTCCACCAGGGTGTGGGTGACGGTGCCGGGGTAGCGGTCGGTAATCAGCAGGTGGCCTTTTTTCGGTTCGATGGGCAGTTCCGGGCACAGCGCGTTGGCGGCAATGCCATTGGCCAGCACCACGGCCTCGGCGCCGAGCCAGGTGCCGTCGGCCAGGCGCACGCGGTTGCCGTCCACTTCCACCACCCGCGCCTGGCGCTGGCGGATGTTGGCTTCGTCGAGCATCCACTGGGCGGTGGCCGGGGCGTAAAGGATGCCGTCACCGTGGATCAACAACCCGCCCTCCAGGCCTTCGCGCAGGGCCGGCTCGCGCTTGCGCAGTTCGGCGCGGCCGATCAACTCGCAGGCTTCGCCGTGGTCGCGCAGGTTCAGGTGTTTGCTGTGGGCCACGGCCATTTCTTCGGCGTTGGCCGCCAGCCACAGGGTGCCGTTGCTGCGGTAGGCGCAGCCCTGGGGCAGGTCCTGGGCGATGTGGCGCCAGCGCCGCAACGAGTATTGGCTCAGGGCCAGTTCGGCGGGGTTGTCGTCCAGCACCAGCAAGTGGCCCATGCCGGCGGCGGTGGCGCCGGGCAGGCCGGCGTCCAGCACCAGCACACGCAAGCCGCGCCGGGCCAGGCCCTGGGCGCAGGCGGCGCCAATGATGCCGGCGCCGATAACGATGACGTCGGCCACGGCGCCCGGACTCATAGGCGGATGCCCCAGGCGAACGGGTCGTCCTGGTCGATCAGCAGGGTGGCTTCGGCGCTGATGTAGGCGCGGCCGCGGATGGTCGGCACGATGCGCTCGCCGGCCACCTCGAAGGAGCCTTCAAACTCGCTGCCGATCACACTGGCCTGGCGCCAGATCTGCCCCGCTTGCAGCTTGCCGTCGGCGGCCAGGCACGCCAGTTTGGCACTGGTGCCGGTGCCGCAGGGCGAGCGGTCGTAGGCCTTGCCCGGGCAGAGGACGAAGTTGCGGCTGTCGGCGTGGGGATCGGCGGCGAACAGCTCGATGTGGTCAATCAAACCGCCGTCTTCGCCACGGATGCCCTGGGCCTCCAGGGCTTGCTGCACGGCGTAGGTGTAGGCGGTGAGGGCGTCGAGGTTGCCCCCGTTGACCTCCAGCCCATGGTCGCTTATCAGGAAGAACCAGTTGCCGCCCCAGGCCACGTCGCCGACTACGGCGCCGATGCCGGGCACGTCCAGGGCCAAGGCCTGGCGGTAGCGATAAGCCGGTACGTTACGCACGCTGACCGAGTGGTCGCCGTGCAGGGTGGCCTCCACCGTGCCCACCGGGGTTTCGATGCGGTGCACGCCTGGGCCGATCTTGCCCAAATGGGCCAGGGAAGCCACCAGGCCGATGGTGCCGTGGCCGCACATGCCCAGGTAGCCGGTGTTGTTAAAAAAAATCACTCCGGCACAGGCCGTGGGGTCTACCGGGGCGCACAACAGCGCGCCCACCAGCACATCGCTGCCCCGGGGTTCGAGCACGCACGCGGCGCGCCAGGCGTCGTGCTGCTGGCTCAGCAACTGGCGGCGTTCGGCCATGCTGCCATTGCCCAGGTCAGGAAAACCGTCGATCACCAGGCGCGTCGGCTCGCCGCCGGTGTGGGAGTCGATCACAGAGATGCGTTTCATCAAGGGGCCACGTCCGTTCAGGTAAGTGGCTTGCAGAGTGGCCTGCGCCGGGGGGCGGCGGCTTGATGGATTTAGTGGCGGCGGATGACGAAATCAGCACAGTGATGGGGCGTGGCGGCGTGCCTGCCGACCGCGCCTCAGGCTCTATCGCGAGCAGGGGCTCGCTCCCACCGAGGAAAAATGAAAATCTCACCCACACCACAGTTCAACTGTGGGAGCGAGCCCTGCTCGCGATGGCGGCCTATGGCAGGCGTGTTTCAGTTGGCCCGGGGCAAGTGTTCGAGCAGGGTGGCGCAGACGCCGGCGATGTGTTCGTCCAGCAGGGCCACGGCGCGTTCCACGTCCTTGGCGCGGCAGGCGTCGAGGATGTCGCGGTGTTCGTGGTCGGCCCGCTCCTTGCCCGCCGAGAGGCTCATTTGCATGCGCAGGTAGCGCTCCAGCTTGTCGTTGACCGAGCGGATCAGGCTCACCAGAAACGGCCGCTGCGCCGGTTCGTAGAGGCAGGCGTGCAGTTCCCAGTTCAGTTCGGCCCAGCGGCCCACGTCGTTTTCGCCGATGAATTCCTGGCAGATGCTTTCGGCGCGGGTAAAGGTTTCTTCGGTCATGTTGGGGATGGCCAGGCGCAGCACCTTGTCTTCGAGCAGCATGCGCACCTCGAACATCTGCGCCAGTTCCGGCTCGGAAATACGCGTGACCATCGCCCCGCGGTTGCGCTGGAAGATCACCAGGCCTTCGGCCTCCAGGCGTTTGAGGGCTTCGCGCACGGGGATTTTGCTGACATTGAACTGGCGGGCGATGTCGTCCTGGCGGATCGGCTCGTCCTCGTCGAAATGCCCGGCGACGATGGCGTCGCGCAGGTGCCGGGTGATGATTTCCGAAGTCGAAGGCGTGTTGCCCAGGTCCGGCGCGTTGAGTTTAGGTAGGGTCACGGTGGCGATCGTTCGAAGTGAGGTGCGGATATGGTATACGAATTTCTCCTCTGCGTAGCCTCCCGCAACGACACGTCCCCGTCGCCTTTCATTAATAGAGTGCCGATCCGTCGCCGATCACCCGCGGATTGCCCGATGGCGGGCGGGAGGCGCGATTGTGCACTAGGGTTGGGCGCAACCTTCATTAAGAGTGGGCCTGCGCGTGTGTTTAATCAGAAACAAAGCCTTCGGAAATTGCGTACATGTCTTCCTGTAGCAAGCGGGATCGCCCGCGCCCGGCTGCGTAGCGGCCGCCATTCGGCTTGCGGCTAACCCCTGTTTTAAAGCTGCTGCGCACCCCCGCGCAGGCTGGCCCGCTTCCTCCCAGGCGTAGGCTGGCAAGGGGTTTGCACAGGCTGACCGCT
This sequence comes from Pseudomonas sp. MF08817, assembly GCF_059862705.1. Lineage (NCBI taxonomy): Bacteria > Pseudomonadati > Pseudomonadota > Gammaproteobacteria > Pseudomonadales > Pseudomonadaceae > Pseudomonas > Pseudomonas sp. MF08817. The sequence continues at coordinate 51,022 of NZ_JCBCUY010000022.1, forward strand.
GGTCGGTTTCGACCGGCACGAGATCCGTTGGCGGATCGGTGGTCGCAGGCTCTGGATCACAGGTTGGGTGCCAGGGTCAAGGCGATGGCGCGACAAATTGTATACAACTCTATAGACAGTTGTTCTGAATGTTGCATACAGTGGCGCCATAACAAAAAACAGAGAGAACCCTCACACCATGAATACCCCTCCTGTTTCACCGCAGCGGCCCGAAGACGAGAACTTGGGCGTGGGCGCCAACATGGCCTATGGCCTGCAACACGTGTTGACCATGTACGGGGGGATCGTGGCCGTGCCACTGATCGTCGGCCAGGCGGCCGGGCTTTCGCCGGCGGACATCGGCCTGCTGATCGCCGCGTCGCTGTTCGCCGGCGGCTTGGCGACGCTGTTGCAAACCCTGGGCCTGCCGTTTTTCGGTTGCCAGTTGCCGCTGGTGCAGGGCGTGTCCTTTGCCGGCGTGGCGACCATGGTGGCGATTGTCGGCAGCGATGGCGGTGGCGGTATCCAGGCGATCCTGGGGGCGGTGATTGTCGCGTCGTTGATCGGGCTCTTGATAACCCCGGTGTTTTCGCGGATCACCAAGTTCTTTCCGCCCCTGGTCACCGGCATTGTCATCACCACCATCGGCCTGACGCTGATGCCCGTGGCGGCACGCTGGGCCATGGGCGGCAACAGCCGCGCCGAAAACTTCGGCAGCATGGCCAACATCGGCCTGGCGGCCATCACCCTGGTGCTGGTGCTGTTCTTGAGCAAAATCGGCAGCGCCACCATTTCCCGCCTGTCGATCCTGCTGGCGATGGTCATCGGCACCCTGATTGCCGTGGCGCTGGGCATGGCGGATTTCTCCACCGTCACCCAGGGCCCGATGTTTGGTTTCCCCACGCCGTTCCACTTCGGCATGCCCACGTTCCATGTGGCGGCCATCCTGTCCATGTGCATCGTGGTCATGGTGACGCTGGTGGAAACCAGCGCCGATATCCTGGCTGTGGGTGAAATCATCAACACCAAGGTCGATTCCAAGCGCCTGGGCAATGGCCTGCGCGCCGACATGCTGTCGAGCATGTTCGCCCCGGTGTTCGGGTCGTTCACCCAGAGCGCGTTCGCCCAGAACGTGGGCCTGGTGGCGGTGACCGGGGTCAAGAGCCGCTATGTGGTGGCCACCGGTGGCTTGATCCTGGTGATCCTCGGCCTGTTGCCGGTGATGGGCCGGGTGATTGCCGCAGTGCCCACCTCGGTACTGGGCGGCGCCGGAATCGTGCTGTTCGGCACCGTGGCGGCCAGCGGTATCCGCAGCCTGTCCAAGGTCGATTACCGTAACAACATGAACCTGATTATCGTCGCCACCTCCATTGGCTTTGGCATGATCCCCATCGCCGCGCCGAACTTCTACGACCACTTCCCGAGCTGGTTTGCGACCATTTTTCATTCCGGCATCAGTTCCTCGGCGATCATGGCCATCGTCCTGAACCTGACCTTCAACCACTTCAAGGCCGGCAACTCCGACCAGCAGTCGGTGTTCGTCGCCGGCACCGAGCGCAGCCTGTGCTTCCAGGACATCGCGGCGCTGCGCGAGGGCGACTACTTCAAGGGCGGCAAGCTGCACGATGCCGAAGGCAACGAGATTTCCCTGGTAGAAGAAACCGCCGAGCCGCTGCGCAGCCCCAAGGCCAGCAACGCGCAAACCAGCAGCGCCTGATGCCGTTGTTGTAGCAAGCGGGCTCGCCCGCTTGCTACAAACGTCAGGCGCACGATCGCCACCGCCCGCGGTCGTACTCTTCATGCACTTTGAGGAGATGCCATGAGCCGGGACGTTCTAGCCACCGAAACCACGCGCCGCCAGTTGCAACAGATCATTTCCGGCCTGTCGGACGGCGTGATCCTGATGGAAACCGACCAGAGCATCCTCTGGGCCAATGACGCTGCGCTGGCCATGCACGGCGTCAGCCAGGTCAGCGAGTTGGGTGCCAATGCCCGCGAGTACGCCCGGCATTTCGCCCTGCGCTATCGCAACAACCACCCTCTGTCCGTCGACAACTACCCCATCAGCCGCGTCGCCAAGGGCGAAGTGTTCAGCGACCTGTTGGTGGAAGTGGTGCGCCGCGCCACGCCCGAGCGCACGTGGGTGCATCGCATCCGCAGCATGATCCTCACCGATCGCAGCGGCGAGCCGGAGTCTTTGGTGCTGATCCTCAGCGACGCCACCGAGTGGGCCGGCGCCGAGCAGCGTTTCGAGAAAACCTTCAACGCCAACCCCGCGCCGGCGGTGATCTGCCGCCTCAGCGACTTGCGCTACCTCAAGGTCAACCAGGGCTTTGTGGAGATGACCGGCTACGGCCGCGACCAGGTGATCGGCTGCTCGGTGTACGAACTGGATGTGCTTGAAGGCGCCGACGACAAGGACCTGGCCGTCGAACGCCTGAGCCGGGGCGCGACCATCCCGCAGATGCAGGCCGAACTGCGCCTGCCCGATGGCAGCAGCAAACTGGTGATCGTCGCGGGCCAGCCGCTGGATTTGAACGGCCAGGACTGCATGCTGTTTTCCTTTATGGACCTGGAGCCGCGGCGCCGCGCCGAACTGGCATTGCGCCAAAGCGAGGAGCGCTTTGCCAAGTCGTTTCGCCTCACGCCCGTGCCGACCCTGGTGTGCCGCGCCGAGGACCAGTGCCTGCTGGACGTCAACGAAGCCTTCCTCACCATTACCGGTTACAGCGCGCAGGAGTTGCTGGGTAAAACCGTGGACGAAATAGGTGTGATCGACGACCAGCAAGCCTGCTCGCGGCTGTTCGCCCAGTTGCAAAAAAACGGCAGTGTCGAGGGCCATGACCTGAAGATCCGCAGCAAACAGGCCGGGTTGATCGATTGCGTGGTGTCGGCGGACACGGTCAGCATCCACGACAGCGCCTGTTACTTGCTGGTGCTGATGAATATCACCGAGCGCAAGCGCACCGAGCTTGAGCTGGTGGCCGCCATTGAAGAGGTGATGCAGGACGCCTCGTGGTTCAGCCAGACCCTGATCGAAAAACTCGCCAACGTGAAGAGCGTGCGCTCGGCCACACCTTCGAGTGTGTCCTTCACCGACCTTACGGCCCGCGAGCGCGATGTGCTGCGCTTGATCTGCGAAGGCCTGGCCGATAAAGAAGTGGCCGCACGCCTGGGCCTGGCGCCCAACACCGTGCGCAATCACGTGGCCACGGTGTACTCCAAACTCGACGTGCACAGCCGCAGCGAGGCGATTGTCTGGGCCCGTGAGCGCGGCCTGTTCGCCGGGGAGCGGCGTGGCAGCAAATAAGCCCTGGGTGCAAATGCACTAGTACAAGCGGTGCAAATTCGGCTGTTGCCTGGCGTGAGCGTTTCCTAATCTTTGGACTGGCGACACCGCCCATGGGGGTGTCGTCGTCGATTCGAAGCCATAAAAGGAAAGGCCATGTACCAACAAACCTGCCTCCCGCGCCACGCGGGCCTGTGCCAATGGACGTTGACGGCGCCCCTGCCGAGGGTTCGCCATTGACTGCTCTTGCCGCGTTGCGTGAAACCCTGGCCCGCAGTTTCGAGCCCCTGGCTTGTGAGTGCGATGTGCATCCGGGACCGTCGCTGACCGTGCGTATCTATGACCCCTACAGTGATCGTGTGGACCTGGTAGTGACAGGGCTGCGCCTGGAGCGCTTGATGACCTCCCGGGACGTCGATGCCCTGATCGAAGAACTGCGCTACGAGCTGCAAAGCAACGGCCTCGCGGCGATGTAGCCATGTCAGGCCTGGGCCTGCGGTTAAAAGGAGCCGGAGGCGACTCAGGCGGGCGCCACCATTAAGTACCCGCGCCCGTGCACGGTGCGGATCAACGCAATCTGCCCCGGCCTATCGACCTTGCGGCGTAGACGTGCGATATGCACGTCGATCAGGTTGGTACCCGGGTCGAAGCGATACCCCCACACGGTTTCAAAAATTCGCTGGCGTGAGAGCAGGGTGCCGCTGTGGCGCATCAGGCATTCCAATACTTTGTATTCGGTAGGTTGCAGGGCCAGCAGTTGGCCTGCGCGGTGGGCCTGGCGTTGGCGCAAGTCCAGTTCCAGGTTGGCCAGGCGCAGCCGCTCCCCAGGCCCTGCGGGCCGCGCTTGCAGTAAACGGCGCACGCCGGCGAGCAAGTCCGCAGGCGCTGGTGGCGGGTTGTCCAACACCCACTGCGGCGTCAATACGCCGAGGGCGCGCAGGGTGCTGGCCATGGCTGCCGCATCCAGGCCTGCCGGGGAGGGGGCGAGGATGATGAGCGCATACTGGCCGCCCACCGCGCACTCGAGGCCTTCGCGCGGGTCGCTGCGCCAATCCCATTCAAGGCCAAGGCTCTGGAGCACGGCGCCCAGTTGCCGGGCCGTAGCCGTGTCGCTGTCGATGATGAGCACGCGGCTCATCGGTTAAACCCCCGTGGGGCGAAAAAACGCTGATATCATTAGGCCATCTCTCAAAAAGGATGTTGAACCGTGGGCGCACTCAAATGCCGTGGCTGGATGCCGTTACTTGTGGTCGCTTTGTCGTTGCTCATCAGCGCCGATGCCTGGGCCGGCAACACGCCATGTTCGGGCAAGAAAGGCGGTATCGACCGCTGCGATGGCGAGCTGTTTCTGTGCAACGACGGCTCCATCAGTGCTTCAAAAAGAAGTTGCTCGGCCCGATACGGCGGCAGTACCGCGACCCGGGCCAACACTCTGGTGCAAGACGCCGAGGGCTGTGCCTGTGGCACGGGCAGCTTCTGCACCGGGCCGCGAGGCGGTGTGTACTGCCTGACACCTGCGGGTAATAAAAGCTACAAACGTAAGTAAGCCCCCAGAGTATCGGCCAGTGTGAAAGCGATTTTTTGTGCCTGAAAGTAAGCCAGCAGGGGGGGGTTGCGATAGCGGTTTGTCTTGCCTGGCGCCCCGAATCATTGAATTTATTGCTATAAACGCACTCCGATGACCGCCCAAACCCTGCGCCAGCGCACTGAAACGCTGTTGTAGGACACATTCGCTGTCATTTCAGTTGCTGCGCCCTCAAGTCGGCCTTAGACTGCCGCCCCTCGTAAATTGAGTGCCGGGTGGCGCTTGGAATGTATGGCGCCTTTGCGATGGCCTGCAGAGGTCGAGCGGAACGCTCCCTTATTCGCCTTAATGCACGTATTTTTTATAGAGAAATCAATGACAAAGGATAAGTTGCTGGCCATGCCGGCGGATGACTACATGAATGCCGAGCAACTGGCTTTCTTCACCGAGCTGTTGCAGGGCATGAAGGTCGAAACCCACGAGCGTATCGAGCAGAGCCGCATTGCCATTGAAAGCCTGGACACCCCGGCCGACCCGGCTGACGCGGCGTCGGTCGAGGAAGAACGTCACTGGCTGGTGAACGTCATCGACCGCGACCAGCGCATGCTGCCGCAGTTGGAAATGGCCCTGGGCCGGATCGCCGACGATACCTTTGGCTGGTGCGACGACAGCGGCGAGCCGATCGGCCTCAAGCGCCTGCTGATTAGCCCGACCACCAAGTACTGCATCGAAGCGCAAGAGCGCCACGAGCAAATCGACAAGCACCAGCGTCAAGCCTGATCCCCGTTCTGCCAGCCTTTGCCCGCCGCGCGGGCGACGGTTGCATCCCGCGCCACGCACTTGTATTGATCTGCTGCAAACCCACGACTAAGGGACCATGGATAATGGCCTGATAGTGGCGTTTAATCCGGACACAATAAAAAGCAGCGGGATAATAGACATGACAAGAGATGGATCCCTGGTCCAGCCTTCCAAGGCCCGCTCCCCGGCGCGCTGGTGGGCGCCGACCCTGCAAAGCCTGGGCCTCACTGCGTTGTTCGCCGCCATGGCCCTGGGTGGCTGGCCTGCCTACCTGTGCCTGCCGCTGGCCATAGTGATCGTCTGGCTGCCGCGCCTGCGCTTGCGCAAGGCCACCGAGGACGTCGAGCCACAAGCGGACACAAACATGGCCGCACTGACGCGAGACCTGTCTTACACCACCAGCCATAACGCACTGTCTGCCGCTGGCGTGGCCTATGCGGTCAAGCAACTGGCGGGCAAGTTGCAGTCGCAACTGGATGCCGCCGACCGCATCGTCGGCAGCGCCGAGGTGATGATCGACACCGAGAAAACCACCTCCCAACTCAGCCTCCAGGCCCTGAGCGCGGCCAGCGAGGCGCACCAGAGCAGCGCCCAGGGGCGGGCGGTGCTGGCCGAGTCCATCAGCCGCATGCACCTGCTCAGCCAGCGCGCCAGCGACAGCCGCCAGTTGATCGAGGCCCTGAGCGTGCGCAGCGAGGAAATCCAGCGGGTGACCCTGGTGATCCAGTCCATCGCCAACCAGACCAACCTGCTGGCCCTCAACGCGGCTATCGAGGCGGCACGGGCCGGCGAACACGGGCGCGGCTTTGCCGTGGTAGCGGACGAGGTGCGCGGTTTGGCCGGGCGTACTGCCACGGCCACCGATGAGGTCGGGGTGATGGTGGCCGATATCCAGCAGCGCACGGCCCAAGTGGTGGAGCAGATCCGCCAGTTGTCCACCGACCTCAACACCGGCGTGGAGCAGGTGGAGCTCACCGGCCAGTCCCTGGACCACATCGCGCGCCTTGCGGCGGGGGTGGAGGATCAGGTCAGCGACATCGCCAAGGGCGCGCAAACCAACCGCGAGCAACTCGACAGCCTGTTCCACGCCGTGGAGCAGATGCGCAGCGACCTGGCCATCAGCGACCAGCAAACGCAAAACCTGGCCGTGGCGGCGGTGCAGATGGAAGGCCAGGCCGAAACCATCAGCGAACGCCTGGCGGAAGTGGGCTTGGATGACTACCACCAGCGTGTCTACGACCTGGCCCGCGAAGGCGCGAGCCGGATTGCCGAGCAGTTCGAGGCGGACATCGACCAGGGCCGCATCAGCCTCGACGATTTGTTCGACCGCCATTACCAGGCCATTCCCAACACGTCGCCCACCAAATACCAGACCCGCTTCGACCGCTACACCGATCAGGTCCTGCCGCCGATCCAGGAGTCGCTGCTGCCGCGCCACGATGGCCTGGTGTTTGCCATCGCCTGCACTCAACAGGGCTATGTGCCGACCCACAACAAGGTGTTCAGCCAACCGCTGACGGGCGACCAGCAGGTGGACGCGGTGGGCAACCGCACCAAGCGCAAATTCGCCGACCGCACCGGCATCCGTTGCGGTAGCCATGAGCAGGCTGTGCTGTTGCAGACCTACACCCGCGATACTGGCGAACTGATGCACGACCTGTCAGTGCCGATCATGCTCAAGGGCCGGCATTGGGGCGGCTTGCGCCTGGGCTACAAACCCGAGGCGCCGCGCTGAGGCTTCAGGCCGAGGTGTCTACGGTGCCGATCAGGCTGATTTCAGCCTGGAGCAGGGCCGTGGTGGCCAGGGTGATTGCGCTGCTCAAGGCCAGCACCTTGGCCTGGCCTGCGGACACGGCCTGCATCCGAGCGGTTTGCGAGGTGTAGCGGGCACTTTTCACCGCCGCCGCGCGGGCAGTGGCGCGGCGCAACTTCTGTTGCAGTTGCTCGATCTGTTTTTTCAGCTGCTTGACCCGCTCTTTCTTCGCTTCCAGGGTGCTGCCCGAGCTGGGGGCTGAGGTGCTGGGCATTCTGGCGTTCAGAGGCACAGCGGCTTCCTGGAAGACGGGCGCCGTAGGGGCGAGGGTCTCGGGCAGGCGAGCGGGCGGATTCAAGTTAATCATCATGATGCTCTTAAACGGGGGCTCGCCTGCTGTATCGGTCTGCCGGGCGCATTCTGAAGGCCCGGCGCTCGGTATCAGGCGTTCAACGCACCCTGGTCAACGGCGGCCTTGAGTGACAGCGCCGCTTCCCGCGCGGCCACGGCGGCGACTTCGGCGGTCTTGAACCAGCGATCTTTCTCGACCTGATGGCAAGTCACGGTTTTCAGCGGCGGCTTGGCGCGCATCACGATCACTGCCTGGAATTCGCCTTCCACTTCCCTGGCCTCGCCATGGATGAAAAACTCACCGATATCAAATTCCGTCACGTAGCGCGTTCCCCTGGAAATTATTGTGGGTTTTGAGGGGTGGCTGGCAGGCCCCCCTCAAGAATCGGGGCAGTATGGCAGTTGTTGCCCGGCGGTAGCTGAGTTAAGTCAGGGGGACGACAAAACAACAGGGCTGTCGGGGCTGTGTAGACGTCAGATAAGTTCTTCCAAATGCCGGGCCAGAGCACAAGCCTCACGATGAAGACGTCGGAATCCTCGTATCCGACCCGTGGATATCTCCTGGATATGGAAAAAATTCTTACCTGCAGGTATCACTTGATAACGCAGCAAAGGTATATATTCGCGCTCCGGCTGGGCAGAAAAGTCTGTGGTACTGGCGCTGGGCACCTGATTGCCGATGCGGGTGAGGGGGTGTTGCGCGCAAGGTTGGAAAGTGTGCATGGGAAGTCCTTTTCTCGGTTCGTACCGGCGTAAATTCGTTGAATAGCTGGTTTCGGTCAGCGTCGCTGCTCTAGAATTGCGTTCTTTGCGCAGCGGCTGCCTTTTATCTAAGGCATTTTTTTGCATGCCTTCTGCCGGAAAAGTGCTTTTTTTGTCGCGGTTTTTCCCCAGGATCGATAGTCCATTTTTTTCTGGACGCTATAGGGGTGAATTCCTACAAGGCCTGATGACTGCTTAAGCGCGCAGTATCGACCTCGCTCCGTTAGGCTTCCTGGGCCGGTTCTCAGGGGGATGAGCCTTAGCCCATAGGGTGACACTGTCGACCTGGTCGTTTTTTTGTGCTGTCTGCCGTTCGCGCAGGCGGAGTCATTTTTATATTCGGGGACGTCTCCTTGGCAGTAAGTAATCTGGATATGCACGCGTTGTTCGTGCTCGGCGATTTACGCGCAAAACTGGTCAAACAGTTTCAATCACGTTTTGTTTACATCACCGAACAAACCGCCGAAGGCATTTACATTGCCGAACTCGACACCGAAACCGCGCTGGTAGTCGATGACAAGCCTGGGCTGGAACTCAAGGTCGGCGATCATTTTCGCGCCGCGGTGTTGCCCAGCCGTGAAGGCGGCAAGCTGGAAATCAAGTTCCGCGAAATCAAGCTCACGGTTTATGGCCTGGGTGACTACGCCTTTGTTACCACCGCCGACGGTCACGGCATCGTGTTCAAGGAAGGGCAGAGCGTGGTGACGGTGTTCGCCGCCCACCAACAACTGAGCGAAGGCCTTACCAAGTCCCTCAAGGCCGCCACGGCCAAAGCCGCCAAATGGCGCAAGGGCGAACTGACCTTCAAGGCCAGCGAGTGACACTCCCTGGGCGTGCCGACTTTCACCGTGAGCATGAGGCCAGCGCCAAGGCCCAGGCGCAGCAACTCTTCGCGCAAAAGGCCACCCTGCAGGCTGCATGGCTGAACTGGGTCGCCGCCCAGCTCTACAGCCTGCGCCCGCCGGCCTACGCGAACATGGTGCGCCGGGAACTGGCGCAATTGCAGGCCAGCGCCGGCAACTGAGCCTTACAAAATCCCCCGCGCGCAGGCATGCTTTGCTTCCTCTTGATCGCAAGGAAGACGGTTCATGACGCTTTTGATTGCCTACACGTTGGCGGCGGTGTTCGCCGTGCTCAGCCTGGTTCACGTCTATTGGTCGCTGGGCGGCAAGGCGGGGTGTGATGCGGCGGTGCCCAAGGTGCCGGGCAAAACCGGGGAAATGCGCCCGGCATTCGTGCCCACGCCTGCGGGCACGTTCAAGGTGGCGGTGGTGCTGTGGGTGATTGCCACCCTGGTGTGCCTGCGCGCCGGCCTGGGCTTGCCGGCCATCACCCATGGGGCCTTGCAGTGGTTTCTCAGTGCGGTGGCCCTGGGGATGTTCCTGCGGGCCATTGGCGATTTCAAGGCCGTGGGTTTTTTCAAGCGTATCCGCGGTTCCACCTTTGCCCGCCGCGATACCTGGGCCTACTCGCCGCTGTGCGTGTTGCTGGGCCTGGGCTTGTTGGCAGTGGCCTGGGGTTAATTGCCGCCATCGGTGCGGCGGCTGCTGATTTCCGCCGGCACATCGTCGCCGGCCATGCGCTTGCGGAACAGACCCGCCCGGGCCAGCAGCAGGGTGGTCACCGGCATGGTGATCGACAGCAGGATCGGGATCAGCCAGGCATGCAGCACGGGGCCCTCCTTGAGCGCCGAAAAGTAGAGGATCGAGGCCAGCGCCACGGTCCACGCCCCGAGTGTGGAGGCCAGGGCCGGCGGGTGCATGCGCTGGAAGAAGTCCTTCATGCGCACCATGCCCCAGGCGCCTGCCAGGGTGAACAGGCTGCTGAGCACCAAGAGGATGCCCACCGGTAGTTCGATCCAGATCGACAATTGGCTGACGCTGCTCATTCGATCACCTCGCCGCGCAGCAGGAACTTGGCCAAGGCAAACGAGCCGACAAAACCCAGCAGGGCGATCAGCAGCGCGGCCTCGAAGTAGGTGTCACTGGCGTAGCGGATGCCCAGCACCAGCATCATCAGCATGGCGATGATGTACAGGTAGTCCAGCGCCAGAACCCGGTCCTGGGCCGAGGGGCCCTGGAACAGGCGCACCAGGGTCAGGACCATGGCCAGGGAAAAAATGAACAGGCTCACGAGTATCGCGTTGGCGAGCAGGGGGCTCATTCAAAGATCTCCATCAATGGCCGCTCATAGGCCGCCTTGAAATGCTGGATAAACCGCGCTTCGTCATCCAGGTCGAACACGTGCAGCAGCAATACGCTGCGGTCCAGGGCCAGTTCCGACCACACCGTGCCGGGCACTACCGTGGTAATCATCGACAGCGCGGCCAAGCCATTGGCGTCGCGCAGTTGCAGCGGCACTTTGACAAAGCGCGAGCGCGGCGGGCAGCGCCCGGCCCTGAGCACGCCCCACGCCACCAACAAGTTGGACACCAGCACATCCTGGCCCACCCGCAGGACCAGGCGCAGGATCACACCGGGGCGGCGGATGCGGATTGGCAGCGGCCGCAACGGCCGCATCATCAAGGGCGCGACAAGCCCCAGGAGCGCGCCGAGCAGCAGATTGCCAGCGCTCAAGGACAGGTTCAGCACCAGCCACAACAGCCAGAGCGCCAGGGACAGCCAGGGAGCCGGGAACAGACGTTTCATGGTTGCACCTGCGCGCCTGCGGCACGGGCTTCGGGGCTGGGAACTGCCCGGGTGCCGAGCACGGCCATCACGTATTGCTCGGGGTTATTCAGGCTCTGCGCGGCGGCCTGGGTGTAGCGCAGCAGCGGCTCGGCCTTGAAGGTCATACCGATGCTCAGGCCCACCAGCAAGATGATGGGCACGCACTCCAGGCGATGCAGCAACGGCGAGGGGCGTTCTTCGGGGGTCCAGAAGCGCTGGATGCCCAGGCGCGAGAAGGCGATCAACGACGCCAACCCCGAGAGAATCAGCAGCGCCAGCAGGCCCCAGGCCGCGCCCGGGATCGGCGCGTCGCTGTCGGCGCCCAGGCCCATGGGGTTGAGCAGGGCGCTCATCAGGCTCAGCTTGCCGATAAACCCCGACAGTGGCGGCATGCCGATAATCAGCAGCGCGCAGGCGATGAAGCTCAGGCCCAGGAACGCCATGGTCCAGGGGATTACCTGGCCGACTACGGCTTTTTGATCGTCATCGAGGTTGGTGCCCTTGATCGGTTGCGCCGATGCCGGGATGCGCGGCAGGGCTTCGGCCTCGTCTTCCAATGCCGATTCATGGACCGAACGGCAGCGCTCGATCAACTCGGCCAGCAAGAACAGTGCGCTCAAGGCCAGGGTCGAGCTGACCAGGTAGAACAGCGCCGCTGCAACCAGGCTGGGCTGGGCGAAACCGACGGCGCACAGCAGGATCCCGGCGGAGACGAGGATGCTCAGGCTGGCCATGCGCTCCAGGCGCTGGGCGGCGAGAATCGCCAGGGCGGCGCAGACAATGGTGGCCATACCCCCGTAGATCAGCCAATCGCCGCCAAAGTACGCCGAGGCGCCGGCCTGCCCGGAAAACAGCAAGGTCCACAGGCGCAGCAAGGTGTACACGCCAACCTTGGTCATGATCGCGAACATTGCCGCCACCGGTGCGCTGGCGGCGGAGTAGGCCGGCACCAGCCAGAAATTCAGCGGCCACATCCCGGCCTTGGCCAGAAACGCCACGGCCAGGATTCCCGCACCGGCGTGCAGCAGGCCGCGATCGGCCTCGGGCACCAGGGGAATCTTCAGCGCCAGGTCGGCCATGTTCAGGGTGCCGGTCACCCCATAAATCAGCGCCGCGCCAATCAGAAACAGCGAAGAGGCCAGCAGGTTGATCGAGATGTAGTGCAGGCCCGCCGACACCCGCGGGCGCCCAGAGCCGTGGAGCATCAAGCCGTAGGAGGCGGCCAACAGTACCTCGAAGAACACGAACAGGTTGAACAGATCCGCCGTGAGGAACGCGCCATACAGACCCATCAACTGGATCTGGAACAAGGCGTGGAAGCTCGAACCGGCACGGTCCCAGCGCGCCATCGCAAACAGCAGGGCGCACACGCCGATGATCCCGGTCAGCACCAGCATCAGTGCCGACAGACGATCGACCACCAGCACGATGCCGAAGGGCACTTGCCAGTTGCCCGGCAGGTAGACGCCGATGGCGCCGGGCACCTCGGTGCGCATCGTCCATTGCAGCAGGGCGATGGAGATACCCAGCCCCAGAATGCTGGAGAACAGGTTCAGGCGCGCCTTGAGCGGGCGCCGCTTCTCGCCCAGCATCAGCATCAACGCGGCGGTGAGCAGCGGCAACAGGATGGGCGCAGCGATCAGGTGGGTCATCCCGTTCATTCTTTAGGCTCCCGGCCATCGACATGGTCGGTGCCGGTCAAGCCCCGGGAGGCCAGCAAGACCACCAGGAACAGGGCGGTCATGGCGAAACTGATGACGATGGCCGTAAGCACCAGGGCCTGGGGCAACGGGTCGGTGTAGTTGAGCAAATCCTGCGGCACGCCGTCCTTGATGATCGGCTCCTTGCCGATAAACAGGCTGCCCATGCTGAAAATGAACAGGTTGACCCCATAAGACAGCAGGCACAGGCCCATCACCACTTGGAACGTCCGTGGCCGTAGCACCAGCCAGACGCCGGACGCGGCGAGCACCCCAATGGCAATTGCAATGACTTCTTCCATTAGGCGGCTCCAGGCGCGAGGACGGGTTTGGATGGGGTGCCAGGCTTGTGGCCACGCACCGATTGGTGCGCCAGGGCAGTGAGAATCAACAGGGTGGAGCCGACCACCACCGCGTACACGCCCACATCGAAGAACAGCGCGCTGGCGATATGGATATCCCCCAAAAGCGGCAGTGCAAAGTGCCAGGTGTGGGTGGTCAGGAACGGATAGCCCGCCGCCATGGCGCCCAACCCCGTGACGCTGGCGAACAGCAGCCCGGTGCCCATCCAGCGCATGGGGCGCAGGCTCATCTGCGCCTCGACCCACTGCGTGCCGGCGACCATGTACTGCAGGATGAACGCCACCGACATCACCAGCCCGGCGACAAAACCACCGCCAGGTTGGTTGTGCCCGCGCATGAACAGGTAGAACGACACCACCAGGGCAATCGGCAGCAGCAGGCGTACCAGCACCGCCGGCACCATCATGAAGCCCAGCGCGGTGTCGCTGGCCTGGCGTGGGTTGACCAGGTCGGTGACCACGTCCGGCGCCAGTAGGCGCTGCTGGGCGGGGAGCTGCATGCTCTCCTTGGGTGGGCGGAAGCGGCGCAGCAGGGCGTAGACGGTAAGCGCCACGGCGGCCAGCACGGTGATTTCGCCCAGAGTGTCGAAACCCCGGAAATCCACCAGCATCACATTCACCACATTGCTGCCGCCGCCTTCAGGCAGGGCGCGGCTGAGGTAGAAAGAGGAAATGTCGTTGGGGGTCTGGCGCGTCAGCATCGCGTAGGACAACAACGCCATGCCGCCGCCGACCACTGTGGACAGCAGCAAATCGCGCAGGCGCCGCATCCGTGCCTTGCGCAGGCTGCTGGGCAATGGCGAGACCTCTTCGATGCGCCGTGGCAACCAGCGCAGGCCCAGCAGGATCAGCACCGTGGTCACCACCTCAACCACCAACTGGGTCAGGGCCAGGTCTGGCGCGGAGAACCAGACGAAGGTCACGCAGGTCATCAGGCCGCAGACGCTGACCATGGTCAGGGCCGCGAGCCGGTGGTACTTGGCCTGCCACGCGGCGCCGAGGGCGCAGGCGATAGCCAGCAGCCAGAGGGTGACGAACACGATGGAACCGGGGATCTTCGGCCGGTCGCCCCAGCTCAGGGAACTGTGGAGCATGGGGATCAGGCCGGCCAGCACCGCCGCCAGCACCAGCCAAAACAACTGGGTCTGCAAGCGCCGGGTGCTGATGAAGCGCTCCAGGCGCCGGGCCCAACGCATCATGATGACCAGGCCACGCTCGAACAGGCGCTTGCCGTTAAAACGGTTGATAAGCGGCGCATGGGCGAAGCGGCCGTGGCGCAACTGATTGCGCAGCACCAGGTACAGCACGATGCCGCCGGTCATGGCGATCAGGCTCATAATCATCGGCGCGTTCCAGCCGTGCCAGATGGCCAGGCTGTACTGGGGCAAGGTGCCGCCCACCACCGGCAGTGCCGCAGCGGCCAGCAGCGAACCGACCATTTGTGCCGGAAAAATCCCCACCAACAGGCAGGTAAACACCAGCAACTCCACCGGCGCACGCATCCAACGCGGCGGTTCGTGGGGTGTATGGGGCAGGTCGGTGGCAGGCGGGCCGAAGAACACGTCCACGGTGAAGCGCAGGGAATAGGCGACGCTGAACGTACCGGCAATGGTCGCGATCACCGGCAGCGCGGTTTCCACCCACGCGGTGGCGGAGATGAACACCGTCTCGGCGAAGAACATCTCCTTAGACAGGAAACCGTTGAGCAGCGGCACGCCAGCCATCGAGGCACTGGCCACCATGGCCAGGGTGGCGGTGAATGGAATCAGTTTTATCAGGCCGCTGAGCTTGCGGATGTCCCGGGTGCCGCTTTCGTGGTCGATGATCCCGGCGGCCATGAACAGCGAGGCCTTGAACGTGGCGTGGTTGAGAATGTGGAACACCGCCGCCACCGCCGCCAGCGGGCTGTTGAGGCCTAGCAGCAGGGTAATCAGCCCCAGGTGGCTGATGGTGGAATAGGCCAGCAGGCCCTTGAGGTCGTTCTGGAACATCGCGCAGTAGGCACCCAGCAACAGGGTGCAGGCGCCGGCGCCGCTGACGATGTAGAACCATTGCTCACTGCCCGACAGCGCGGGCCACAGCCGCGCCAGCAGGAACACACCGGCCTTGACCATGGTTGCCGAATGCAAGTAAGCCGACACCGGCGTCGGCGCGGCCATGGCGTGGGGCAGCCAGAAATGGAAGGGAAACTGCGCGCTCTTGCTCAGCGCACCGATCAGGATCAGGGGCAGTAAAACGGGGTAGAGGGCATGGGCGCGGATCAGATCACCGGCCGCCAAGACCTTGTCCAGGTCATAGCTGCCTACGACATGGCCGAGCAGCATTACCCCCGCCAACAGGCATAAACCGCCCGCGCCCGTCACCATCAGCGCCATATAGGCACCGCGGCGGGCGTCGGAACGGTGGTGCCAATAGCCGATTAACAGGAACGAAAACAGGCTGGTCAGTTCCCAGAAAAATACGATCTGGATTAGGTTGCCGGAAATCACCAGGCCCAACATGGCGCCCATGAACGCCAGAAAAAACGCGAAGAAACGCGGCACCGGGTCGTCCGGTGACATGTAGTAGCGCGCATACAACGACACCAAGGTGCCGATGCCCAACACCAGCAAGGAAAACAGCCAGGCGAAACCGTCCATGCGCAGGACAAAATTCAGCCCCAGGCTGGGCAACCAGAAAAATTCCTCACGGATCACGCCGCCATCGGCGATTTGCGGGTAGAGCAGGGCGACTTGAATAGTGCCGGCCAGGGCAACGAGGCCGGCCAACAGGGATTCGGTGTTGCGTGCGTTGTGCGGCAGCAGGGCCGCTAGACAGCTGCCTATAAAGGGCAGAAGCAGTAGAACTATCAGGGACATAGGCTTCTAATCTGCGGAAGTTTGCGAAGGATCATACGTGCCGTGCCCCAGA
Source organism: Pseudomonas sp. MF08817 (assembly GCF_059862705.1). Classification (NCBI taxonomy): domain Bacteria; kingdom Pseudomonadati; phylum Pseudomonadota; class Gammaproteobacteria; order Pseudomonadales; family Pseudomonadaceae; genus Pseudomonas; species Pseudomonas sp. MF08817. The sequence goes on from NZ_JCBCUY010000022.1 coordinate 67,123, forward strand.
TCACCAACCGCCAAGCTGTGGCAGAATCCTACAGAGTGTATGGAAAAAACCGATTCCATGTTGCTCCAACCCAGTAGCAAGGGGGCTTGCCCGCGCTGGGTTGCGCAGCAGCCCTAATAGAGTGGCCGCGTGGCCTATTTACGGTCGCTACGCGCCTGAGCGCGGGCGAGCCCCGCTTGCTACAGGAGTCAGGGCTGCAATTCGTTTTCCAGGGTTTCTTGCGGTCCGGGCGGGGTGTTGCGTTGGCCCTTGGTTTTGAGTTCGCTGACGATCACCGCGACCACGATCAGTGCCGCGCCGAACAGGGCGATGGCAGGCAAGCGCTCCCCCGCCAGGCGCCCGGCGATGCCGGCCCACACCGGTTCACCGGCGTAAATCAGGGTGGCCCGAGTGGGTGAAACGCTCTTCTGCGCCCAGTTCATTGCCACCTGGATCGCCGCACTCGCCGCGCCCAGGCCCACGGCGCTGGCCAGGAGCAGCCAGGAAAACGACGGAATCGCCTCGCCGGTGGGCACAATCATCACAAAGGCCAGCACCGAGGCAGTGGCCAGTTGCACCAAGGTGACCCGGCGCACATCCACTTGCCCGGCATAGGTGCTGATGAGGATGATTTCCGCAGCAATCGCCACGGCGCTGATAAGGGTGACAATTTCGCCGCTGCTGAAATTCAACGAAGCGCCTGCTGGCCCCGATAACAGCATCAACCCGGTAAAGGCCAGCATGATGCCAATGCTCGGCATCAACCCAGGGCGGCGCCCCAGCACCAACCATTGCAGCAGCGGCACAAAAGGCACATAGAGCGCCGTGATGAACGCCGATTGGCTGCTGGGGATGGTTTGCAGGCCCACGGTTTGCAAGCCGTAGCCGAGCATGATCGACACGCCGATAAAGGCTCCGGCGCGCAACTCAAAAAACGTCAGCCCGCGCAGGCTGCGGGCCGAGAACAGCGCGACGATGACAGCGGCGGCGGCAAAGCGTAGGCCGACAAAAAACATCGGGCCGCTGACCGTCATCGCATGTTGCACCAGTAAAAAGGTGCCGCCCCAAATCATGGTGATAAACACCAGTACGCACTCGGCTTTGCTGAACCGCGAGAACAGAGGAGAGGAAGACGAGGGTTTCGCTGATGTCATGACCTTGCACACACCTGGAGTGAGACGCACAATGCGCGAAATGTTGGGCAGTATACTGCCCAACGCCATTTGGTGAGCAATATAGTGCACAAAGAAACCGCCCCCCGTACTTCGGTCCTACAACATGTCAGCCAGAACGTACGGCGCCTGCGCCATGCCGCCCGGCTCAGCCAGAGTGCGCTGTCGGAAAAGTCCGGGGTGAGCCGGCGCATGCTGGTGGCCATTGAGGCCGGCGAAAAGAATGTCAGCCTGACCACCCTGGACCGGGTCGCCGAGGCGTTGGACGTGGTGTTCAGCGACCTGATCCAAGCCCCTGATGCCCGCGACCCGAGCCGCATCGATGAGTTGGCCTGGGTCGGCGAAATTGCCGGTAGTAAAGCGGTACTGCTGTCCAAGGCCAGCGCCACGCGGGAAGTGGAACTGTGGGAATGGCGCCTGGAGGCGGGCGAGCGCTATCCCTCGCAACCGGATGCCGTTGGCTGGAGCGAGCAGTTCTATGTGTTTGAGGGGTGCCTGACCCTGGAGTTGACCGGGGGCGACCAGCGGATTGGTACGGGAGAGTTCTATATGTTTGCCAGCCATCAACCCCATGCTTATCGCAATGACGGGCCTGGGCCGGTGCGGTTTGTGCGAAATGTGGTGATCTAAAAAGCACTAGCGAGGCCAGGCCTCGCTAGTGTGGAAGTCCAGAAACAACACCTAAAGCAGCCCCTTATCAAGAGTGGGAGTGAGCGCTACTTGAAGGAGCTGCCGATGCCTGGGGAAACACCGGGTGTTATTTCTGGAGAACCAAAGCATTACGCGTTTCAGCGAATGTTATTGATGGTGCCTTTGTTGCCGGTAACGGTCACGTCCACTTTCTTGAAGATGAAGTAGTCGGCGACATTGACTTCATAACGCGGTGCAACAATCAGGTCCGAACCGGAGCTTTTTACAGCCTTGTAAGCCGCTGCGGCTTTGGCCGACGCCACTGGGTCCAGCAGGCTGAAACCCGAGCCGCTGCTGCCACCGTAGCCAACGCCATCGGCGAACTGGCTGTCGCCGCCCACTTGCAGCCATCCGAACAGGATGTTGGTGGAGGACTGGCCAGTGATTTTTTCGCCGACTTTAACATCGGCCTTCAACTTGGCATCTACTTGGCCAACTAGGGGAGCCGTTGGTTGATTGATGTTATGACTTGTGCAACCACTGGTGGTGATAAGTGCAGCGACAACCAGTGCGGGCATCCACAGTTTTTTCATTGTAAAGCTCCAGAGTTGTTGTGTTCCGTATTTGCAGCGGCGGAACTGTACTCAGGCGAAAAATAAATTAATGTCGGCAACATTTTCATGACTTGTAAGGTTGTCGTGTTTTTTGTGTAGGAAATGATGATGATAGTAGGTTTTTTCGTCGGAAGACTGGAGGATTTGTGCCTCTATTCGTCCGAATCAATACAAGCCTGTTACCCGTATAACCCCATTAAAACGGGGCCCATGGCCTGTTTAGTTCAGGGCGAATAACAACCCCGCCCTTGTTTTTTATAGACGCAGGTGGCGGTGCAATACTGGCCTTTAGTACTGCTTGTGAAATTAAGATGCGCGCCCCGGTTTATGATTCACGCCAAGAGGGTGGGCGCAATGGATAACCACAGAGAGAACGGCATGAGCGATCGGGCAGGGCACACAGATATCCTGATTGTCGGCGGCGGCCTGAGCGGTACCCTGCTGGCGGCGCAGTTGATGCGCCTGCCGGGGCGCCGGCGGGTGCGGGTTATCGAACCCCGCGCCGAACTAGAGCGGGGCGAGGCCTATAGCGCGGTGGAGTTGGGCCACACCCTTAACGGCAACGCGGCGCGCATGAGCGTTGACCCGGACAACGCCGATGACCTGAGCCAATGGCTGAGCGAGTTCATCGACGTCGGCGGCTGGCCCGAGGCCCATGAGCAACGGGTGTCGGTCAGCGAGTTGTTCCCGCCCCGGGGCCTTTTCGGTTTGTACGTGCAGCAGCGTTTGGCCGAGGCGCAAGCTGTGGGCGAGCCTCAGGGCTCCAGCGTCGAGCACATCCGTGGCGAAGCGGTGCGGGTAAGCCCCGATGGCCCAGGTGTGCAGGTGCAACTGGCAGATGGCCAGTGCTTACAGGGGAATGTGGCGGTGTTGGCCACCGGCATGTTTGCCGCGGCCCACACGCCCCAAATTCACGCCACTGGTGTCAACGCGACGGCCCTCGACCCATGGGACGTGGCCGCCATGGCGCGCCTGGCCCCCCAGGCGCCGGTGCTGATAATCGGCTCCGGGTTGACCATGGTCGATGCGCTGGTGTCGCTGGAGCAAGCCGGGCACCGCGGGCCCATCGAGGTGTTTTCCCGTCATGGCCTGTTGCCCCATGTGCGCCGTCAGCCCCCGGCCTGGGTGGACTTCCTCGCCCAGGACCTAAGCCTGCGCAGCCCCCGTCAACTGCTGCGCGAACTGCGTCGCCAATGCCGCGCGGCCCAACAGCAGGGGGTGGACTGGCAAGCGCCGTTGGACACGGTGCGCAGCCATATCCCGCGCCTGTGGAGCCAGGCCAGTGATGCCCAGCGCCGCCAATTCGTGCGCCATGTGCGGCCCTGGTGGGAAAGCCATCACCACCGTTCGCCACCGCTGAGTGCGGCCCTGGTGGCACGCTTGCATCAGCAAGGGCGACTGCGCATCCACGCCGCGTCCTTCCAGGGCCTGGAGCCCGCGCCATCGGGCCAGGTGTGCATCCGCCTGCGCCGCCGCGGCCAGGCCCAGAGCGAAGTGGTGTGCGGGGCAGCGCTGATTAACTCCAGCGGCATTGAATACGACTGGCGCCGGGTGGCCAAGCCGCTGCCCCAGCAATTGCTGGCCAGCGGCCTGATCCAGCCTGGCCCTCTGGCGCTGGGGATCGCTGCCGACCCGGGCGGTGCGCTGATCGACGCCCAGGGCCAGGTGGCCCGGTGCTTGTTCGCCCTGGGCCCGCCTCTGCGAGGTATGTGGTGGGAAAGCACGGCGGTGACGGATGTGGCGATTCAGGCCAAGGCCCTGGCAGAACGCTTGGCCCATCGCCGTTGATGCGCCTTAGCGCAGGGTGCCCACCAGCGCGGCCACGGTGCTCAACACGTCTTTGCCCAGTTGCATCGAACGCTTGCCTGACCAACCGGTGATTGGGTTCGGCGCATCGTTGTTGTCCTTGAACGGCATTTCCAGGGTCAGGGACAGGCAGTCATAGGCCTGGCCAACGCTGTTGCACGCCAGGGTCATGTTGGCCTGGCCGGGCAGGTCGCGGGTGTAGCCGTGTTTGCTCTGGAAGTCTTTGGTGAGGCCTTTGAGGTGCTCGCGAAAATGCTTTTCCAGGGCTTCGATGCGTGGTGTGTAGCCGGGGTTGCCTTCGCAACCGGCGGTGAACACGTAGGGGATTTCCTCGTCGCCGTGGATGTCGAGGAACAGGTCAACACCATGCAGCTTCATTTGCTGCTGGACGAAGAACACTTCCGGGCTCAGTTCTTCGCTGGCGTTCTGCCACGCCCGATTGAGGTCCTGGCCCTTGGCGTTGGTGCGCAAATGGCCGTGGAAGGCGCCGTCAGGGTTCATGTTCGGCACCAGGTACAGGTCGGCGCCGGCCAGGAGTTTTTCCAGGATGGTGTCGTCGTGACGGCACAGGCGCTCGATCACGCCTTCCATGAACCATTCGGCCATGTGCTCGCCGGGGTGTTGTTGGGCAATGATCCAGACCTTGCGCCGGCCTTCGGCGCCGCTGCCCTTACGTAGCAACGGGATGTCGCGGCCCTCGACGCTTTTGCCGGTGGCCAGCAGTTCGGTGCCGGCTTTGGTCAGGGCGTGGTCGATCAACCAGTCGTGGCGGGCACGGCTGTAGGGCTCGAAGTAGGCGAACCAGGCGTGGGTGTGCTCGGCCTCGAGGCTGAAGCGCAGGGTGTCGCCTTCGAAGATGGTGGGTACGCGGAACCAGTTGACGTGATCGTAGGACGCCACTGCCTGATAGCCGTCCCACGCCTTGTTGAAGAAGGACTTGCTGGCGTTGCCCAGACGAAACCAATGCTCCTGGCCCACATGCAGGCCGCTGACCTTGAAGTGGAACCATTGAAAGTGCGGGCTGTGGGTGTCGGGCTTGATCTCCAGCAGTACTTGGAGTGGGTTGCTGGTGTCCAGCACCTTGATATTGCCGCTGTCGAAAGCGTCGGTGATCTGAAAACTGCGGTGCGCCACGGTCATAGTCTGGGTCCCTGAATATGATTGTTGTGGCGGCTACTTTACACCCGGGGCCGGGAAAAACAGGGGGGTAGATCAGGGAAATGGGGAAGGGGGCGTCATCCTTGACGCTGGGCAAGCTTAGGGTTTATGCGATTGATTCTCAAGTGCTAAATAGGGATACATGCCGCCGCAGCCTTGCAACGCGATATTCTTTTGCTATCATCGCGGCCATTCAGAGGCAGTGACCACTGCCCACCGTCTTCATTAGCCTGAAGCGCAAGCCAGAAAACTGGCAAAAAAAAGACCCGGCCAAAGAGCCGGGTCAAAAACCGTGATTAGCCTGATGAGGAGATAGCCCAGGCGACCGACCTAAGGTCACTTGGTCTATCACTGATCTCGCGATCAGTTGCTGCAATAATAATCATTATCATTTGAAAGTCAAATGACTTTCTGTGCTTTGCCGAAATTATTTTCTGGCGCCTTCTCGCTACCCCCGCACACTTGGGACCTCACGCTGATTGCGCGTGCTGTTCATGCGGTCCGGTTCCCGTTCAGGGACCTGTCGACCATGGCCTTGGCCAGATCAATCATGTAGACCACCGAGAACGCCAGGTCCCTGGGCGTGCCGTTGAGGCTGCCTGCCGATTCGTAGGCTGCGGCCGCGGCACAGCGCAGCAGGTCCGAGGCGTGGATCATCGCTTCTTCGCCGCTGATGCCAGCCTTGACCTCGAACAGCGAATCCTCGAGGGCCGGCGCGTCGGCGCTACCCACTGAAACAGTTGGTTTCAAGTAATAATCCAGGGCGCGCTGGGCGGCGGTGCAGTCTTTATAGGACGCGGCGACGGGGCGTAGGTCCATGTCCAGTGGGTCGTCGTTGGGTATTGTCATGGGGCGGGTACTCCGGTACGTATTGAAATGAGTCACCGGTAAAGTTAGTACATCACGTATTTGTTCCGAAAAATTAAATACTACAATATGTGTATTGAGGGCCCGAGTACACAAAGTATTGTTCCGGCCATGGATAAATGGATCGAATTGGTCAAGGCCAAAATGAGTGAGCTTAAAATCACTCAAGAGAAACTCGCAGAACGCCTGGGCATGTCCCAAGGCGGCGTGGGCCATTGGCTCAACAAACGTCGCGAGCCGAAAATCACCGACATGAACCGCGTGCTTGAGGAACTGGGCCTGGGGTTTCTCGAAGTGGCGCTGGTGATCCGCGAGCCAGCCACACAACAGACGCTGGATGGCGAAGACGAGGCCTACGGTTTGACCCTGGCAGAAAAGTACAACCCGTACTTCCGCTACCCGGTGAGCGACTGGAAAGACCCTTGCCAGACGCGCGAATCCCCACCCGGGGCGTACAACCCCAATCGTTATGAATTGACCGATTACCACGCCCAGGGCGCGGCGTTCTGGCTACGGGTCATTGGCGATGCCATGACCGCCCCCAGCGGTTTGAGCGTTGCCGAGGGCATGTTGATTCTGGTGGACCCGGCGGTGGAGGCGGTGCCGGGCAAACTGGTGATCGCCCGTTGGCCGGGCAGCGCTGAGGCGACCTTCCGCAAGTTGATCGAGGAGGGCGGCCAGCGTTACCTGGTGCCGCTCAACCCGACGTACCCCAAGGCGCTGTACAGCGAAGAATGCCGGATCATCGGCGTCGTCATGCAGGCCACTGCCAAATTCTGACAGCCCACGGCCCGGTGCCTGACACCGGGCCGTGGTTTTTCGCGGTCACTCCAGCTCCACCAGCGCACTGCCTTCGCTGACCATTTCCCCTTCAGCACAGAACAACGCCTTGACCACACCGGCCTCGGGCGCGCGGATGCTGTGTTCCATTTTCATCGCTTCGAGCACCACCAGTTGCGCCCCGGCTTCTACCTGTTGGCCGACTTCCACCAGCACCCGCACGATGCTGCCGTTCATTGGGGCCGTCAGCCCGCCCTGTTGGCTGTGGCTGGCGTCGGCGGCAGCAATGGGGTCGTAGGCTTTGATGCAGTGGAGTTCGCCGCCCCAGTGCAGGTACAGGCTGTCGCCCTGGCGGATGGCCCGGTGCTGGCGGCGCACGCCCTGCTGGGTGCGGTGCAGGTATTCGCCGTGCAGTTCGGCGCCGTGCGGCGCGAGGTTGACGGCGCGGTCCTGTTCCTCGCAGCTCAGGTGCAGGCTGGTTTGGGCCGCCAGGCCCAAGCGCAGGCCGGTGGTGGCCGCCCAGGGCGAATCGCGCTCATCGTCACGCTGAAGGGCCGGTTGGCTCTGGATAAATGCCTGGGCGGCGGCTTCCCAGAACTCGTCGCTGAGTTCGCCTGGTGCTGGCAGCAGTTGCGCCTGGTGGCGCGGGATGAACCCGGTGTCCAGCTGCGCCTCGGCGAAGGCCGGGTGGGCGATGATGCGCCGCAAAAAGCCGATATTGGTTTTCAGCCCGCCGATGGCGAACTCATCGAGCATGGCCAGCAAGCGCAGGCGCGCCTGTTCGCGGTTTTCGCCCCAGGCGATGAGCTTGCCCAGCATGGGGTCGTAGAACGGTGAAATCACATCGCCCTGTGCCACGCCGCTGTCCACGCGCCGCCCCGGGCCCGGCGCGGATTCGCGGTACAGCGCCAGGCGCCCGGCGGCCGGAAGAAAGTCGTGGCCGGGGTCTTCGGCGTACAGCCGCACTTCGATGGCATGGCCGTGCAGGGGCACTTGGGCCTGGGTCATGGGCAGCGCCTCGCCCTGGGCGACGCGGATCTGCCACGCTACCAGGTCCAGGCCGGTGATGGCTTCGGTGACCGGGTGTTCGACCTGCAAGCGAGTGTTCATCTCCATAAAGAAGAATTCGCCGCGGGCATCGAGCAAAAATTCCACGGTGCCCGCGCCCACGTAGCCGATGGCTTGTGCGGCGCGCACGGCGGATTCGCCCATGGCCTGGCGCTGGGCTGGGCTCAGGCCGGGGGCCGGGGCTTCCTCGACGACTTTCTGGTGGCGACGCTGGATCGAGCAGTCGCGCTCGTTGAGGTACAGGCAGTGGCCGTGCTGGTCGGCGAACACCTGGATTTCCACGTGGCGCGGTTTGAGCAGGTACTTTTCCACCAGCATGCGCGAGTCGCCGAACGACGACAGTGCTTCGCGCTGCGCCGAGGCCAGGGCTTGGGCCAGTTCGCCGGCGTGCTCGACCACTTTCATGCCTTTGCCGCCGCCGCCCGCCGTGGCCTTGAGCAGCACCGGGTAGCCGATGCGCTCGCAGGCGAGGCGGAAGGTTTCCAGGTCTTGCTCGGCGCCGTGGTAGCCGGGCACCAGGGGCACGCCCGCGGTTTCCATCAGGGCCTTGGCCGCGGACTTGCTGCCCATGGCGTCGATGGCGCAGGCGGGCGGGCCGAGGAAGATCAACCCGGCGGCCTCGATGGCGCGGGCGAACCCGGCGTTTTCCGAGAGAAAGCCGTAGCCGGGGTGAATCGCCTGGGCGCCGCTGGCCTGTGCGGCGGCGATCAGTTTGTCGATTTGCAGGTAGCTGTCGGCGGCCTTGCTGCCGCCCAGGTCGACGCAAATGTCCGCTTCGCGGCTGTGTCGCGCCTGGCGGTCGGTGGCGCTGTGCACGGCCACGGTGGTCAGGCCCATGGCCTTGGCGGTACGCATGACCCGGCAGGCGATTTCGCCGCGGTTGGCCACCAGCACGGTGGTGATACGGGGGGCGCTCATCAACGGGGCTCCTGGGCGGTGGTGTCGGTTTGCCAGCTGGGCGTGCGTTTTTGCAGGAAGGCGCGCAGGCCTTCCTGGCCCTCGGGGCTGACGCGGATACGGGCGATGGCGTTTTCGCAGTAGCGGCGCAGGGCCGGTGTGGAGGCGCCGCTGCCCACTTCACGCAGCAGGTCTTTGCTCGCCCGCATGGCGGCGGGGCTGTTGAGCAGCAGGTTGGCGACCCATTGCTCGACCCGTTGCTCCAGCTCCGTGGCCGGGTAGCTGTCGGACAGCAGGCCGATTTCCCGCGCACGCTGGCCGTCGAAGCGCTCGGCGGTGAGGGCATAGCGCCGCGCCGCACGTTCGCCGATGGCCTGCACCACGAAGGGGCTGATGACCGCCGGGGCCAGGCCGATGCGTACTTCGGAAAGACAGAACTGCGCGTCGTCGGCACCGATGGCCATGTCGCAGCAACTGATAAGGCCCAGCGCGCCGCCGAACGCCGCGCCCTGAACCACCGCCAGGGTGGGGATTTTCAGCTTGGCCAGGTTGTACATCAGCTCCGCCAGTTCCCGGGCGTCGTCCAGGTTGGTGTTGTAGTCCAGTTCGGCCGATTGCTGCATCCAGGCCAGGTCGGCGCCGGCGCTGAAGTGCTTGCCGCGCCCGCGCAGCAGCAAAAAGCGCAGGCTGGGGTCGGTTTGCACCTGGTCTAGGGCCAGGATCAGTTCGCGGATCATTTCGGCGTTGAAGGCGTTGTTTTTCTGCTCGCGGTTCAGCCACAGGGTGGCAAAGCCGCGCGGGTCGCGGCTCAGTTGCAGGGTGTTGAAGCTGTTCATCGTTGTCTGTCTCCACGGTGCTGGTGGCCGCGCGCTGGCGCCTGCCACGGGAGCGATCACATCCGGAACACGCCAAAGCGGCTCGGTTCGATAGGCGCGTTCAGCGCGGCGGATAGGGCCAGGCCCAGCACGTCGCGGGTTTGCGCGGGGTCGATGACGCCGTCGTCCCACAGGCGGGCGCTGGAGTAGTACGGGTGCCCCTGGTGTTCGTACTGGTCGAGGATCGGTTGTTTGATCTCGTGTTCCTGGGCGGCGCTGAACGCCTGGCCGCTACGCTCGGCCTGTTCGCGCTTGACCTGCACCAGCACGCCGGCGGCTTGTTCGGCGCCCATCACGCCGATGCGCGCGTTGGGCCACATCCACAAAAAGCGCGGGTCGTAGGCGCGCCCGCACATCCCGTAGTTCCCGGCGCCAAAACTGCCGCCGATGATGACGGTGAACTTGGGCACCTGGGCGCAGGCCACGGCTGTCACCAGTTTGGCGCCGTGCTTGGCGATGCCGCCGGCCTCGTACTTCTGGCCAACCATGAAGCCGGTGATGTTCTGCAAAAACAGCAACGGGATGCCGCGCTGGCAGGCCAGTTCGATGAAGTGCGCGCCTTTTTGCGCGGCCTCGGCGAAGAGGATGCCGTTGTTGCCCAGGATCGCGATGGGGTAACCGTGCAGGTGGGCGAAGCCGCACACCAGGGTGGTGCCGAACAAGGCCTTGAATTCATCGAACACCGAGCCGTCCACCAGGCGTGCGATCACTTCGCGCACGTCGAAAGGCTGCTTGGCGTCCGCCGGCACCACGCCGTACAACTCATCGCTGGCGTACAGCGGCGCGATGGGCGTGCGTTGCTGCACCTGGCCCAATTTGCGCCAGTTAAGGTTGGCGACGCTGCGCCGGGCCAGGGCCAGGGCATGTTCGTCGTTTTGCGCGTAGTGGTCGGCCACCCCGGAAATGCGGCAATGCACGTCGGCACCGCCCAAATCCTCGGCGCTCACCACCTCGCCGGTGGCGGCTTTGACCAGCGGCGGGCCGGCGAGAAAGATCGTCGCCTGCTCGCGCACCATGATGGCTTCGTCGGCCATGGCCGGCACATAGGCGCCGCCCGCGGTGCAGGAGCCCATGACCACGGCGATCTGCGGGATGCCCTGGGCGCTCATGTTGGCTTGGTTGAAGAAGATCCGCCCGAAGTGTTCGCGGTCGGGAAAGACTTCGTCCTGGCGCGGCAGGTTGGCGCCGCCGGAGTCCACCAGGTAAATGCACGGCAGGCGATTCTGCTGGGCGATGGTCTGGGCGCGCAGGTGTTTTTTCACTGTCAGCGGGTAGTAGGACCCGCCCTTCACCGTGGCGTCGTTGGCCACGATCATGCACTCGACGCCTTCGACACGGCCGATGCCGGCGATCACGCCCGCTGCTGGCACGTCTTCGCCGTACACCTCATGGGCCGCCAGTTGGCTCAGCTCCAAGAAGGGCGAACCGGGGTCGAGCAGGCGATTGATGCGTTCGCGGGGCAACAGTTTGCCCCGCGAGGTGTGGCGCTCCTGGGCCTTGGCGCCGCCGCCTTGGCGGATCGACTCAAGCAGTGTGCGCAGGGCTGCGACCTGTTCAAGCATGGCCGCGCTGTTGGCGGCGAAATCCGCCGAACGGGGATTGAGCTGGGAATGCAAATGCATGGATGACTCCGTCGTAGCGGCAAGCGGCAAGCTTTAGGCGGCAAGAGCGTAGGGCTGCTGCGGGTGGCTTGCAGCTTGTCGCTCACCCCTTGCCGCTGCCCTTATTTCGTTTCGTTGAAGAGTTCGCGCCCGATGAGCATGCGGCGGATTTCGCTGGTGCCGGCGCCGATTTCGTAGAGCTTGGCGTCGCGCAGCAGGCGCCCGGCGGGGAATTCGTTGATGTAGCCGTTGCCGCCCAGGATCTGGATGGCGTCCAGGGCCATTTGGGTGGCGCGCTCGGCGCTGTAGAGGATCACCCCGGCGGCGTCCTTGCGCGTGGTCTCGCCGCGCTCGCAGGCCTGGGCCACTGCGTACAGGTAGGCGCGGCTGGCGTTGAGCTGGGTGTACATGTCGGCGACTTTGCCTTGGATCAGCTGGAATTCGCCGATGCTCTGGCCGAACTGCTTGCGGTCGTGGATGTAGGGAACGATCAGGTCCATGCAGGCCTGCATGATGCCGGTGGGGCCGCCGGAGAGCACCACGCGCTCGTAGTCCAGGCCGCTCATCAGCACTTTCACGCCGCCATTGAGCACGCCGAGGATGTTTTCCTCGGGCACGGGCACGTCATCGAAGAACAGCTCGCAGGTGTTGGAACCGCGCATGCCGAGCTTGTCGAACTTGTTGCTGCGGCTAAAGCCCTTCCAGTCGCGCTCGACGATGAACGCGGTGATGCCGTGGGCGCCCTTGTCCAGGTCGGTCTTGGCGTAGATCACGTAGGTGTTGGCGTCGGGGCCATTGGTGATCCAGGTCTTGCTGCCGTTGAGCACGTAGTGGTCGCCGCGTTTGTCGGCGCGCAGCTTCATCGACACCACGTCGGAGCCGGCGTTGGGCTCGCTCATGGCCAGGGCGCCGACGTGCTCGCCGCTGATGAGCTTGGGCAGGTACTTGGCTTTCTGTTCGTGGGTGCCGTTGCGGTTGATCTGGTTTACGCACAGGTTGGAGTGGGCGCCGTAGGACAGCGCGACCGAGGCCGAACCGCGGCTGATTTCTTCCATGGCCACCACGTGGGCCAGGTAGCCCAGGCCCGCGCCGCCGTATTCCTCAGGCACGGTGATGCCCAGCAGGCCCATGTCCCCGAACTTGCGCCACAGGTCGGCGGGGAACAGGTTGTCGATGTCGATCTGCGCCGCACGCGGGGCGATTTCTTTGGCAACGAAGGACTGGACCTGATCGCGCAGCATGTCGAGGGTTTCGCCCAGGGCGAAATTCAGGGAGGGGTAGCTCATGGGTCACCTTTTGATGTTTTTGTCGGGCGGGAAGGGCGCGGGACTCGCTCTCACCTTTACGTTAACGTAAACCTGCGTCCGCAGGCTGTCAATCGACGGCTGGCCCATGAAGGCAACCTGCCAGTGTTGTGCCTTGCTTTGTGCGGACACTTCTCCTTACCATTAGCAATGATTCTTAATAACTTTTGAGCCAATTCCTATGCCCCTCGTCGAGCCGCCGTATCAGCGCGTGATTCACGACCTCTACAGCGAGCACCACGGTTGGCTGCTGGGCTGGCTGCGGCGCAAGTTGGGTTGTGCCCACAATGCCGCCGACGTGGCACAGGACACCTTTGCGCGGATTCTCGCTACCCGCGAGTCGGTGGGGGCCATTCGCGAGCCCCGGGCTTACCTGAGCACCACTGCGCGGCGGCTGATGATCGACCAGGCGCGGCGCAGGCAGATCGAGAGTGCTTACCTGCAGGAATTGATGCTGACCGTCGATACCCTGCAAGGCTTCCAGTCGCCGGAACAGCTCCATGCCACCCTGCAAGCCCTGGAGCAGATCGCCTTCCTGCTCGAAGGCCTGGCGGAAAAACCCCGCCAGGCGTTTGTGCTGTATTACCTGGACGACCTGACCCAACGGCAGATTGCCAGCCAGTTGCGGCTGTCCGAACGCACGGTGCGCAAGTACCTGATTCAAGCACTGCTGCATTGCAGCCACAGCCTGGATGTTTGAGCGCGCTATGCCCATGTCTTCGCGCCAACAGATCGACGAGCAGGCTGCCGAATGGATGCTGCGCCTGCATGAAGGGCCGCTGAGCGAAGCACAGCGGGCGGCGTTCGAGTGCTGGCAACAGCAAGGCCCGCAACACGCGGCGGCGGCGGCGCGGATGCAGGAAGTGGTGGGGCGCATGCAAGCCTTGCGCGGCCGCCCGGCGGCGGCCAAGGCCGGGCTCAGCGCGGCGTTCGCCGGCAGCGGCAAGCGGGCGGTGCGTCAGCGTGCCATGCGCCACTGCGCGTTGGCCGCGTGCCTGGTGGTGCCGGCGATGCTGCTACTCAACAGTTCCTACCCTGGCCGTTGGACGGCGGACTTGAGCAGCGGCCCCACCGACTGGAAAACCGTTCGCCTGGAGGATCAGTCCACCCTGGTGCTCAATGGCGCCAGCGCGGTGAACCTACACTTCGACGGCCAGCAGCGGCGCATCGAATTGCTCCAGGGCGAGGTGCTGGTGGAGGTGGCCCCTGACGCTGCGCGGCCGTTTATCGTGCAGACCGCCCAAGGCACGATGCGCGCCCTGGGCACCCGTTTTGTGGTGCGCCGCGACCAGGACACCACCGTGTTGACCATGCTTCACTCGCGCGTGGCCGCGCAGAGCCTGGACGCGCGGCAAACCCTGGAAGTGGCAGCGGGAGGGCAGGCGTTGATCCGCGCCGATGGCGTGCAACGCCTGGGTGCGATCGATCCGCGCAGCATCGACGAAGCCTGGCGCCGCCATCAACTGGTGGTGGACGACCGCCCGCTGCCCGAGGTGCTGGATGAATTGGCCCGCCACCGCCACGGCCGGGTGCAGTTCGACCGCGCCGCCCTGGCGCACCTGCGGGTGTCGGCCGTGCTGCCCCTGGACGACACCGACCGGGCGTTGCAACTGATCGCCGAGAGCTTGCCGGTGCAGGTGCGCCAATTCACGCCCTGGCTGTCGTGGGTGAAGCCGTCGCCAGGTGCTGAAAAATAATTATTCGCATTGCTTCCGCTTTTTTTCGGGTTGCCCGTCAAGGGAGGTACATAACCGAATAAAGGACTGCCTTCACCATGCCGACCCCTTCCTCGAACCTGCGTCCGCTGGCGCTAGCCATCCACCTGGTTGCCGCCACGGCGGCGGGCGCCCTAAGTGTCAATTGGGCCCAGGCCAGCCAAGCGGTTGCTCAACCATTCGACATCCCGGCGGGGCCGCTGAGCAATACGCTGAACCGCTTCGCCCAGCAAGCGGGCGTGGCGATCCTGTTCCAGTCCCACAACCTTGGTGGCTTGAGCAGCCAGGGCCTGCACGGCCGTTACCCGGTGGAGGAGGGCTTCGCAGCCTTGTTGCAGGGCAGCGGCTACGAGGTGGTGCAGGGCGCCAATGGCTATTTGCTGCAAGCGGCACCCACCTCCGGCACGGCCCTGGAACTGGGCGCCACCCAGGTCAGCGCCAACCAGTTGGGCACCATCACCGAAGGCTCGGGCTCGTACACCACCGGCAGTATCGCCACCGCCACGCGCCTGGTGCTTACGCCGCGGGAAACCCCGCAGTCGATCTCGGTGGTGACCCGCCAGGCCATGGACGACTTCGGCCTGACCTCCATCGATGACGTGATGCGCCACACGCCAGGCATCACCGTGACCGCCTACGACAGCGACCGCACCAGCTATTACTCCCGCGGTTTCGCCATCCAGAACTTCCAGTACGACGGCATCCCCACCCTGCAGGACCCGCAGTACTCCGCCGGCCAGACCCAAAGCGACATGGCCATCTATGACCGCGTGGAAGTGCTCAAGGGCGCCCCGGGCCTGCTCGCCGGGGCGGGCGGCCCAGGCGGGGTTATCAACCTGGTGCGCAAAAAACCGACCCACACGTTCAAGGCCAGCGTGGAACTGGGCGCCGGCTCCTGGGACAACTACCGTTCGCAACTGGATGTCAGCGGCCCGCTGAGCGAAACCGGCAATGTGCGTGGCCGCGCCGTGGCGGCCTATTCGGACAAGCATTCGTTTATGGACCACTACCAGCGCCAGACCAGCGTGTTCTACGGCATTCTCGAAGTGGACCTGAGCCCCGACACCCTGCTGACCCTGGGCGGCGATTACCAGGACACCGACCCGCAGGGTTCGAGCTGGTCCGGCAGCGCCGCGCTGTACGACTCCAAGGGCAACCGCATCAGCACGCCGCGGTCCTACAACAACGGCGCCAACTTCAGCAACTGGTCGCAGTACACGCGTACCGCATTTGCCACCCTGGAGCACAGCTTTGCCAACGGTTGGGTCGCCAAGGGCCAGTACAACCACCAGATCAACGGCTACAACGCACCGCTGGGCGCGCTGATGCCGCCCAACGCCGACACCGGCATCGCCTCGCTGCTGTCGCGCAAGTACACCGGCGAAACCGTCAGCAACAGCGGCGACCTGTACGTTTCCGGGCCGTTCGACCTGTTGGGGCGTGAACACCAATTGGTGGTGGGCACCTCGCTGTCCACCTCCCACTGGACCGGCAAGAACTTCACCGATGCCATCCAGGTCGGCAACGCCTACGACTATTTCAACTGGGACGGCGACGGCCGCGAGCCGGACTGGAGCAAAGTGTCGCGCTACAACGACGAAACCACACGCCAGAGCGCCGGCTACCTCACCGGGCGCTTCAGCCTGGCCGATGACTTGTCGCTGCTGCTGGGCGCGCGGGTGGCCAACTTCCAGGTGACCGGCACCTCCGACGTCCAGAAAAGCGGCAAGGTCGTGCCCTATGCCGGGCTGGTCTATGACCTCAACGACAACTTCTCGCTGTACACCAGCTACACCGAGATCTTCCTGCCCCAACGGGACAACCGCGACCGTAACAACAAGCCGCTGGACCCTAACGAAGGCAAGAACTACGAGGTCGGTATCAAGGGTGAATTCTTTGACGGGCGGCTCAATTCCAGCCTGGCGTACTTCGAGGTGCACGAAGAAAACCGCGCCGAAGAAGACACCGAATACAACGCCAATCCCAACTACGACGTGATCGATTATGCGGTGATGGGCATCAAGTCCAAGACCAAGGGGTTCGAGGCGGAAATCTCGGGGGAACTGGCGCCGGGCTGGCAATTGCAGGGCGGCTACACCCACAAGATCAGCCGCGACGAAAGCGGTGCCAAAGTGGCCACCTTCGAACCCGAGGACCAGTTGAATGTGTACACCCGCTACAAACTCCACGGCGCCCTCGACCAACTGACCTTGGGCGGCGGCGCGCGCTGGCAGGCGCAGGGTTGGCGCATCCTGAGCAACTACGGCAAGGGCACGCAGGAGAAGTACAGCCAGGAAGCGTACTGGCTGGTGGACCTGATGGCCCGCTACCAGGTCAGCGAAAACCTCTCGGCCACCCTCAACGTCAACAACGCGTTCGACAAGAAGTACATGACCAACATTGGCTTTTTCAACGCGTCGTACTACGGCGACCCGCGCAACGTGATGCTCACTACGCGCTGGGATTTCTAGGCCGGCGTCAATGTCGTCAGCCGGCAACGCCTGAGTCCCCTTGCCGTCGGTCGCTTTACAACGCACTGCTGGAGAATTTTCCGTCCCGACCTTTACGTTAACGTCAACTTGCGCGAGAGTAAGGGCGCTTTGTGTGGAGCTCAGCGCTCCCCGTCCATCCCGCCAAAAAAAGACAATAGGGGTCGTCATGGATCAACTAGGTGTGCACCCAAGCCAGAGCTACAGCCGCGGCTCCCAGGAAAAAGCCTTGCTCGCCCAGACCATCGGTCAGGCCTTCGACAACACGGTTGCCCGTTACCCCGAGGGGGAGGCCCTGGTGGTGCGCCACCAGCAGTTGCGTTACACCTGGGCGCAGTTGGCGCACGCGGTCGATCTGCATGCGCGGGCGTTGATGGCCCTGGGCATGCGCCCGGGCGACCGCCTCGGCATCTGGGCGCCCAACTGCGCGCAGTGGTGCATCAGCCAGTTCGCCAGCGCCAAGATCGGCGTGATTCTGGTCAATATCAACCCGGCCTACCGCAGCAGCGAATTGGAATACGTGTTGAAGCAGTCCGCCTGCCAATGGCTGGTGTGCGCCGGGGCGTTCAAGAGCAGCGATTACCACGCCATGCTGCAAGCGCTGGTGCCGGAGTTGGCCGAGCAATCCATCGGCCTGCTGCAAAGCGAGCGCTTGCCGCACTTGCAAGGGGTCATCAGCCTGCAGGCGCAGCCGCCGTCGGGGTTCCTGCCTTGGTCGCAACTGGCGGCGCTGGGCGAGGCGGTGACTGCGGCGCAACTGCACGAACGCCAACACAGCCTGCATTTCGACCAGGCCGTGAATATCCAGTACACCTCCGGCACTACGGGGTTCCCCAAGGGCGCGACCCTGAGCCACTACAACATCCTCAATAACGGCTACATGGTGGGCGAAAGCCTGGGCCTGAGCGCCGCCGATCGCCTGGTGATCCCGGTGCCGCTGTACCACTGCTTTGGCATGGTCATGGGCAACCTGGGCTGCATCACCCACGGCACCACGATGATTTACCCCAACGACGCCTTCGACCCGTTGCTGACCCTGGCCACCGTGGCCGAGGAGCGGGCCACGGCCCTGTACGGCGTGCCGACCATGTTTATCGCCATGCTCGACGAACCCCGGCGCCAGGCGTTCGACCTGTCGAGCCTGCGCACCGGGATCATGGCCGGGGCCACGTGCCCCATCGAAGTGATGCGCCGGGTTATCAGCGAGATGCACATGAATCAAGTGCAGATCGCCTACGGCATGACCGAAACCAGCCCGGTGTCGTTGCAGACCGGCCCCGATGATGACTTGGAGCTGCGGGTGACCACCGTGGGCCGCACCCAGGCGCAATTGGAAAGCAAGATCATCGACGCTACTGGCAACACCCTGGCCCGCGGCCAGATCGGCGAACTCTGCACCCGCGGTTACAGCGTGATGCTCGGCTACTGGAACGACCCCCAGGCCACCAGCGAGGCCATCGACCCGGCAGGCTGGATGCACACCGGCGATCTGGCGACCATGAACGAGCAGGGCTACGTGTGCATCGCCGGGCGCAACAAAGACATGATTATTCGCGGCGGCGAGAACATTTACCCCCGTGAGCTGGAGGAGTTTTTCTTTACCCACCCGGCGGTGGCGGATGTGCAGATCGTCGGTATCCCCGACAGCAAGTACGGCGAGGAAATCGTCGCCTGGATCAAATTCCACCCCGGCCACTGCGCCAACGAACTGGAACTGCAAACCTGGTGCAAGCGCCACATTGCCCACTTCAAGATGCCGCGCCACTTCAAGTTCGTGGATGAATTCCCCATGACCGTCACCGGCAAGATCCAGAAATTTCGTATGCGCGAAATCAGCATCGAGGAATTGAAGGGGAGTAAGCCCGAGTAGACGCAAGTAGTGGGTGGCAACGGTGGGAGCGCGCCTGCTCGCGATTGCGCCAGGCCAGCAGGTAAGGATGCCTGGGCTTTACTGGCCCCATCGCGAGCAGGCGCGCTCGCGCTCAAGATCCGCTGCATTCCAAGAACCCCAGACAGCACAAAGGGGAGCCGAGGCTCCCCTTTAATTTGTCGTGACGTGCTCTTTTTTATTATTGAGGGGCGGTCTGTTGTTGTTATTGGCAACCGTTGCCCTTGTTGCTGTTTTGGGCGACCCCCATCCGGGGTCAAGAGCAAACGTATTTTTTTGAGCGCTGATCTGCTTTTTCGTTGAACGAACCAACCAGTTCGGGAGCTACCTGAGGGTAGTTTTATTGTTCTCTGCCCGGTTGCGGGTCGCTGCGAGCAGCCCCCTGAAAGCACACCTTCTCCAAAAAAATCTGTTAGCTGCGTCTCTGCCGTGTTGTTTTTGTTATGTCAGAGTCGTTACGTCTTATTTTTATTAGGTTTGCCGCTTTTTTTATTTTTGTTGTGCGATAGAGATAGCAGAACCCGTGCCAACTTTTTAAAAGCCTTTTAAATCAATGGCTTGAGTTTTTTGTCGGAAAAAACGTTCAGCTTTTTTTGAGGGTGGTGTTTCCGTGTTACTCGCTTGCGCCCCGCGCAAGCGGGGGCGGTAACACTTGGACATGGGTTGGGCGGGGTGTGCGGGCCTACACCGCGCTACGGGCCTTGGCCACCCGCGAACCGGTGGGGCGCCCCAGTACTGTGCAAATCTGCTGGCCGGCCACCAGCAAACGCTCCAAGTCCACGCCCGTTTCGATCCCCAAGCCATTGAGCAGGTACAGCACGTCTTCCGTGGCCACGTTGCCGCTGGCGCCCTTGGCGTACGGGCAGCCGCCAAGGCCGGCGATGGAGCTGTCGAACACCGCGATGCCTTCGAGCAGGCTGGCGTAGAGGTTGGCCATGGCCTGGCCGTAGGTGTCGTGGAAGTGCCCGGCCAACTTGTCGCGCGGGACCTGGGCGCCGACCACGTCGAACATCCGTCGTGTGGCCCCTGCGGTGCCGGTGCCGATGGTGTCGCCCAGGGACACTTCATAGCAGCCCATGGCGTACAACTCGCGGGCCACCAGCGCCACTTGCTCGGGGGCGACGTCGCCCTCGTAAGGGCAGCCCAGCACGCAGGACACATAGCCGCGCACGCGGATGCCCTGGCGCTTGGCGGCGTCCATGATGGGCGCGAAGCGTGCCAGGCTGTCGCTGATGGAGCAGTTGATATTGCGCTGGGAGAACGACTCGGAGGCCGCGGCGAACACCGCCACTTCCTTGACCCCGGCCGCCACCGCATCTTCAAAGCCGCGCAGGTTCGGCGCCAGGGCGGCATAGGTAACGCCCGGTTGGCGGCGGATCTGTGCAAACACCTCGGCCGAGCCGGCCATTTGCGGCACCCACTTGGGCGAGACGAAACTGCCCACTTCTATATAGCCAAGCCCGGCGTCACTCAGGGCGTCCACCAGGCGCACCTTGTCGGCGACGCTGATGGGCTGGGCTTCGTTCTGCAAACCGTCGCGCGGGCCGACTTCGACCAGGCGCACCTGTTGGGGCAAGGTCATGGCTGCACCTCTTGCTGGTTCTTGAGGGTTTGTTCCAGGGCCTGGGTACAGCGCTCTTCGGCGGTGTCCAGTTCCAATTTCATCTGTTCGATGTCGAGCATCTGTTGCTCCAGTTGCTCGCGGCGTTCGGTGATCTTGGCCAGCATGCTGTGCAGCTGCTTGGTGTTACCGCCGCTGGGGTCGTAGAGCTCGATCAGCTCGCGGCACTCGGCCAGGGAAAAGCCGATGCGCTTGCCCCGCAAAATCAGCTTGAGGCTGACTTTGTCGCGGGGCGAGTAAATGCGCTCCTGGCCACGGCGCTCGGGGGCGAGTAGGCCTTGTTCTTCATAGAAGCGGATGGCGCGGGTGGTGATGTCGAGCTCGCGGGCGAGGTCGGAGATGCTGTACGTCTGGCTGCTCATGGGCACGCTCTGGGAAAAAACCTGCGGCTAAGCTAATTCGCGGTTGACGTATACGTCAAGCCTGCCTGCAACAGCTACAGGCTCAAGCTTTATCGAGTTTCTTCTCATGGGCGGTGACTTGCTGGCACAACTCGATCATCTGTTCGCGCATCCAGCGGTTGGCCGGGTCCTGGTCGGTGCTTTCGTGCCAGTAGAGGTGGGTTTCCACCGCTGGCACGTCATTGATCGGCAGGCTAAACGAATGCAGGTCGTGGCGGCGGGCGAAGCGCTCGGGCACGGTCATGACCATGTCGGTCTGGTGCAGCACCTGGGAGGCCATCAGGTAATGCTGGGAGCGCAGGGCGATCTTGCGCTGGATGCCCATTTTGCCCAGCGCCAGGTCAACATGGCCCAAGCCGTTGCGGCGGCTGGAGATGTGTACGTGGGTCAGGGACAGGTAGTCATCGAGGGTGAACTTTTCCTTGGTCGCCAGTGCATGGCCCTTGCGCATGGCGCACACGTAGCGGTCTTCCATCAGCTTGACGTGGCGCACCTGGGGGTCGGTGTTGAGCGGCGCATCCACGGCGAAATCCAGGCGCCCGGCAGCCAGTTCCTTGGTGGTTTCGCGGCGCTTGGACAAAAAACTCTCGATGATGACGGTCGGCGCCAGGCGCCGCAAACGTTGGAACAGCGGCGGCAGGATCACCGCCTCGGTGAGGTCGGTCATGCTGATGCGGTAGGTCTTGGCGGCCTGCAAGGGGTTGAAGATGCGGCTCTCTTGCACTGACACCCGCAGCAGCGACAGTGCGTTGCGCACCGGGCCGATGATGTTTTGCGCCATGGGTGTGGGCACCATGCCTTGGGCGGTACGCACGAACAACGGGTCATTGAAGGTTTCGCGCAAACGCGCCAGGGCGTTGGACACCGCAGGCTGGGTGATGCCAACGATCTGCCCGGCGCGGGTGAGGTTGGCTTCGGTGTAGATCGCGTCGAAGACGATGAAAAGGTTGAGGTCGACCTTGCTCAGATTCATTGCGCTGCACTCTTATTTTTAGGATTCAATCAACCGACTATATATCGGTGATGAATGTTAATACACGCCGAGAATAGGTTAGGTAAATTTTCGTAGCTGCCCTAGCATCGATTTCATGACCTCAACACCACCCTTGAAAAGGTAGCCGCCCATGGATTTTTCTTACTCCCCCAAGGTTCAGGAACTGCGTGAGCGCGTTACCGCGTTCATGGACGCCTATGTTTACCCCGCCGAGGCGGTGTTTGAGCGCCAGGTGGCCGAAGGCGACCGCTGGCAGCCGACGGCAATCATGGAAGAACTCAAGCTCAAGGCCAAGGCCGAAGGCCTGTGGAACCTGTTCTTGCCCGAGTCGGACCGGGGCGCTGGCCTGACCAACCTTGAGTACGCGCCGCTGGCGGAAATCATGGGCCGCTCCCTGCTGGGCCCGGAGCCGTTCAACTGCTCGGCGCCGGACACCGGCAACATGGAAGTGTTGGTGCGCTACGCCAATGAAGAACAGAAGCAGCGCTGGCTCGAACCTTTGCTGCGCGGTGAAATCCGCTCGGCCTTCGCCATGACCGAACCGGACGTGGCGTCTTCGGATGCCACCAACATGGCCGCCCGCGCCGTGCGCGATGGCGACGAGTGGGTCATCAACGGCAAAAAATGGTGGACCTCGGGCGCGTGCGACCCGCGCTGCAAGATCATGATTTTCATGGGCCTGAGTAACCCGGACGCGCCGCGCCACCAGCAGCACTCGATGATCCTCGTGCCGGTGGACGCCCCCGGGGTGAAAATTGTCCGCCCGCTGCCGGTGTTCGGCTACGACGACGCGCCCCACGGCCACGCCGAGGTGCTGTTCGACAACGTGCGGGTGCCTTACGAGAACGTGCTGCTGGGCGAGGGCCGGGGCTTTGAAATTGCCCAGGGGCGCCTGGGCCCGGGCCGTATCCACCACTGCATGCGCTCCATCGGCATGGCCGAACGGGCTCTGGAATTGATGTGCAAGCGTGCGGTTAGCCGCACCGCGTTCGGCAAGCCGTTGGCCCGCCTGGGCGGCAATATCGACAAGATCGCCGACTCGCGGATGGAGATCGACATGGCCCGCCTCTTGACCCTCAAGGCGGCGTACATGATGGACACCGTGGGCAACAAAGTGGCGAAAAGCGAAATCGCCCAAATCAAAGTCGTGGCGCCCAACGTGGCCCTGAAAGTGATCGACCGCGCCATCCAGATTCACGGTGGCGCCGGGGTGTCCAATGACTTCCCGCTGGCCTACATGTACGCCATGCAACGCACCCTGCGCCTGGCCGACGGCCCGGACGAAGTGCACCGCGCCGCCATCGGCAAGTTCGAGATCGGCAAGTATGTGCCGCGGGATATGCTGCGTAGCGGGCAGTAAACCTGGGCAGGCCCGCCGCCATCGCGAGCAGGCTCGCTCCCACAGGGGAAAAATGAAAATCCCCTCCACGCCACCGTTCTACTGTGGGAGCGGGCCGGGCGGTGCGCCGCTCGCCTGCGATGGCGGCATGACTGCTGGTAAATGTGCCGGCTGTACTGGCCTCATCGCGGGCAGGGCCTGTTTCACAGGGGTTGAACCCTTGTGGGAGCGAGCCTGCTCGCGATAGCGCCTACCCAGGCACTACACAATCAGCCCTTCAGTCAACCCACACCTCCACTCGCCGATTCTTGATCCGCCCCTCATCCACGTCATTGGCCGCCACCGGCATTTGTGCGCCCATGCCGCGCACGTCGCGCAGTACCACGGCGTTTTTCACCAGCTCCCGGCGCACCGCCATGGCCCGCAGTTTCGACAACAGGGCGGCTCGCTGGGGGTCGTCCTTGGCGTCGCCAAACCCCACCAATGTCACGCGCCGGTCCAGCAGGTCGTGGGCCTTGAGGTAGTCGAGCACCCGGCCCAGGTCTTGGCGCGCCTTGTTGTCCAGGCTGGCGCTGCCTTCTTCGAAGCGAAAATTCACCGTCAGGCGTTTGCCCTGACGGCTCAGGCGTTGATAGTCCGCGGGCATTTGCGCACTCGGGGCAACGCGGATGGCTTGCACGGTCTGCGCGATAAAGCCGTTGGCGGCGACGATGGCCTGGCCCTTGGCACTTTGCGCAAACTTCACCAGGGCCCGGGCCCAGGGCGATGGAGCGTTCGGCGGCAGGTAAAAAAACAGCCGCCGCGACAGCGGATAGTCTTCGGTGGCGATCAGGCTGTTGCCGGGCAGCATGGGCTGCGAGGCGCCGTCGGCAATCGCCAGGGGCTTGGCCTGGCGGATGTAGGGCAGGCCGATAAAGCCAATGGCCCGAGGGTCGAGGCTGACCGCATCGGACAATTGTTCACTGGATTCAAAGCGCTTGGCCGAGGCCAGCAAGGGCTTGGCGCGGCGGCTCAGCACCAGCTCTTTAAAGGTGTCGTAGGTGCCGGACTGGTCATCCCGGGCGTACAGGGTGATGGGCCCGCCGACGCCACCCAGGGCTTCCCAGGAGGTGATTTCGCCGTTGAACACCTGGGCCAGTTGCTCGGTGGTCAGTTGGCTGACCGGGTTTTGCGGGTGCAGGATGATCGCCAGGCCATCGATGGCGATCACCTGCTCGGCGCCCGGGCTCTTCAGGTCGCCCAGAGGTTGCAGCGCCTGGCGTTCGCTGTCCTTGATCGGGCGCGATGCGGCGGCCAGGTCGGCGCTGGCGTTCTTCAGGGCGGTGAACCCAGTGCTCGAACCGTGGGCGGCGACGTCCACGATCACCTGTTGGCCCTGGGCGGTCTGGCCGATCAGGCGTTGTTCGTTGCTGATACCGGTGACTTCGCGGCGGATATTGAGCACACCCTGCTCTTGCAGCAGCCCCTGCACCAGCGCCGGGCCGAGCGTGGCGCCGATGGTGTTGGAGCCCTGGATGCGCAAAGCCGGGCCGTGGGCGGGGAGGGGTAGCGGGGTGGCACTGGCCGGTGCGGCCAACAGCGCGCACAACCATAGCGGGAACAGAGCGCGCAGCATGGCCGGCACCTTCTAAGACCAAAGGAAGTGCCGGGAGATTAAGTCAGCCAGGTTGCATAAATATGACGGCGTGCGGGCCTCAGCTCAGTTCCAGCCAGATCGGCGCGTGGTCGGAAGGTTTCTCCATGGCCCGCAGGTCGTAGTCCACACCGGCGTCCTTGATCCGCGGCAGCAGGGCCTGGGAGGTGAGGATCAGGTCGATGCGCAGGCCGCGCTTGGGTTCATCCTCAAAGCCGCGGCTGCGGTAGTCGAACCAACTGAAGCGGTCGGCTACGTCGGGGTTGAGGTGGCGGAAGCTGTCCACCAAGCCCCAGTTCTTGAGGCGTTCCATCCACTCGCGTTCTTCGGGCAGGAAGCTGCATTTGCCGGTTTTCAGCCAGCGCTTCATGTTGTCCGGGCCGATGCCGATGTCGCAGTCCTGGGGCGAGATGTTCACGTCGCCCATCACCACCAAGGCCTGGTCGTTTCTGAAGCGGCTTTCCAGCAGGTGCTGCAAGTCGCTGTAGAAACGCTGCTTGGCGGGAAACTTGGTGGGGTGGTCGCGGCTTTCGCCCTGGGGGAAATAGCCGTTCATGATGGTTACCGGTTGGCCGTGTTCGTCGGCGAAGGTGCCCCAAATGAAGCGGCGCTGGGCGTCTTCGTCATCCGTGTCGAAGCCCTTGTGCAGCGCCAGGGGTTCTTGGCGCGAGAGCAGGGCGACGCCGTAATGGCCTTTTTGCCCGTGGTAGTAGACGTGGTAACCCAGGGCCTGCACCTCGGCCAGGGGGAACTGGTCGTCGTGGACTTTGGTTTCCTGCAGGCCGATGACGTCCGGTTGGTGTTTCTCGATCAGCGCCGCCAACTGATGGGGCCGGGCGCGCAGGCCGTTGATGTTGAACGAGACAATCTTCATGGGCGGCAGTCCTGGAAAAAACAGCGATGCTAGCCGACAAGCGCCATAGGGGCCAGCGTGGCGCCATCAGGGAACGGCTGCTAGGGTTCCTCTGTGCCGCTGCAACGGTGGTGCGCCTAACACCGTCATTACGACCGCTACGCAGCCGAGCGCGGGCAAGCCCGCTTTCTACACACAAGCAAGGGAACGAGTGACCCGCGCGCAGGTTCGTACCAATAAGAAGCCGGCCCCTTCGAGCCGGCCCAGGGGAGTTCCACCGTCATGCCAGACACTTCAACCGCCATCGCCCAGATCCACATGCTCGACAGCGGCTATTCGCGCGAAGCCCGCTCGCTGCTGTACCACGCCTACCGTCACGAACCGACCTTCGCCTTTCTGTTCGAGGCTGAGCGCCCCGGCTATGAACAACGGGTGCGGGCCACGGTGCGCGAGTTGGTCAAACAGCATTTTCTCCAGGACCTGCCGGCCATTGGCCTGCTGGTCAATGATCGTCTGGTGGGCATCGCCCTGATCGCGCCGCCGCAACGGCGCCTGGGGATCACCGAGAGCTGGGCGTGGCGCCTGCGCATGGTGCTCAGCACCGGTTTTCGCTGCACCCGGCGTTACCTGGATTACCACGCGGCGGTCTTGGCCTGTGTGCCCACCGATGCGGTGCACATGCTGCCGCTGCTGGGCATCCACCCGCAGTTCCAGGGCAATCACTTTGGCGAACAACTGCTTGAAGCGGTGCACAACTGGTGCGCGGTGGACCCCAACTCCCAAGGCGTGGTGCTCGATACCGGCAACCCGCGCTACCTGGCGTTTTATCAGCGCCAGGGTTACGAGGAGATCGGCGAAGTGGCGGTGGGGCCGGTGCGCGAGCATGTGTTTTTCCATGCCAACCCCCAGGCGTTACAAACAGCAACGGCTTGAGGGCCGAACTTTTTGCGCCAACCCAGGCTCTATCACGCTCCCGAGCACGTGATAGCATCCGCGCCTATGAAGTTTTCCCAACGAATCACCAGCGGTTTGCTCCTGCTGATCGCCAGTGCATCGGTGCTGGCCCAAAGCGAACTGGACGTGCGTATCAAGCCGTCCAACGACGAACTCAAGGCCAACGTTGAAGGCTATATCGGCGGCCTTGGCGAGCGTGACGAAGAGGCGTTGCTGCGCTTTAGCCGCGGTGCCGAGGAACAGGCGCGCAAAGCCGCCCAGGCCCTGGGTTTCTACCAGCCGCAGATCGAAAGCGAGGTCAAGCCCGGCAAGTCTCCACGGCTGGTGCTGCGCATCGACCCCGGTGAGCCGGTGCACCTGCGCAACGTCACCGTGCGCATCGACGGCCCGGCGGCTGCCCTCAAGGCCTTTCGCGTACCCAGGAGCGACCAGCTCAAGCCCGGCGCGGTGCTCAACCACGGCCATTACGAAGACGCCAAGCGCCTGATCCAGAACCAGGCCTCGCGCTACGGTTTTTTCAGTGGCCGCTTCACCCGCCAGGTGTTGTCCGTGGACCCCCAGGCCGGGGTGGCGGATATCGAACTGGTCTACGACAGCGGCCCACGCTATGCCTTGGGGGCTGTCAGTTTTGCCGGTGACACGCCGTTCGATGAAGAACTGCTGCACCGCATGGTGCCATTCAAGGCCGGCACGCCCTACGACTCGGAACTGATCGCCGAACTCAACCAGGCGCTGCAAGCCAGTGGCTATTTTGAAGGCGTGCGGGTAGACGCCGCGCCCGCGGCCGCCACCGCCAAGGTGATCCCGGTGGCCGTCAAGCTGCAGACCCGCAAGCCGCGCACCATGGGCCTGGGCCTGGGTTTTTCGACAGACGTCGGGCCGCGGGCCAAGGC
This sequence comes from Pseudomonas sp. MF08817, assembly GCF_059862705.1. Classification (NCBI taxonomy): domain Bacteria; kingdom Pseudomonadati; phylum Pseudomonadota; class Gammaproteobacteria; order Pseudomonadales; family Pseudomonadaceae; genus Pseudomonas; species Pseudomonas sp. MF08817. The sequence continues at coordinate 94,654 of NZ_JCBCUY010000022.1, forward strand.
CAACTGGACGCGTCACTGGGTCAACCCCCAGGGCCACAGCTATGGCTGGGAGGCGGAGGTCTCCCAGCCGCGGCAGAACGTCGGCCTGTGGTACGACGTGCCGTTGGATCCGCCGCTGACCGACAAGCTGCGTTTTGCCGGTGGCTATCAATATGAAGAAATGGCCGGCACCGATAGCCTGAGCAAACTGTTGACCTTGGGCCCGGAATGGCACAGCAAGCTGCCCAGCGGTTGGCAGCGGGTGGTGTCACTCAAATGGCAGCGCGAGGAATACCGTTTGGGCGATGACTCCGGGCTGAGCAACCTACTGATGCCGGGCCTGAGCTATGCCTACCTGCGCAGCGATAACCGCATCGACCCGCACAACGGCTACCGGCTGCAGTTCGATACCAAAGTGGCCAAGGAAGGGCTGGGCTCGGACAACAACTTGCTCTATGGCACGGCGTTGCTCAAAGGCCTGACCACGGTGTGGGACAACCACCGCTTCCTGGGCCGCGTGCAGTTCGGCGGCAGCGCCACCAATGGCTATAAGTCGATCCCGCCGTCGCTGCGCTTTTTTGCCGGTGGCGACCAGAGCGTGCGCGGCTACGACTACCAGAGCCTGTCGCCGAAAAACTCCGACGGCGACCGCATCGGCGGGCGCTACATGGTGGCGGCGAGTGCCGAATACCAATACGCCGTGGCCGAAAAGTGGCGGGTAGCGACCTTTATCGACCAAGGCAACTCCTTCAATAAGCTCGAATTGCCCAACCTCAAGACCGGCGTCGGCGTCGGTGTGCGTTGGGTTTCGCCGGTGGGGCCGATCCGCCTCGACCTCGCCCACGCGATGGACGACGACGGCGGCATTCGCTTGCACTTTTCCATGGGGCCTGAGCTGTGAAACGTGGTGTGAAAGTAGCCGGGCTGACGACCTTGGCCCTGATGATGGCCGTCGTGCTGGCCCTGTCATTGGTGCTGGGCACCTCCACGGGCAGCCGTTGGGCGTTGAACCGCGTTCCTGGGCTGACCCTGGAGAATTTCCAAGGGCGCCTGGGCGGCCAATGGCGCGCCGACTCTGTGGTGTGGCAGCAGGGCGATACTCGGGTGGAGCTGCGCCAGGTGCTGTTCGCCTGGGCGCCGTCGTGCCTGGCGCGCCGTACCTTGTGTATCGAACAATTGCTCGCCGAACAGATCAGCCTGCAACTGGCACCCAGCACCGAAAGCAGCGCTGGCCCCCTCAGCCTGCCAGACCTGGACCTGCCCCTGGCCATCGAACTGGGCGATGTGCGCCTCGGCAGTTTGCTGCTCGATGGCAGCGAACAGCTCAAGGGCCTGCAACTGGCCGCGCACTGGCGAGGCGAAGGCTTGCAGATCGACGCCTTGCAACTGCAACGCGACGGTTTGCAACTGAGCCTGTCCGGCCAATTGCAACCCAAGGGCCAGTGGCCGCTGACAGCCCAAGGCAATCTCGACCTGCCGTATGCCCCCGGCGGCGCACCTTGGGCGGTGGCGCTGAAGATCGACGGCGACTTGCTCAAGACCCTCAACCTCGACGCCACCAGTAGTGGCTACCTGCCGGGCCACTTAAGCGGCGAGTTGCAGCCCTTGGCAGACAACCTGCCGGCGCGTTTGCGCCTCACCGCCGATGGCTTCAAGCCTGCCGCCGAGCTGCCGGACACCTTGCAACTCAATCAACTGGACCTCACCGCCAACGGTGACCTGAAAAACGGCTATCAACTGCAAGGCAAGGCCACGCTGCCTGCCGAGCAAGGCCCGGTGGCGCTGGCGCTCAATGGCAAGGTGGACGCCGACGGCGCGCAAATCGCCGCCCTCAACTTGGACGCCGGCCCCGAGCAACGCCTGAACCTGCGCGCCAACCTGGATTGGCGCGAGGGCTTTAGCGCCGACAGCACCCTCGATTGGCTGAATTTCCCCTGGCATCGCCTCTACCCGGTGATCGACGAGCCCGCTGTGGCCCTGCGCACCTTCAAGGCCAACGCCACTTACCGCGACGGTAAGTACCAGGGCCAGTTCGACGCTGCCCTCGATGGCCCGGCCGGTGCATTCAACCTGGCCAGCCCTTTTACCGGCGACCTCGGTCAGGTGGCGCTGCCCGAACTGAAATTGCTCGCCGGCCAGGGCAAGGCCCAGGGCCACCTGAACCTGCAATTCGCCGACGGCATCGCCTGGGACACCGCCCTGGAACTGGCGGCCCTCAACCCGGCGTACTGGCTTGCGGAACTGCCCGGCACCCTCGCCGGGCCATTGCGCAGCCAAGGCCAGATAAAAAACCAGCAGCTACAACTCAACGCCGAGTTGGACCTCAAGGGCAAACTGCGCGGCCAGCCTGCGCTGTTCCAGGCCAAGGCCCAGGGTGCCGGCGAGCAATGGAGCCTCGCGGCCCTGGAGATTCGCCTGGGAGACAACCGCATCAGCGGCAACGCCAGCCTGCGGGAAAAACTCGCCGGGCAACTGGACATCAAGGCCCCGCGTCTGGCCCAACTCTGGCCGCAGCTGCGCGGCCAACTCAGCGGCCGCGTCGACCTGGCCGGCAGCCTCAAGGCCCCCCAGGGCCAGTTGAACCTGCAAGGCAGCCAACTGGGGCTGGCCGACAATCGCCTGCAACGCCTCAACCTCGACGCGCGCCTGGACGGCGCCCAACGGGCGGTGATCGACCTCAAGGGCAGCGGCATCCAGGCCGGCGACACCGCGCTGGGCACGCTGACCGTCAGCGGCCAGGGCACCCTCAAGCAGCAGCAACTGGCGCTCGACCTGTCCGGGCCCCAGCTCAAGCTGGCCCTGGGCCTGGACGGCAACCTGGACCAGGGCAACTGGCGCGGGCGCCTGGCCACGGGCGATATCCAGGTCGGCGGCCAGGACTGGACACTGCAAGCCCCGGCGAAGATCCAACGCCTGGCCGACGGCAAGCTGACCTTCGCCGCCCATTGCTGGACTTCCGGGGCGGCGAGCCTGTGTGGCGAAGACCAGCGGCTGATGCCCGAGCCCAAGTTGCGCTATCACCTCAAGCAGTTCCCCATCGACAGCCTGGCCCAATGGCTGCCCCAGGATTTCGCCTGGCAGGGCACGCTCAACGCCGATGTGCAACTGGACCTGCCGGCTAGCGGGCCCAAGGGCCAGATCCTGCTCGATGCCAGCGGCGGCACGTTGCGCGTCAAGGACCACGACCAGTGGCTGGACTTCCCCTACGACACGCTCAAGCTGCAAACCACCCTCAACCCCAAGCGGATCGACACCCAGTTGGACTTTCGCGGTGGCCAGCTCGGCCAGTTGCAGGTGCAGGCGCAGATCAACCCGTTGCCCAAAAGCAAACCGCTGACCGGCAGCTTCACCCTCACTGGCCTGGACCTGGCGGTAGCACGCCCCTTCGTGCCGATGGTGGAAAAACTCAGCGGCAAGCTCAACGGCAACGGCCGGGTCAGCGGCAGCCTGCTGGCGCCGCAGGTCAATGGCAGCGTCAACCTGATCGGCGGGGAAATTTCCGGCCCGCAACTGCCGGCCAGTTTCGAGGGCCTGAACATCCAGGCGCTGATCGCCGGGGAAAGCGTGCGCCTCAACGGTGCCTGGCGCAGTGGCAAGGCCGGGCAGGGCACCGTGCGTGGCCAGGTTGACTGGGGCCAGGCCCTGGCGGTGGACATCAACCTGCAAGGCAGCCAACTGCCGGTCACCGTGGAGCCCTACGCGGCCCTGGAAGTGGCGCCGGACCTGAAGATCACCCTGGTCAACGACAAACTGGCCATTGTCGGCAAGGTGCAGATCCCCAAGGGCGAGATCACCGTGCGCGAGCTGCCGCCGTCCACCGTCAAGGTCTCCGAGGACACCGTGATCGTCGGCCACCAGACCGAGGAGGGTAAGGCACCGTTGGCCATGGCGATGGACATCGACGTGGAAGTGGGCAAGGAGAAACTCAGCTTCGCCGGGTTCGGCCTGACCGCCAACCTACAAGGCCAGGTGCATATCGGCGACAACCTGGACACCCGTGGCGAACTGTGGCTCAACGACGGCCGCTACCGCGCCTACGGCCAGCGCCTGACGGTGCGCCGTGCGCGGTTGCTATTTGCCGGGCCGCTGGACCAGCCGTACCTGGACATTGAAGCGATCCGCCGGACCGATGACGTGGTCGCCGGCATCCGCCTCAGTGGCAGCGCCGAGCAACCGAACACGCAGATCTTCTCGGAACCGGCCATGAGCCAGGAGCAGGCGCTGTCCTACCTAGTGCTCGGGCGGCCCCTGAGTACCACCGGCGAAGACAACAACATGCTCGCCCAAGCGGCCCTGGGCCTGGGCTTGATGGGCAGCGCCGGGGTGACCTCGGATATTGCCAAGAGCCTGGGCATCCAGGACTTCGAGCTGGACACCCAGGGCAGCGGTAACGACACGGCGGTGGTGGCCAGCGGCAAGATCTCCGAGAAACTCAGCCTGCGCTACGGCGTGGGCGTGTTCGAGCCGGCCAACACCATTGCCTTGCGTTACCTGTTGAGCAAAAAGGTCTATGTGGAAGTAGCCAGCGGCGTCGCCAGCTCCCTGGATATCTTCTACAAACGCGACTTCTGACGGCAGGCTGGCTGCAGTTCTATAGGGGTGGGCGTGCCCGTGTGTTGGCTGTGATGGCCCTCCCGGGGCAAACCCCTGTGGGAGCGGGCTCTGCCCGCGACGAGGCCTAAATGGCCACAGCATTTCTGGTGGCTGGAATGCCGCCATCGCGGGCAAGCCCGCTCCCACGGGGCTGAGCGCTCCCCTCCACACCCTTCATCAGGTAAATACCAAGCAAGCTAATTAATGCTTGGTCATTCGCTGCCTAGGCAGTAACATCTCGACATAATTACCCTGCCACAGCAGCCAAAGGGTCGTCAGATGAAGCATTTCACCCCGGACAACTTTCAAAATTGCCACCTGGGCCTGCTGCTCGGGCGCGCCGCGTTGCTCAAGGACCGCCTCCTTGACACCCACATGGAGCCCCACGGCATCACCGCCGCGCAGTTCAAGGTGCTCATCATCATGGCCCAGTTCGGTGTCGATACCCCGGCCGAGCTGTGCCGCCACCTGTCCCTGGACAGCGGTTCCATGACCCGCATGCTCGATCGCCTGGAGCAAAAAGACTTCCTCGCCCGCAAACGCTGCGAGGCTGACCGGCGCCAGGTGCAGTTGGTGCTGACTGCACAGGGCCAGGCGCTGGCCGACCGCTTGCCGCAGATCGGCGCCGAGGCGATGAACGAGTTGGCGGGGGCCTTGAGCAGCGAAGAGTTGCGCAGCCTGGAGGCGATCCTGAAGAAAATCCTGGTGGCGGCCGGTGACCCCATTACCTTGCAGCGAGTAGGTAAATAAATGAACAAGCACACCTTGCGTGCTTCCTTGAGCCTGGTGCTGCTGGCCCTGAGCCTGGCCGGTTGCGCCAGCTACAGCGGCCTGCACCCCGAAGGCGCGGCACTTGAGGCGCAGAACCTCAAGGCCGGGCAGTCGCTGAGCGGCGTAACCCTGAGCCCTGCGGCCTGGCCGAAAAGCGATTGGTGGACCAGCCTGGGCGACCCGCAACTCGATGGTCTGATCCGCGAAGCGCTGCGTGACAGCCCCGACATGCAGATCGCCAGCGCCCGCGCCCACCAGGCCAGCGCCGCTGCCTATGCCGCCAACGCCGCACGTATGCCCACCCTGGACGCCAATGGCAGTGTCAGCCGCTCGCGCCTGGCCCGCGACCAAGACCCGACGGGTCAGGGCGGCAACTACAGCACCCTGCGCAGCCTGGATTTGGGCTTCAATTACCGCTTCGACCTCTGGGGCGGCCAGCGTGCCACCTGGGAAGCGGCCCTGGGCCAGGCCCGCGCCGCCGAGGTCGACCGCCAGGCCGCGCAACTGACCCTGGCCGCCGATGTGGCCCGGGCCTACAGCCACCTGGGGCAGGCCCATATCGTTCACGACTTGGCCAGCGATGACCTCAAGCGCACGCGGCAGATGCTCGACCTGAGCGAGCGGCGCCTGCGTTCGGGCATCGACAGCCAGTACCAGTACCAACAAACCGAAAGCCTGGCCGCCAGCTCCGAAGCCAGCCTGATCGACGCCCAGAAACGGCTGCAAAGCGCGCGCATCGCCCTGGCGGTGCTGCTGGGCAAAGGCCCGGATCGTGGCAACGAAATCCCCCGGCCCCAGGTCTTGCAGGCTAGCGCCGTGGCCTTGCCCTCGGTGCTGCCGGCCGAACTGCTGGGCCGGCGCCCCGATCTGGTCGCCGCGCGCTGGCGGGTGGAAGCGGCGAGCAAGAACATCGTCGCCGGCAAAACCAACTTTTACCCCAACCTCAACCTCAGCGCTGCCGCCGGCGTGCAGTCGTTGCTGGGGGACGCGATGTTCGGTTCGGCCAGCCGCTTTTTCAACGTCGCGCCGGCCGTTTCCCTGCCGATCTTCGACGGTGGCCGCTTGCGCGCCGACCTTGATGCCCGCGACGCCGACTACGACCTCGCGGTGGCGCAGTACAACAAACGCTTGGTCCAGGCCCTGGGGGACGTCAGCGACAGCCTCGCCCAGTTGGGGGACATCGGCCGGCAGATCAAGGCCCAGCAACACGCCACCGACATCGCCCAGGATTCCTACGACACCGTCGTCCAGCGCTTTGGCTCGGGCATCGGTAATTACCTGGACGTGCTCAGCATCGAGCAGCAATTGCTGCTGGCCCAACGCCAGTTGGCCAACCTCAATGGCGAGCAGATCGACCTCTCGATTCAACTGATGCAAGCGCTGGGCGGTGGGTTCGACGGCAGCGGCCCGAGCGCCGCCAGCCTGTCCCAGCCGCGCTGAGTCACTTATTCAAGGTAAACATCATGGCCAACGAACACGCTGGCACCGATCCCTCCCAGGACGGCGCCAACCCCGCAAAACGCAAATTCATGCTATTGGCCCTGGCCGCCCTCGTGCTCCTCGGCGGTGCCGGGGTGTGGGGCTGGCATGAGCTCTACGGGCGCTGGAATGAAAGCACCGACGACGCCTACGTGAACGGCAACGTGGTGGAGATCACCCCGCTGGTCACCGGCACGGTGGTCAGCATCGGCGCCGATGATGGCGACCTGGTGCACGAAGGCCAGGTGCTGATTAACTTCGACCCCAACGACGCCCAGGTCGGCCTGCAAAGCGCCCAGGCCAACCTGGCCCGCACCGTGCGCCAGGTGCGCGGCTTGTACAGCAACGTTGATGGGATGAAAGCCCAGGTCAACGCGCACAAAGCCGACGTGCAGAAGGCCCAGGACAACTTCAACCGGCGCAAGAACCTGGCGGCGGGCGGGGCGATTTCCCAGGAAGAGCTGTCCCATGCCCGCGATGACCTGACTTCGGCGCAAAACGCCCTGGCCAACGCCCAGCAGCAACTCAACACCAGCAGCGCCCTGGTGGATGACACGCAGGTGTCGTCCCACCCGGACGTGCAAGCCGCCGCCGCGCAACTGCGCCAGGCCTACCTGACCAATGCCCGCAGCACCTTGATCGCGCCGGTCACCGGTTACGTGGCCAAGCGCACCGTGCAACTGGGCCAACGCGTGCAACCGGGCACGGCGCTGATGGCGGTGATCCCATTGGACCAACTGTGGATCGACGCCAACTTCAAGGAAACCCAACTGCGGGACATGCGCATCGGCCAACCGGTGGACATCGAAACCGATATCTACGGCAGCGACGTGAAGTACAGCGGCACCCTGGACAGCCTCGGCGCCGGCACCGGTAGCGCGTTCGCCCTGTTGCCGGCGCAGAACGCCACGGGCAACTGGATCAAGATCGTCCAGCGTGTGCCGGTGCGCATCCATATCAATGCCCAGCAACTGGCTGAGCACCCGCTGCGGGTGGGCCTCTCGACCCAGGTCAAGGTCAACCTGCATGACCAGAGTGGCCCGGTGCTGGCACAACAACCGCCGCAAAAGGCTTCGTTCAGCACGGCGGTGTACGCCCGGCAACTGGGGGAGGCCGATGCCATGATCGTGCGGCTGATCCACGACAACAGTGCCTTGCTCGGCAAGACCGCCCGGCGCTGACCTTCACGCCGCGCCCCTGGCGGGCGCGGCGCCTGCCTTGATTCCCAGGATGTGCGATGAACCACAACGCGTCTTTCACGCCGCCCAGTTTGCTGATGGCCACTATCGGCCTGTCCCTGGCGACTTTTATGCAGGTGCTCGACACCACCATTGCCAACGTCGCGTTGCCGACTATCTCGGGCAACCTGGGGGTGAGTTCGGAGCAGGGCACCTGGGTCATCACTTCGTTCGCAGTGAGCAACGCTATCGCCCTGCCGCTGACGGGTTGGCTGAGCCGGCGCTTTGGCGAGGTGAAACTGTTTTTGTGGGCCACGGTGCTGTTCGTACTGGCCTCTTTTTTGTGCGGCATCTCCACCTCGATGCCCGAGCTGATCGGCTTTCGCGTGCTGCAAGGCCTGGTGGCCGGGCCGTTGTACCCGATGACCCAGACCCTGCTGATTGCCGTCTACCCGCCGGCCAGGCGAGGCATGGCCCTGGCGCTGCTGGCGATGGTCACGGTGGTGGCGCCCATCGCCGGGCCGATCCTCGGCGGCTGGATCACCGACAGCTACAGTTGGCCGTGGATTTTCTTCATCAACGTGCCCATCGGCATTTTTGCGGTGATGGTGGTGCGCCAGCAGCTCAAGGCGCGTCCGGTGGTCACCCGCCACCAGCCCATGGACTACGTCGGTTTGCTCAGCCTGATCGTGGGCGTCGGTGCGTTGCAGATCATTCTCGACAAGGGCAATGACCTGGATTGGTTCGAGTCCAACTTCATCATTGTCGGCGCGTTGGTTTCGGTGGTGGCGCTGGCGGTGTTTGTCATCTGGGAAATGACCGACAAGCATCCGGTGGTCAATCTGCGTCTGTTCGCCCACCGTAACTTCCGCATCGGCACCCTCGTGTTAGTACTCGGTTACGCCGGGTTCTTTGGCATCAACCTGATTCTGCCGCAGTGGTTGCAGACGCAAATGGGCTACACCGCGACTTGGGCCGGGCTAGCGGTGGCGCCAATCGGCATCCTACCGGTGCTGATGTCGCCATTCGTGGGAAAGTACGCCCACAAATTCGACCTGCGCCTGCTGGCGGGCCTGGCGTTCCTGGCCATTGGCCTGAGTTGCTTTATGCGCGCCGGGTTCACCCACGAGGTGGATTTCCAGCACATCGCCCTGGTGCAGTTGTTCATGGGCATTGGCGTGGCGCTGTTCTTCATGCCGACCTTGAGCATCCTGATGTCAGACCTGTCGCCGCACCAGATCGCCGACGGCGCGGGGCTGGCCACCTTCCTACGCACCCTGGGCGGCAGCTTCGCGGCGTCGCTGACCACCTGGATCTGGATTCGCCGGGCCGACCAGCACCATGCCTACATGAGCGAAAACCTGACCACCTACGACCCGGCCACGCGAGACGCCTTGCAGGCGCTCGGTGGAGCAGGGCACAAGGCTTACGCGCAACTGGACCAGATTCTCACCAGCCAGGCCTACATGATGTCTACCGTGGATTACTTCACGTTGCTGGGGTGGATGTTCATGGGGCTGATGCTGCTGGTATGGCTGGCCAAGCCGCCCTTTACGGCCAAAGCGGGGCCGGCAGCTTCCGGCCATTGAGGCTGCGATTCCTGCTCTTACAGGAGGGCGGAGTTATGTCACTAGCCAAGGGCTGGCGATCATAGCGTTCTGCAATTCTGCCGTCCGGCCGGTTTATTTTGTATTTGATTAATACGCCCTTCCTAGCGGACCAGTGATTTTGTTCACCCGCGTCCGCATCCCGAACTGCTGCACCCATCGGTGTGCACGCCGTTAAATCCTTATCTGTGCCTTTGGATGAGTAAGTTCACCTTTCCCACAAGTAGGTGTTCTTATGGAGTTGTGTTTCGAGGAATTATCCTTGGCGGTTGCAGGAGCTGAGTGCAACACGGTTATTGAATTGAAGCCGGAGCATCATGCCGCATAGCCATGGCTGCTTGCATCACCTCGCCTATGACCTCGATAGGACATTTGAAGTCGAAACGCTTAC
>NZ_JCBCUY010000023.1:0-100605 GCF_059862705.1 Pseudomonas sp. MF08817
GGGACATCACTGTCCAAGTGCTTGTGGAATCAGTGTCCAAGTGGCCGTGGAATGAGTGTCCAAGTCAGCGTGGAGTCGCTGTCCAAGTGTTCGTGGAATGGGTGTCCAAGTGCGCGTGGAATCCCCAGTCAACACCCGGTGGCAGCCCTGACAGGTACCGGGCTCTCAAAGGCTCTAGCCAAAGGCTTACACCAGAGCAGTGGTATGTCGTCTATTGCCTGCGCAATGCCCGCGCTAATCTGGCCTCCGTCAACTGCAGCGCAGGATGCGCTCAGGATCAAGGATGATCGACCATAGGCAAGGAATGCTGCGACAGGGAGTCGTAAATGGTCTGGAAAAACCCGCTTCGGCGGGTTTTTTCATGGTCGCGATTTTTCACGCCAAGCCCTGGGCCACGCGCTCGACGATCTCCTCGCGAGCCTTGAGCGACGGTGCCACTCGCAGCAGGGCCTGCTCCAGCACGACGGCCGGGGAGGTGTCCGGTGTACCGCCATGGAAGGGCGGGGCTGGGGCGTATTCAAGTTGCAACTGCACCAGTTGCGCCAACTCCGTGCCATACAACTCACCCGCCAAGACCAAGGCAAAGTCGATGCCCGCGGTGATGCCGCCGCCGGTCAGCAGGTTACCGTCGCGCACCACCCGGTCCTTCACCGCAATGGCGCCCAAAGGCTTGAGCAAGTCGTGGTACGCCCAATGGGTGGTGGCCCGCTTGCCCTTGAGCAGCCCGGCGGCGCCAAGGACAAGGGAGCCGGTGCACACTGAGGTGATGTAGCGTGCCTGGGCTGCTTGGCGCTGGATGAAGGCCAGCGTCGGGGTATCTTCCATCAGCGGGCCGACGCCGGCGCCACCGGGCACGCAGATTACGTCCAGGGCTGGGCAGTCTGCGTAGGTGGTGGTGGGCAGAAGCACCAGGCCGGTGCTGGAGGTGATCGGGGCAAGGTCCTTCCAGATCAAGTGCACCTTCACGTCCGGCAGCGACGCCAGTACGTCATAAGGGCCGGTCAGGTCCAATTGCTGAATTTGCGGGAACAACAGGAAACCGATCTGCAGGGGCATGGCGCTTTTTCCTTGGGAGACGGCCCACCCGACATGGCTGGACGGTTTCACTCTAGGAGCCTAGGATTTGGCGTATCCGCCAATTAGCCCACGAATTACGCCAAATATGCCCAAGACTATTGATGTACTCGCGTTTGCCAACGTGCAGTTGCTAGATGTCACCGGGCCGCTGCAGGTGTTTGCCTCGGCCAATGACCTGGCGCGCCAGCAAGGCTTGCCGCCGCCCTATGTGCCACGGGTGATCGCGCCGGGACTGGAGCCAGTGATGTCGTCGGCGGGGTTGGCGCTAGTGTCGGCGCAGTTGCCACCACCCGGCCAGCCTTGTGACACCCTGATCGTCGCTGGTGGCTGGGGCGTGTATGCCGCCGCCGAAGACGCCGCGCTGGTGGCCTGGGTGCGCCAGCGAGCGGCGCAGTCGCGGCGCGTGGCGTCGGTGTGCACCGGGGCGTTTTTGCTGGCCGCCAGTGGCTGGCTCGACGGGCGCCGGGTGGTTACCCACTGGACCCGCTGCGAGCAGTTGGCGCAGCTGTATCCAAGCCTGCAAGTGGAGGCCAACCCGATTTTCATTAACGATGGGCCGGTGTGGACCTCCGCCGGAGTGACGGCGGGCATCGACTTAGCGTTGGCCCTGGTGGAGGCGGACTTGGGGCGGGCCATGGCCCTGGAAGTGGCGCGACAATTGGTGGTGTTCCTCAAGCGCCCGGGAGGCCAATCCCAGTTCAGCGTGACCCTGGCCTTGCAGCAGGACGGCAGCCGTTTTGATGAATTGCATGCCTGGATCGCAGAAAACCTGAAGCTAGACTTGAACATCCCCAGCCTGGCGCTACAGGCGGGGATGAGCGAGCGCAGTTTCGTACGCCATTACCGCCAGGAAACCGGCCAGACCCCGGCCCGGGCCATCGAGGCAATCCGTGTGGAAAGCGCCCGGCGCCTGCTGTGTGACACGGGCATGGCGGTCAAGCGCGTGGCGGTGCAGTGCGGCTTTGGTAGCGAAGAGACCTTGCGGCGCAGTTTCCTCAAGGCCCTGGGGGTCACGCCCCAGGCTTATCGGGAGCGGTTCTCCGGGCGCGAGGCGGTACCGGGGGGCTGAAGGGCGGCGCAAACACGCGGACTAAAGCACTGAACGCGGTGGTTGACACTAACTGGCCAGCTTCTCTAGGATGTGCCCATGCGCCGATTTAAACAGCTACTTGCGGGGCGCCAGGGGACCGAAAGGTCACCGATAGAAGCTTGATACTGGCTTCGAAATACCGCTAAAGCGCTGGTTCGGTGTTGCCTCTCACCTGCCCGGCAGAAATTTGAGGCAGAGACACGACACGATGAATGCACCCAGCCCCCTTGTACGTCTTGCGCCGATTACGGCGAACCTTCCCCAGCACAATCCAAAAATCCTTCTCGGTGGCAAGCATCAGCCCACCTTGCTGCGCTATCTCGATGGCTGGCCGCGCCGTACGGGGCGTCCTTCGGCGTTCCTGATCCAGTTCGTGGCCGATGGCGAATCCCTGGCGCGTTTTGCCAGCGATAGCTTCGACCTGGCCGTTATCCAAGCTCCCAGCGGCGCAGATGCCAACGAGATGATTAAACAACTGGTGCGCGTCAGCCGTCAGGGTCTGATTACCCGCCGTTGAGGCTAGGGATAGTCAATCGCCACGATATACACGCACTGTTCGCCCGTCGGCGTCTGCACCCGCACTTCGGCGTCCAGCGCCTTGCCGATCAAGGCGCGGGCCAAGGGGGAGTCGATGCTAATCAGGCCTTGCTTGAGGTCCAGTTCGTCGGGGCCGACGATGCGGTAGCGCGCCTCCTTGCCGCTCTCATCCTCAATGGTCACCCAGGCGCCGAAGTAGACCTTGTTCGGGTCGCTGGGCCGCTCGCTCACCACTTTCAGAGCTTCCAGGCGCTTGGTCAGGAAGCGCACGCGGCTATCGATTTCCCGCAGCATTTTCTTACCGTAGGTGTACTCGGCGTTTTCCGAGCGGTCGCCCTGGGCCGCCGCCTCGCTCACCGATTGGGTGACCTGGGGGCGGCGCACATGCCACAACTCATGGAACTCGGCCCGCATCCGCGCCTCGCCCTCGGGGGTAATCAGGGCGGTGCCAGCGGTGCGGGGAGGGCGGTAGCGGCTCATTGCGGCTTCTTGTGCGGAGGGCGGAGTGGGCGCGAGTCTATCAACCCTCGCGCAGGACTGTCAGGGGGCTGGCATTGAGCGCCCGTCGCGTGCCGAAGACGCCGGCGCTACCGATCAGCAGTGCGCCGATCAATGGCAGCACCAGCAACCAGGGGTGCGGTTGCCAGGGCAGGTCGAAGGCGTAGCGGTACAGCACCAGGCTCACCACTTCCGAACCCAGCGCGGCCAACAGGCCGCTGACCGCGCCGAGCAAGCCGAACTCGATGCGCCGCGCCTTGACCAGCAAGCGCCGCTCCGCCCCCAGGGCACGTAGCAGGGCGCCCTGGTGAATGCGCTCGTCGAGGGTGGCCTGCAACCCGGAAAACAGCACCGCCATCCCCGCCGCCAGAACGAACAGCAGCACGTACTCCACCGCCAGCGTGACCTGGGCCAGGATGCTGCGCAGCTGTTCGAGCAAGGCTTCGACTTGCAGGATGGTCACCGCCGGGAAGGCGCGGGACAGGTCGATGATCTGCTGATCGTTGCCCGGGGCCAGGTAGAAACTGGTCAGGTAAGTGGTCGGCAAATCCTTGAGGGTGCCGGGTTGGAAGATCATGAAGAAGTTGGGCTGGAAGTTATCCCAGTTGATGCTGCGCAGGCTGGTGACCCGCGCCTCGCGATTGACTCCGGCCACGGTGAACACCAGGTGATCGCCGAGTTTGAGCTTGAGGCTTTCGGCCACCTTGGTTTCCACCGACACGCCTGGCAAGTCATCGGGCGGCTGGGCCGGCCACCAGGCTCCCTCGGTGATGGCGTTGCCTGCCGGCAGGTCGGTGGCCCAGGTCAGGCTCAGGTCGCGCTGCACGGCGCGATCGCCGCTCGATTCCTTGGTGACGATCTCGCGCACCGGCTCGCCATTGATACTAATCAGCCGCCCCGGCACTACCGGGTAGAGCGGCGCCGATTGCGCCGACGCCTCGCTCAAGCGTGCGCTGAAGGCATCTTTATCGGCGGGCAGGATGTTGAGGGCGAAGTAATTGGGCGCGTCCTTGGGTAACTGGTTTTGCCAGGTGTCGAGCAACTCGCCGCGCAGCAGCGCAATCAGCGCCATCGACAGCAGGATCAAGCCAAAGGCCAGGGCTTGCCCGGCCGCAGCCAAGGGGTGGCGCAGCAGTTGCCCCAACCCTAGGCGCCAGGGCAGCGAAGCCTTGGCCAGCAGGCGCCGCAGGCTTTGCAGCAGAAGCAGCAACAGGCCACCCAATACCAACGCAGCCACTACGCCGCCGCCCAGCAGGGCGAAGGTCAGCACCAGGTCCAGGCTCAGGCGCCACATAATTAACCCCAGGGCGGCCAAGGCTGCGCCGTATACCACCCAGCTACTGGAGGGGATGGGCAACATGTCGCGGCGCAACACCCGCAGCGGCGGCACGCGGCCTAGGGCGGCCAGCGGTGGCAGGGCGAACCCGGCCAGGGCTACCAGCCCGGTGCCGATGCCGGCGATTGCCGGCAGCAACCCGCCCGGTGGAACATCGTTGGGCAGCAAATCGTGGAGCAGGGCGAACAGGCCCAGTTGGGCCAGCCAACCGAGGAGGGCACCGCTGAGGCTGGCAAGCAGGCCGAGGACGGTCAATTGCACGCTGAACAGCAGCAGGGCTTCGCGCCGCGAGAGGCCGAGGCAGCGCAGCAACGCGCTGGCATCGAAACGCCGGGCGGCGAAGCGGGCGGCGGACAGGGCCACGGCCACGCCGGACAGCAGCACCGCCACCAGGCTCGCCATGTTCAGGTAGCGCTCGGCCTTACCCAGGGCGCCGCCGATCTGCCGGTTGCCGTCGCGGGCATCCTGCAAGCGCTGGTTGGCGGCCAGCCCCGGTTTTATCAATTGGCGATAGCTTTCCAGGCGACTGGCCTCGCCGCGCCACAGTTCCCGGTAGCTAACGCGGCTGCCCGGTTGCACCACGCCCGTGGCTTGCAGGTCGGCGAGGTTCATCATCACGCGCGGGGTGAGGCTATAGAAGTTGCCGGCGCGGTCGGGCTCGTAGGTCAGCACACGGCTCAGGCGCAGGGTCTTGACCCCTACATCGATGCTGTCGCCGATCTTGAGTTCCAGGGCGGTCAACAGCCGCGCCTCGGCCCAGGCCTCGCCGGGCTGGGGGCCGCCACCGGGCGCTTCTGGTGCGAAGGGTGCGCTGGCGCTTTTCAGTTCTCCGCGCAGCGGGTAGGCCGGGCTGACCGCTTTTACGCTGGACAACTGGATGCCGTTGTCGGTGGCGATGACGCTGGAAAATTCCACCACCGACGCGTGTTCCAGGCCCAGGTCGAGACCGCTCTGGGTCTGCTCCGGGCGCGCTGGCGAGCTGCCTTCCAGCAGCAAGTCGGCGCCGAGGAACTCGGTGGCGCGCAGCATCATGGCGCCATTGAGGCGGGCGCCGAAATAGCCGATGGCAGTGCTGGCAGCCACGGCCACCAGCAAGGCGAAGAACAACACCCGCAACTCACCGGCGCGGGCATCGCGCAGCAGTTGGCGGACGGCGAGGCTGAACAGGCGCAACAGCGGCAGGCGTGCCATCAAGGCTCCAATGGCGCGACCAGCAGGCCGGCTTCAAGGCGGATCAGGCGTCGGCAGCGATGGGCCAGACGTTCGTCGTGGGTCACCAGCACCAGGGTGGTGCCGCGTTCCTGGTTGAGCTCGAACAGCAAGTCGCTGATGCGCTCGCCGGTATGGCTATCAAGGTTGCCGGTGGGCTCGTCGGCGAACAGCACGTCGGGCTCGGCGGCAAAGGCGCGGGCGATGGCCACCCGTTGTTGCTCGCCGCCGGAGAGCTGGCGTGGCGAGTGGCTCAGGCGCCGACCCAGGCCGACCCGTTCGAGCAACTCGGTGGCGCGCGTGCGGGCGTCTTTGCGCCCATCCAGTTCCAGCGGCAGCATGACATTCTCCAGTGCGTTGAGGCTGTCGAGCAGCTGGAATGACTGGAACACGAAGCCCACGTGTTCGGCCCGGACTCGCGCGCGTTGGTCTTCGTCCAGGGTGCTCAGGGCCTGGCCGGCCAGCACCACTTCGCCGCCACTGGGCAAGTCGAGGCCGGCGAGCAGCCCCAGGAGGGTGGATTTACCGGAGCCGGAAGCGCCGACGATGGCCAGGCTATCGCCCTTGTTCAGTTCCAGGCTGAGTTCGTGCAGGATGGTCAGTTCACCTTCCGCGCTGGGAACCACTTTGCTAAGGTTCCGCGCAGTGAGAATGCTTGCGCCCATGGAGAGTCCGATGCGTGTGTGGTTTTTGAGTGCTGGCCTGGCCTTGGTGTGCATGGCCCAGAACGCAGCGGCGGGTACAGTCCTGATCGTGGGCGATAGTATCAGCGCGGCTTTCGGCCTGGATACCCGCCAAGGCTGGGTCGCTTTGCTGGAGCAGCGCCTGGTGCGCGAGGGGTTCGACGACAAGGTGGTCAACGCGTCCGTCAGTGGCGACACCAGCGCAGGGGGCCAGGCGCGCCTGCCGGCACTGCTTGCAGAGCACAAGCCGGCGCTGGTGGTCCTGGAGCTGGGCGGCAACGATGGCCTGCGCGGGCAGTTGCCCACGCAATTGCAACAAAATCTTGCGTCGATGATCGACAGTGCCCGTGCCAGCGGTGCCAAGGTGTTGTTGCTGGGCATGCAGTTGCCACCTAATTATGGCGTGCGCTACACCAAGGCCTTCGCCGAGGTCTACAGCCACCTCGCCAGCGAGAAAAAAGTGCCACTGGTGCCGTTTTTCCTCGAAGGGGTGGGTGGCCATCCGGAGCTGATGCAGCGCGATGGCATCCACCCGGCCGCAGCGGCCCAGGGCCAGTTGCTGGAAAATGTCTGGCCGACGCTGAAACCGCTGCTTTGAGACTTTTCTAGCGGCGGTCTTTCGGCTAAGGTGGCGCCCCGATTTGGAGCCCCCGATGCCACGTCCCGCCTGGTCCCTGTTTGCCTATCAACTGATCGAGCCTGATGAACAGCTGGATCTGTTCGCCTGCCAGGAAGTGCGGGTGCACCTGGTGACACGGCAGTTGGAACTGGGCGGCTCAGCGGATCGAACCCTGTGCGGCACGTTGTTGCCCGCGCAGCCGCGGTGGTCGGCGGTAGACCGCAAAATTTTCCAGGACCAACGCCTGTGCCCGCTATGTCGGGCTATCCTCGAATCCCAGAAGCGCGGTACGCCGCCGATCTGGCCGGAGCTGCGCTTCGAGCTGTAACCCGCCACCCCGCCCGCTGACACCCCCTAAGCCCCGGGCCGCGGTGTACAATCGCCTCTTTTGACCTCTTGACCCTGCGAAGGACTTTCCGGATGTTGCCGCGCTTTCCTGCCGTCACCCGCTGCCTGACCCTTGCCGCCCTGTGTGTGGCTGGCCCCGTTGCTGCCCTGGAGCTGCCGTTGCCGCCGCCGGGCGAAGACATCGTGGGCCAGGTGCAGGTCATCAAGGCCAAGTACGAAGACACTTTCGCCGACCTGGGCACCGCCTACGACCTGGGCTACCTGGAAATGGTCGCGGCCAATCCGGGGGTCGATCCGTGGTTGCCGGGGGCGGGTACCGAAGTCGTGTTGCCGACCCGCTTCATCCTGCCGCCAGGGCCGCGCGAAGGCATCGTCATCAACCTGGCTGAATACCGCCTGTATTACTTCCCCAAGGGGCGGAACGTGGTCTACACGTTCCCGCTGGGTATCGGCCGCGAAGGCTGGGGCTCACCGATCGCCCACACCAGTATCGTAGCCAAGACGCCAAACCCGACCTGGACGCCGCCGGCCTCTATCAAGGCCGAGCACGCGGCTGATGGCGATCCGCTGCCTAACGTGGTGCCTGCCGGCCCGGACAATCCCTTGGGGCCTTTCAAGTTCACCCTGGGCACCCCGGGTTACCTGATCCATGGCTCGAACAAGAAGTTCGGCATCGGCATGCGCACCAGCCACGGCTGCTTCCGCATGCTCAACAATAACGTGCTGGAAATGGCGGGCATGGTGCCAGTCGGTACGTCCGTGCGGATCATCAGCGAGCCCTACAAGTTCGGCCTCAGTGGTGGCAAGGTGTACCTGGAGGCGCATACACCGCTGGATGACAAGGGCAACCCCTCGGTGGTGGACAAGCACACCGCCGTCATCAACGCCTTGCTCAAGCGTGAAGACCTGGCCAACAGCCTGCGCATGAACTGGGACGTGGTGCGTGACGTAGTCGCGGCCGAAGATGGCCTGCCGGTGGAGATTGCGGTGCCGACCACTGCGCCCATGATGAGCAGTACCCCGGTCGAGCTGCAGTAGGCGCCTGCCTAGAGCCCGCCAGCACGGAGTCGTGTTGGCGGGTTTTTTATTGCCTGGGTAAAAAGCGGGCAATAAAAAAGCCGACCCAAAAATGGATCGGCTTGATAACAATCCCTAAGGACTATTACTTGCGGCTAGCTTTTTCCAGCATACGCAGAGCGCGCTCGTTAGCTTCGTCAGCAGTCTGTTGTGCTTTTTGAGCAGCAGCCAGAGCTTCATCAGCTTTACGGTAGGCTTCGTCTGCACGAGCCTGGGAGCGAGCTGCTGCGTCTTCAGTTGCAGTCAGACGTGCTTCGGTTTCTTTGGAGACGCTGCTGCAACCGGTAGCCAGAACTGCGGCCAGAGCCAGAGCAGAGAATTTCAGAACGTTGTTCATCGTGTTCCCCTTCAAGGACTTTCAATTAAGTAGCCACTTCCTCAGAGTGAGGAAATAGCCGGCGTACATACTACCCATTACTTGTAGTAAGTAAACTGACGTAGCGCAAGAAGCAAAAAAATTGTAGGCGTTGATTCTTTTTTGAGCAACTTTTCACAGCGTTGTTTAAAAAAACGCAGGCCTGCGCTCCAGGCAGGGCGATGGTTGTAGGCGCCGTGCAGTGTTGCCAACAGTCATTCTTTATTGATTTGTCTAGACTGTAGTTCTGAATCTGTGGTCGGGCTCTCGTATCTTTATCCATATTGAGGTGACTTTAAGAGTGCTGGTTCGTCTTAAGTCTCAATATCCGGCAATGTGCGGGCTATCGACCCGGCATATTGGGTCGAGCCTTCTATAGTCCCCCCGGCACGTTTGGCCAGCCAACGTTGCAATGACGAGCGCGCCTTGAGCATTTGCGGCAATGGCGCCTACTATTTGATACGTGCTCGGCTGCGCAGAATCGACAGGTCTTGTTTGGTGCCTGGCAGGCACGGGGTGGCGTAGATGTTCCTTCGCCGGAAAAACATCGGTAAGGTAGGGTCGCTAACCCAGACCCGCGAGGAGTAGTGATGAGCGAGGCGTTGTCCATCCACCATGACCAGGTTGGTCATCAGTTCGAGACCAATGTGGACGGTCATCGTGCCTACTTGACCTATATGGACCTGGGTAAACAGACCCTGGATATCTATCGCACCTTTGTGCCCAACGCCCTGCGTGGGCGTGGTATCGCGGCGGCATTGACCGAGCAGGCGCTGGAATACGCCGATCGCATGGGCTACACGGTCATTCCTTCTTGCTCTTATGTAGAGCGCTACATGGAGCGGCATCAGCGACACGCGGCGAAACTCTGACTTCACGCGCTCACCGCAAGCGAATGCCGTGACCGAACGCCTCGCCCCCTTCACCGGGGGCGGGGCGTTTTGCTATGGGAAGCATGCCTGGCCCTCTGCGGGAAAAGTAGGCACATCCTGACTGCGCATTGGCTCCTTGGGCCATATTTCTGGCTTTTTCGGTCACGATCCCGAGATTGTGTTTCAAGGGGTTAGGAATGGCTGTTTCCGACGCCTTTAGGGGCTTCAGTGACGGGGCACCTGTGCTTAACTTCTTTTTTTGGAAACAAAACAAACAGTTAGGAATCGCTTACTCATGGATCTGAAGATTGATCGGCAGGCGCTCGTGCCCGTGGTGCAGCAAATCGTCAACGGATTGGCCAGTTGGATCCGCCAGGACAACGTGCAACCGGGAACGCGCCTGCCCTCCATTCGGCAACTGGCCAGGGAGAATTTGCTTAGCCAGTCCTGTGTGGTGCAAGCCTATGAGCGAATGGTTGCCCAGGGCGTGCTGGCTTCGCGCCATGGCCTGGGCTTTTACGTGGCCTGCGCGACTTCGCTCACGGAGCGCGAAGCTGCGCCTGCGGGCGCAGAACTGGCGTGGGGGCGGGTGGACGAGAGCCCGATGGGCGAATTGAAACTGGGATGCGGCTGGCTTCCGGAGAGTTGGCGCGAAACTGATGACCTCAGCTATGCGATCCGTGAAGTCACCCGCACTGACATGGCGGGGCTCTTTAGCTACAGCACGCCCCTGGGGTTGCCGGCCTTGCGCCAGCAGCTACGCCGGCACCTCAAGCAGGTCGATATTTGCGTGCAAGAGCAGCAGATCCTGACCACCCAGGGCGCCAGCCACGGCCTCGACCTGTTGGTGCGGACCCTGTTGCGCCCAGGCGATTGCGTGGTGATTGAACGCCCCGGTTTTGCCAACCTCCATCGCCTGCTCACGTTTTGCGGTGCCACGCTGTTGGAGGTTGCGCGTACCCGCACCGGCCCGGATCTGGAGGAGCTCGAACGTTTGCTGGCTGAGCACCGGCCCCGCGCGGTGTTCATTAATAGCCTGTACCACAACCCCACCGGCAGCAGCCTCACCCCCACGGTTGCTCGGCGTCTGCTGCAATTGGCCAGCGAATACGATTGCTACCTGGTCGAAGACGATGCCTACGCCGACTTCCAGAACGGCTCATTCGCTCGGCTCGCGGCGATGGACACCGAGGGCCGGGTGATCTACATCGCCAGCCTGTCCAAAACCCTGAGTAGCTCATTGCGCTTGGGTTACCTGGTCGCCAGCCCCGAGCTGGTGGCACGCCTGGCTGAGGTCAAGATGATTACCAGCCTGGGCACCTCGCGGTTCTGTGAGTCTGTGGTGGCGAGCATGTTGGCCACCGGGGCGTATCGAAAGCTGACCCAGCGCTTGCGCCAGCGCCTTAATAAGGAAATGGCGGCCACGTTGCAAGCCCTCGAAGATGCCGAGTGGGAGGTGTTCACCCGCCCTGCCGGCGGCATGTTCATCTGGGCACGGCCGGCGAAGGGCGATGAGGCGCAGGTGCGCGAGCAGGCCACTAGATGCGGCGTGCTGCCGTCGATGGGCGATGCGTTCCATGTGCAGGCCGAGTCTAGCCCTTGGCTGCGGATCAATGTGGCCTATGCCGGCGACCCGCGGGCCCTGGCATTCTTCCAGGCAATGTTGCCGTCGCAGTGATGCACACTGTCCTGAAAACGACCTCGGCATAGCTTTTTGCCATTGTTGCGATGGCTAAGGCTTGTGCTCGGGGTTGGCCCGTTGCGACTCTGCAGGTAGAGAAATGGCGTATTGCCATTGAGCAAGGCAAGGGGACCGCACGCAATGAATACGGCCATTGAAGGGCGTTTCGCCAACCTGGGCATGGCGAAGAAGCTGGCGATCGGTTTTGTGCTGGTGTTGTTGCTGACCGCTGTGGTGGCGGTCATAGGTGTGTGGTCCCTGCAGGCCATTGGCCGCCAGTTCGACGGGCTCAAACAAATGTCCTCCCTTAATAGCCGTTTGCTCGCGGTGCGACTGCTGGAGCAGGACTACGCCTTGCGTGGTGACCCGAAAACCGTCGAAGCCCTGCACGAAGGCACAGACGCCTTGGTGGTGCAGGCGCGGCAGCTCAAGGCCGATTCGCCCGCCAACGGTCAGCTCATGGCGGCGGTCGAGCAATCCCTGGGCGCCTACCGCCAGGCCTTCGACGAGTTTGTCGATTTGACCCAAGCCAAGGAACTGGCCCTGGAAATGGCCAGTTGGTCGGTGTCCAGCGTGGCCAATAACCTGGACGTGCTCCAGGCCGGCCTGATCGATGATGGCACTTACACCCTTAAGGAAACCCAGGGCAAGGACGGCGCCGCATTTGTCGAGCAGGCAAGCCAGATCAGCCAGGTGTCGAAATTAATGCTGCAAGCGATGAACGAAGCGCGGCTGCGCCTGGATCAGAACCGCAAGGGCGAGGACGCCGCGCAAGGCCAGATCGAGCAAGCGCAGCAGGCACTGGCACAGGTCGAGCAGCTCAAAGGCTTGGTTACGGACGACGGTTACCGGACTGTATTGGGCGAGGTGTCTGGGCACATCGCCAGCTTCGGTGAAAAACTCAGCGAATACACGGCGCTGCTGGCCCGGGAGAACCTGGTGTACCAGCAATTGCACGAGCGGGCCGCCGAGGTGGTGGCGCGGGTCGATCAGGCCTATGGCGTCGAGGACCAGGCCATGCAGGCGCGCATCAAGCAGAGCATGTTGTTGATTAGCGCGTCCTCGGTGCTGGCGTTGCTGGTGGGGTTGGTGGCGGCATGGGGGATCACCCGTTTGATCGTGGCGCCGTTGCGCAGCGTGATTGCGGTTGCCCAGCGCATCGCCGCGGGGGACTTGACGGCCATGGCTCCCGTCACCCGGCGCGATGAAATGGGCCAGTTGATGCAGGCCATGGCGCAGATGGGCGAGGACCTGAGCCGCATGGTCAGCGGGTTGCAGGTAGGCATCGAACAATTGGCCGGTGCGGCCCAGTCGCTGTCGGCGGTCACCGAGCAGACGCACCGGGAAGTCAGTAGCCAAAAAGAAGAAACCGAACAAGTGGCGACGGCCATGAACCAGATGACCGCCACCGTGCATGATGTGGCGCGCAACGCCGAACAAGCGGCCCAGGCCGCGCAGACTGCGGACGACAAGGTCGAGGGCGGCCAGCAGGTGGTGCGCCAGAGTTTGCAGCGCATCGAGCAACTGGCGGGTTCGGCCACGGCGGCCAGTAACAGCATCGAGAGCCTCAGTGCGCAGATCCAGAACATCGGTACGGTGCTGGAGGTCATCAAGAGCGTGGCCGAGCAGACCAACCTGCTGGCGCTGAACGCGGCCATCGAGGCGGCGCGCGCGGGCGAGCAGGGCAGGGGCTTTGCCGTGGTCGCGGACGAGGTGCGCGCGCTGGCCCGGCGTACGCAGCAATCGACCGAGGAAATCGAACGCCTGGTCAGTACCTTGCGCGCAGCGGCGAGTGCTTCGGTGCAGCAGATCCAAGGCAGTGGTGAGTTGGTGAAGCTGGCTGTCAGCGATGCATTGCAGACCGAGAGTGCCTTGGGCAGCATTGCGGCGGCAGTGTCGTTGATCCAGCAAATGAATCAGCAGATTGCGGCGGCGGCGCAGCAGCAGAGTTCGGTGGCCGAGGAAATCAACCGCAGCGTCACCAGCATCCGCGCCAGTGCCGAGCATTCGTCACTGGCGATGCAGGGCAATGCCACCTCGAGCATCGAGTTGGCGCAGTTGGGCGGGCAATTGCAGGGGATGGTGGAGCACTTTCGCCTGTAGCAGGCCGGTATTGCGGGCGGGGGGAGAGCGCCCGCCCACGTCGGTGAGCGTGGGCGGGCATTGGCCGTCAGTCGTAGATGACTTTCTTCTTCCAGTCGGCGTCGGCTTCTGCCGCTTTGAGGCCTTCGGTCAGTTCGTTGGCTTCGTCTTCGGTAGGCTGGATGTTGGTCAGCACCATGGAGTTAGCGCGGGCCAGGAGTTTTTCCAGGTACTTGAGCTGCTCGTTGTACACCGCAGGGTCCGGCTGCTTGCGCAGGTATTGGGCGCCGCGCTCGAACGCCAGGCGAGCCTGGCCCGGTTGGTTTTGCTGCAGGGCGTGCTGGCCCAGGTTATTGAAGAACTCGATGTGCAGCAGCACCAGCAGGTGGCGAATTTCCCGCAGCCAGTGCTTGGCCTCGTTGGTGGGCAGAAAGCCATCTTGCACCGCGCGAGTGACCTGACCGTGCAGGGCTTCGAGCAGGAAACGCACGTCCTTGGCCTTGGCTTCGGTCAGGATCGGCCCCGGCGGGTTGTTGACCGGGATCGATTCGCCCTGGGCCACCAACGCCTGGAGTTCGGCAATCCGCGCTTTGATGGACGGGTCGGACTTGTTCAGGTTGAGCAGGCGCTGGGTGACATTGAGTTCCAGGCGCGTGAGCAGCAACTTGAGGGCTGGCGTCATCAACTGGCCGGGAAAGGTCTCGGTGATTTCGCCGCAACGGCGGATACGGTCATTGAGTTCTACCCGGGTACGCGCCTTTTCCAGTTTGTTGTTTTCCACCACATGGTTCATGTAGCCAATGGCAATCAATAGGACAATCCCGGCTATGACTAGCAGGGCGATCATGAGTGGTGTCACCGGTAAGGCCTCTTCAGGGGATTGGCGTGCGAGTGTAGTGGCTTAGCCTATAGGCGCATAGGCCCGTACGACGAGTTGGAGCCGGTCGCTTCGCTGCTTATATAAGGGTAGTAAACGATGGGTGCACTTTGCCATCATCTGGCTCGGTGAACTATAGCGTCTTGTCGGGCGCCAGAATATAGGCGCCAAACACCGGGCGGCACAAATCCCGGGGAGCGCCCTGAAACCACCCCGAAGTCATTGATTTAAATAAATTTATAGTTGGGGGTTGACGACCCCCGAATCCATCCATAGAATGCGCGCCACTTACAGCGTAAAGCACACAGCCAACACGCAGTAAGCAGTGAATGTTGTACGTGTGTCCCCTTCGTCTAGTGGCCTAGGACACCGCCCTTTCACGGCGGTAACAGGGGTTCGAGTCCCCTAGGGGACGCCATTGCGGGAATAGCTCAGTTGGTAGAGCACGACCTTGCCAAGGTCGGGGTCGCGAGTTCGAGTCTCGTTTCCCGCTCCATTTTTAAACGGTGTTGCTTTCGGGCGGCACTGAGTGAAACCAGGACCAAGCCTTCGGGTGAGGGTCTGGGCACTGGGATACACACCATGTGTTCCAGTTAGCGTGTCCCCTTCGTCTAGTGGCCTAGGACACCGCCCTTTCACGGCGGTAACAGGGGTTCGAGTCCCCTAGGGGACGCCATTTGCGGGAATAGCTCAGTTGGTAGAGCACGACCTTGCCAAGGTCGGGGTCGCGAGTTCGAGTCTCGTTTCCCGCTCCATTTCACGAAAACGCCGCTCAATAGAGCGGCGTTTTTGTTTGTGCGCGATTTGTCGATTTCGGTGTTAATGAGACGGATTATCAATCTGTTTCTCTGCGCCTGCTTTTCCCTTAGACTCCGCCCCGCTGGCGCCAAGTGCCAGTTTGCAGACAAAAAAACAACGATCTGTCGCAGGGGAGCAGGGCATGCCTTTCAAGAGACGCACCTGGGTGCTGGCCATCGGGTCGGCGTATTACCTGGCGCCTAGCGCTTGGGCTGACACCGCCACGAACGTGCTGGAAATCGCGCCGATCACGGTGACTGGGGAAAAAATCAACCGCACCCTGGAGCAGACCCAGTCCAGCGTGGTGGTGGTCACCGAAGAAAAGCTGCGCGAACACGGCGATAAAGACCTGGTGGACGTCTTCGCCCGCACCCCCGGCGTCTACAACCAGGCCGGCAATGAAACCTGGGGTATTCGCGGCGTGCCGGTGTCCGGTTTCGATGACCAGGGCCCGGCCACCCTCAATGGCGCCATTTCGGTATACGTTGACGGCGCCCAGCAGCCCAACCGCGCCTTGACCCTGAGCCCCACGCCGCTGTGGGACGCCGAGCAGGTGGAAGTGTTCCTTGGCCCGCAATCGACCACCCAGGGGCGTAACTCCCTGGCCGGTGCGGTGGTGATCCAAACTAAGAATCCTACATTCGAGCCGAGCTTTTCCGCGCAGACCAACGTCGGTAACTACGGCGAACACGGTGCTGCCGTGGCCGGTGGCGGTGCGCTTGTGCAAGACAAGATCGCCGGGCGCATTGCCGTGGACTACCAGGAAGGCGACGGCTTTATTCGCAACGTCGACCTGCACGACGACGCCAACCCCCGTCGCACCAGCAATGCCCGCGGCAAATTGCTGATTCTGCCGACAGACGATGTTGACGTACTGCTCACCTACGCCCACAACGAGCACCGCCAGGGCGATCGCTCGGTGATGCGGGTCAATGACAAGGTGCAGTACTACAAGATTTCGTCCGACACCCAGGCGTTCGACAACCTCAAGCAAGACACCCTCAGCGCCAAGGTCGATTACCGCTTGAACGACGCCTGGACCCTGACCAGCCTGACCGCCAACACGCATTCGGACTACAGCGCCCGCTTGGATTTCGACCAGAGCGCGACGGCCAACGATGTGGTCCTGCGCAAGCAGGACGGTGACCTGTTCAGCCAGGAACTGCGCCTGGGCTATCAATCCGAGACGCTGCGCAGTTTCGTCGGCGCCTACTACGGCAACACCACCAACAACTTCCACGATCGCCTGCTGTTCGACAAAGTACTGGGCGGCACCACCAAGGGCGATACGCGGATCCAGAACCAGGCCCTGTTCGGCGAGATCAACTGGACCTTCGTGCCGCGCTGGACCCTGGTTACCGGCCTGCGCCTGGACCACGAACAGAACGACACCGACATCGACCAGGACGACTTCTCCAGCGCCGGCAAGGTCAGCAAGTCGTTCAATGCCGTGCTGCCCAAACTGGGCATTGACTACGAGTTGGCCACCGACCAATTTGTCGGCTTCATGGTGCGCAAGGGCTATCGCGGCGGTGGCGTCAACGTGCGCGCCGGTGGCGGCCACGCGGCCTACGACCCGGAATACACCACCACCTACGAGTTGTCGTACCGCGGCGCGTGGCAGGAAAAAACCCTGCGCGCCCGCGCCAACCTCTACTACACCGACTGGAAAGACCAGCAGGTTAGCGTGCTGGATGACGCGGGCAACTTCGTGCACATCTATAACGCCGGGCGCAGCGAGATCAAGGGCCTGGAGCTGTTCGTCGAGAAGGACGTGAGCCGCCACCTGACCCTGACCGCCGGCGGTGCGGTGACCGATGGCAAGTACAAGGATTTCGTCACCGGCAATGGTGAGGACATGGGCGGCGAGTCGTTCCTCCATTCGCCCAAGTACAAGGTCTCGCTGGGCGGCACCTATCGCCTGGACAACGGCTTGAGCCTCAATACCGACGTCACCTACCAGGCCGCGAGCCCTTCGCAGTACCAGTTCAACGACGCGGGCAAGGTGACGGGCGAGCGCAAAAGCGACAACTACGTGCTGGTCAACTTCAACGGCCAGTACCCCTTGACCCAGAACGTCACCGTCTCTGCCTACGTGAAAAACGCCTTTGACAAGGAGTACGTCACCAACAACCGCGTGGACGACATCATCGACGTCGGCGCCCCGCGTACCCTGGGCCTGGCGCTGCGCTACGACTTGTAGCGCAGCGGTTCGCCGGGGGCTACAGCGACAACATCAGGCGCCCAGCGAACAGAATCAGGATCAGCCCCATGCTGCGCTCGAACCAGTGCCCCAGGCGCAGGAATACCTGGCGCACCCGGGCGCTGGAAAAAAACAGCGCGACGATGACGAACCACGCCGCGTTGACCAGGCACATCCACACCCCGTACAGCGCCTGCACCTGCAACGGTGTCGAGGCGCTGACCACGGTGGTGAAAATCGCCAGGAAAAACAGCGTCGCCTTGGGGTTGGTGGCGTTGGTCAGGAACCCGGTCATAAAGGCCTTGCCCAGGCGTTGCCGGGGCAAATCGGGTTCCGCTTGCGCCATGCCTTCCAACTGGCTGCGGACCTTGCTGCGCAGCAGGTTGATCCCCAAATACAAAATGTAGCCAGCGCCCACCACCTTGGCCACCGTCAGTAGCCAGGGCAGGGCGTGCATCAGTGCACCCACGCCCAGCAGGGTGTAGAGCACGTGCACGGAAATCCCCGCGCCAATACCCAGGGCGGTGCACAGGCCCGTGAGGCGGCCGAAGCGCACGCTTTGGCGGATGGTCACGGCGAAGTCCGGGCCGGGGGCGATCACGGCCAGCAGGTGAATGGTGGCCAGGGCGATGAATTCGCCCAGATAAGTCGAGAGCATGGCGGTTCCAAAAGGGCGGGGAGTGCGGCGGCTGGCGATCAGCGGTATGGGGCGCAGTATAAACTTGCGCGCGATAGTGGATAATCCGTGCAAATTTCAATGGACTTATGCGCCATGAGCATCAATCTACCGTTACCGCTGTTGGCCGAGATGGCCACCTTCGTCAAGGTGGTGGAAACCGGCAACTTCTCCGAAACCGCGCGCCAGTTGGGCCTGTCACCCTCGGCGGTGAGCCGCAGCATTTCGCGCCTGGAACAGGCCCTGGGTACGCGCCTGCTGCAACGCACCACGCGCAAGTTGCGCCTGAGCGAAAGCGGCGAGGAAGTGTTCAAGCGCTGCCAGGACATGGTCAGCGCCGCCCGTGCGGTGCTGGCGGTCAGCGGCCAGTACGTGCAGGAAGCCCAGGGCCTGGTGCGGGTCAGTGTGCCCAAGGCTGTCGGGCGTTTTGTGTTGCACCCCCACATGGCCGAGTTTTTGCGTCGCTACCCCAATGTGGACGTGCAGTTGATCCTCGAAGATCGCCAGGTGGATTTGATCGACGACAACGTCGACCTGAGCATCCGCATCACCGACAGCCCGCCGCCGGGGTTGATCGGCCGCCCCTTGCTGCCCATCGACCACTTGCTGTGCGCCACACCGCAGTACCTGGCCGAGCACGGCACGCCGCGCCAGCCTCGGGACTTGCTCGGCCACAGCTGTATTTACCTGGGGGAAACCCCGGGCGATGCACGCTGGAAATTCAAGCAGGGCAGCCGCGCGGTGACGGTGGCCGTGCGCGGGCGCTATGCCGCCAACCACACCGGCGTGCGCCTGGACGCGGCGTTGCAGCATGTGGGTATCGCCAGCCTGCCGTACTTCACCGCGCGCCATGCCCTGGAGCAGGGCACCCTGGTGCAGGTGCTGGCGGACTGGGACTTCATCGCCTCCTACACGGGCGACGCCTGGTTGCTGTACTCGCCCACCCGCTACCTGCCGCCCAAGTTGCGGGTGTTTATCGACTATCTGGTTGAGTGCCTGGGCCGCGAGCCGACGTTGGCACCCTGGAAAGCCGCGCAAACAAAAGGCCCGTAGCGCAGGGCTGGCGGGCCTTGGGTCAAGCGTGGCGGCGGATCAGTGCTTGCTGCCCTCGTCAGGCATGGCCAGCAGTTGCTTTTCCTGGTTCCAGTCGAAGGGTTCGTCGTTCTGCTCGGCTTCGTAGCGGCGGTCTTCGAGGGCCTGGTACAGGTCGATTTCGTCGTCGGGCATGTAGTGCAGGCAGTCGCCGGCGAAGTACCAGAGCAGGTCGCGGGGCACCAGGTGGGCGATTTGCGGGTAGCGCTGGATCACCTGGCACAGCAGGTCCTGGCCCAGGTATTGGCTTTCGATCGGCTCGATGGGCAAGGAGGCGCGCAGTTCGTCGAAGCGTTCCAGGAACAAGGCGTGGCTCTCTTCCGGCACCTGCTCGGCATCACCTACCGCGACCAGGATGCTGCGCAGAAGGTCGAGCTGGACGAGTGTTTGGTCGAGCATATGAAGGGTCCTCTAGAACTGAAGCAAAACGGGCGCCGGAGTATATAGCCGCGGCGCCCGTTTTTCATTACCCGCCCGCTCTGCGGGCAGTGGTCAGCGCACTTTGCCGGCGCTGGCGCTCAGTTCCTCTTTGCTGAAGTCATCGACGTCGATCACCGCGCGCTGCGCCGTTTGCGCGTCGCGCAGGGTCTGCGCCTCGCCGGCCTGCAACACGCCGGCCTCCAGGGCGGCATCGATGGCATGCTCGCCGGCGGCCGGGGTGACCTGGCCGCTTTTGAGGGCGGCGTGGAGTTTTTTCTGCAAGGGTTGGGCACCGTCGAGCAGGTCGCAGGCGTGTTGCAGCGCGCCGACCGGGTCTTGCGCCGATTGCGGGCGGTAGCAGCCTTGCAGCAACTCTTCCAGGGCCGGGTCGCCTTTGGCGCGGCCGATTAACGCAGCCACTTGCGCGGCCAGTGTGTCCGACGGCCCGGTGTGGCGCCGGCCGAAGGGGAACACCACCACCCGCAGCAGGCAGCCGAGCACGCGGTTGGGGAAGTTGCTGAGCAGTTCATCCAGCGCCCGTTCGGCCTGGCCGAGGCTTTCCTCCATGGCCCAGCACAGCAGCGGCTCCATGTAGTCGGGCGAGCCGAGGTCGTGGTAGCGCTTGAGGGCGGCGCTGCCCAGGTACAGGTTGCTCAACACATCCCCCAGGCGTGCCGACAGCCGCTCGCGGCGCTTGAGTTCGCCGCCCAGCAGCATCATGCACAGGTCGGCCAGCAGGGCGAAGGCCGCAGCCTGGCGGTTGAGGGCGCGGAAGTAGCCCTGGCTGAGCTTGTCCCCGGGCGCCGCTTCGAAGTGGCCCAGGCCCAGGTTGAGCACCAGGGTGCTGGCAGCGTTGCTCACGGCAAAGCCGATGTGCTTGAGCAGCAGGCCATCGAACTCCACCAGGGCTTGGTCTTTGTCTTCGCGG
This sequence comes from Pseudomonas sp. MF08817, assembly GCF_059862705.1. Classification (NCBI taxonomy): domain Bacteria; kingdom Pseudomonadati; phylum Pseudomonadota; class Gammaproteobacteria; order Pseudomonadales; family Pseudomonadaceae; genus Pseudomonas; species Pseudomonas sp. MF08817. The sequence continues at coordinate 20,459 of NZ_JCBCUY010000023.1, forward strand.
GCGGCGAGGGCCATTTCCTTGAGCACGAACGGGTGGCAGCGGATCGCGCCCTGGCCGAAGATCATCAGGTTGCGCGAGAGGATGTTGGCGCCTTCCACGGTGATGAAAATTGGCGCCCCTTGCCAACTGCGGCCCAGGTAGTTGTTGGGCCCCATGATGATGCCCTTACCGCCGTGCACGTCCATGGCGTGGCTGATGCACTCGCGGCCGCGCTCGGTGAGGTGGTACTTGAGGATGGCCGAAAGTACTGAGGGTTTTTCCCCCAGGTCCACCGCGTTGGCGGTGAGCATGCGGGCGCTGTCCATCAGCCAGGCGTTGCCGCCGATGCGCGCCAGGGCTTCCTGGATGCCTTCAAACGCCGCCAGCGGTACGTTGAATTGCTCGCGCACCCGGGCGTACTGGCCGGTCACCAGGCTGGTGAACTTGGCCGCGCCGGTGCCCACCGCCGGCAGGGAAATGGAGCGCCCCACGGAGAGGCAGTTCATCAGCATCACCCAGCCTTTGCCGAGCATTTCCTGGCCACCGATCAGGCAGTCCAGCGGCACGAACACGTCTTTGCCCGAGTTCGGCCCGTTCATGAACGCCGCGCCCAGGGGCAGGTGGCGGCGGCCGATTTCCACGCCGGGGGTGTCGGTGGGAATCAGCGCCAGGCTGATGCCCAGGTCTTCCTGGTCGCCGAGCAAATGCTCGGGGTCATAGGCCTTGAACGCCAGGCCCAGCAGGGTGGCGACGGGGCCGAGGGTGATGTAGCGCTTTTCCCAGTTCAGGCGCAGGCCCAGCACTTCCTGGCCTTGCCACTGGCCTTTGCAGATGATTCCGGTGTCGGGCATGGCGCCGGCGTCGGAGCCGGCCAGCGGTCCGGTCAGGGCGAAGCAGGGGATGTCGTCGCCCCGGGCCAGGCGTGGCAGGTAGTGGTTGCGCTGCTCATCGGTGCCGTAGTGCAGCAACAGCTCGGCCGGGCCGAGGGAGTTGGGCACCATCACGGTGGACGCGAGGTCGCCGCTGCGGGTGGCCAGTTTCATCGCTACTTGGGAGTGGGCGTAGGCCGAGAAGCCTTTGCCGCCGAATTCCTTGGGGATAATCAGGGCGAAAAAGCCGTTTTGCTTGATGTGCTCCCAGGCCTGGGGCGGCAGGTCCATGTCCTGGCCGATCTGCCAGTCGCTGACCATGGCGCACAGTTCTTCGGTGGGGCCGTCGAGGAAGGCTTGTTCTTCTTCGCTCAACTGCACCTTGGGGTAGGCCAGCAGGGTGTCCCAATTGGGCCGCCCGCTGAACAGCTCGCCGTCCCACCACACGGTGCCGGCGTCGATGGCATCGCGTTCGGTCTGGGACATGGGTGGTAGGGTTTTCTGGAACCAGCTGAACAGCGGCGCGGTGAACAGTTTGCGGCGCAGGTCCGGCAGCAGCAGGGGCGCGGCCACGGCGGCCAGCAACAGCCAGAAAACCAGCAGCAGCCAACCCGGTGCGTGGCTGGCGACGCCCATGGCCACCAGGTACACGGCCACCATGCCCATCGCGGGCAGGGGCGCGACCCGGCGATGCGCCAGGTAAGCAATGCCGAGCACCAGAACCAGTATCCACAACAGCAACATATTCAATCCTCCATGAGACCAGGGGCAAAACCACCCTCAGAGCGTAGACGGCATCTGTGAAGCGGGGGCGGTGAGAGCGGGGTAGGACAGTGTGCGTGATGATTGTCAGTCGGGTCGGCGGCAGATGTAAGAGTGCTGGCGCCTGCCCCGGTGGCAATCCCTGATATTTGGCCGAAACGTCGTTATCCGTGTGCGGGGTCTGTCGCTAGACTCGGGGCTTCCCCAGGAGAGCCTTCCCATGCACGAATACCTCAAGCCCGGCCGGTTCATCGATAGTGACCACCCTGCGGTGGTGGAGTTCGCGCAAAAACATCGCGGCACTGCTCGCGAGCCGCGCGAGCAAGCGGTGAACCTGTACTACGCGGTGCGTGAAGCGGTGCGCTACAACCCTTACACCTTCAGCCGCGACCCCGACACCCTGCGCGGCAGCTACGCCCTGGCCAGCGCCGAAAGTTACTGTGTGCCCAAGGCCACCCTGCTGGCCGGGTGCGCGCGGCATTGCGGTATACCGGCGCGCATTGGCCTGGCCGATGTGCGCAACCACCTGTCCACGCCGCGCCTGATCGAGCTGCTCAAAAGCGATGTGTTCGCCATGCACGGCTACACCGAGCTGTACCTGGACGGGCGCTGGGTCAAGGCCACGCCTGCGTTCAACCAGAAACTGTGCGACCTGTTCGATGTGCCGGCCCTGGATTTCGACGGGGTCAACGACAGCGTATTCCACCCCTTCAACCGCCAGGGGCAGCAGTCGATGGAGTACCTGGTGGACCACGGCCAGTTCGCCGATGTGCCCGAGGCGTTGTTCTTCGGCCACATTGCCCAGTGTTACCCGCACCTGCTCGCCGACCATCAGAGCGGCCTGCTGGGGGACTTGCAGAGCGATTTGAGTCGCGCCTGATCCGGCGTAGACTGCCCGGGCATTTAGCCATCTGGGAGCGCTCATGCTGAAAATCTGGGGTCGGAAAAACTCATCCAACGTGCGCAAGGCGCTGTGGTGCGCCGAAGAGTTGGGCTTGGCCTACGAGGCCCTGGACGCCGGCGGTGCCTTTGGCGTGGTGGATACGCCGCAGTACCGGGCGCTCAACCCCAACGGGCGGATCCCGATGATCGAGGACGATGGCTTTGTGCTGTGGGAATCCAACGCCATCGTGCGCTACCTGTGCGCCCGCCACGCCAGCGATTCGCCCTGGTACCCGGCCGATGTGCAGGCCCGGGCCAGCGCCGACAAGTGGATGGACTGGACCACCTCGACCTTTGCCGAACCCTTCCGCCAGGTGTTCTGGGGCGTGCTGCGCACCCCCGCCGAGCAGCAGGACTGGGCCGCCATTCACGCCGCCCGCGACACCTGCGCGCAATTGTTGGCCCGTGTGGACCAGGCGTTGGCTGGCCAACCCTACCTCTCGGGCGAGGCCATCGGCATGGGCGATATTCCCCTGGGCAGTTTTATTTACGCCTGGTTCGAGATGCCCATCGAGCGCGCGCCGCTGCCCCATTTGCACGCCTGGTACGAGCGCCTGAAACAGCGCCCGGCCTACCGCCACGCGGTGATGACTGCGTTGACTTAATACCGACTATCAACACAGGTGACTGTACTTGTGCGGCCTCGACAAGCACCATTGCGCCTGTCGGTGCCGCTGCATTGCTTGCGGCCCACGCTGGTTTTCCTCTTTTCCTTCCTTCTTGGTGCATGAATCCGATATGAGTTCCGCTCTGTCCATCCGGCAGCTAACCAAAACCTACGGCAACGGTTTCCAGGCCCTGAGTGGTATCGATCTGGACGTCGCCGAAGGTGACTTTTTCGCCTTGCTCGGCCCTAACGGCGCCGGTAAATCCACCACCATCGGCATCCTCTCCACCCTGGTCAACAAGACCAGCGGCACGGTGAACATCTTCGGCCATGACCTGGACCGCAACCCGGCGGCGCTCAAGCGTTGCATCGGCGTGGTGCCGCAGGAATTCAATTTCAACCAGTTCGAGAAGACCTTCGACATCGTCGTGACCCAGGCCGGCTACTACGGCATCCCGGCCAAAGTCGCCAAGGAACGCGCCGAGCAGTACCTGACCCAGCTCGGCCTGTGGGACAAGCGCGATGTGCCGTCGCGCTCGCTCTCTGGTGGCATGAAGCGGCGCTTGATGATCGCCCGCGCCCTGGTCCACGAGCCGCGCCTGCTGATCCTCGACGAGCCCACCGCGGGCGTGGACATCGAACTGCGCCGCTCGATGTGGACCTTCCTCACCGAGCTGAACGAGAAAGGCATCACCATCATCCTCACCACCCATTACCTGGAAGAGGCTGAACAGCTGTGCCGCAACATCGGCATCATCGACCACGGCACCATCGTCGAGAACACCAGCATGCGTCAGTTGCTCGGCCAACTGCATGTCGAGACGTTTTTGCTCGACCTCAAGCACAACCTGCAAGCGCCACCGGCGCTGGTGGGCTACCCCAATCGGCTGGTGGACAACCACACCCTGGAAGTCCAGGTGGACAAGGCCGTGGGCATCACCGCGCTGTTCGGCCAACTGGCGGCGCAGAACATCGAAGTGCTGAGCTTGCGCAACAAAACCAATCGCCTTGAGGAGTTGTTTGTGTCCCTGGTGGAAAAAAACCTGGCGAAGGTGGCCATATGAACTCGGAACTGCGGCCCAACCTCGTTGCCCTCAACACCATCATCTACCGTGAAGTGCGGCGCTTTACCCGCATCTGGCCGCAAACCCTGCTGCCGCCGGCGATCACCATGGTTTTGTACTTCGTGATCTTCGGCAACCTGATCGGCCGGCAGATTGGCGACATGGGCGGTTTCACCTACATGGAGTACATCGTGCCGGGGCTCATCATGATGTCGGTGATTACCAACGCCTACAGCAACGTGGTGTCGAGCTTCTTCGGCGCCAAGTTCCAGCGCTCCATCGAGGAATTGATGGTGTCGCCGGTGTCGCCCCACACCATCCTCATCGGCTATACCGTGGGCGGCGTGTTGCGCGGCCTGATGGTGGGGTTGATCGTGACGCTGCTGTCGCTGTTCTTCACCGATTTGCAGGTCCACCACCTGGGCGTGACCGTGGTGGTAGTGGTGCTGACGGCGACGATCTTCTCGCTTCTGGGGTTCATTAACGCGGTATTTGCACGCAACTTCGACGATGTCTCGATTATCCCGACCTTCGTGCTGACCCCGCTGACTTACCTGGGCGGGGTGTTCTACTCCATCAGCCTGCTGCCGCCGTTCTGGCAGACCGTGTCGCTGGCCAACCCGGTGCTGCACATGGTCAACGCCTTCCGCTACGGCATCCTGGGCGTGTCGGACATCAAGATCAGCGTCGCCATCGCCTTTATGCTGGTGGCCACCGCGGTGCTGTACATCGGTTGCGCGCGGCTGCTGGTGAGCGGGCGCGGGATGCGTCAATAGCTAATTGATACGTAATGAAAAACGGCCTCCATCTGGAGGCCGTTTGCGTTTTTACTGGCGCTTTTTCTGGCGTTGCTTCCACTGGCGCCCCACCCACCAGCGCCAGTACAGCATGGTCAGGCAATAGGCGAGGGCGCCGAGTACCACGCCGGCCACCACCGAGCCCAACAAGAACGGCTGCCACAGGGTGGAAAGCTGGCTGCTGATCCACTCCCAGGTCAGCTCGTCGGGCAGGCTGCGCGGCGGCACGTTCATCAGCCAGGCCCCGAGCTGGTAGGTGCAGAAAAACACCGGCGGCATGGTGATGGGGTTGGTCAGCCACACCAGGCTCACGGCAATCGGCATGTTGCCGCGCACCGACACCGCGAGGGCGGCGGCCAGCAGCATCTGCGCCGGGATCGGCATGAACGCGGCAAACAGGCCCACCGCCATGGCGCGGGCAACCGAGTGGCGATTGAGGTGCCAGAGGTTGGGGTCGTGGAGCAATTTGCCGAGAAAGCGTAAGGACTTGTGTTCCCGGATACTGGTCGGGTCGGGCATGTAGCGTTTGAATAAGCGCCGGGGCATGGGAATTCTCGGTCGGTTCAAGCGGGCAGTATGCCCGGAATCTACCGAAGGCCGATTCAGACTTTGTGACAATTAATAAGCGCGTGCCTGTGTGACCCGGCTATTCCTCAGTCGTGGACTCTCAAGGACGGGCTTATGCGCACAGGGATGCTGGCGCTGGCGCTGGGTTTGTTGGCGCTGCGTTTTCTGCCGGTACTGCCGCCGGTCGGGTTATTGCTGCTGGCGGTCACGCTGGCGCTGATGCTGTTGCCGTTTCGCACTTATCCACTGGCGTTGTGCCTGCTGGGGCTGAGTTGGGCCAGCGTGTCGGCCCACTGGGCCTTGGCCGATCGCTTGGCCCCGGCGTTGGACGGGCAGACCCGCTGGGTCGAGGGCCGCGTGGTGGGGCTGCCGCAAGAGGCGGGCAGCGTGGTGCGTTTCGAGCTGGCCGGGGCCACGGCGCGCAAGGCCCGCTTGCCCAAGTTGATGCGCCTGGCCTGGCACGGCGGGCCACCGGTGCGCAGCGGCGAGCGCTGGCGCCTGGCAGTCAAACTCAAGCGCCCGAGCGGGCTGCTCAACCCCCACGCCTTCGATTACGACGCCTGGCTGCTGGCCCAGCGCATCGGCGCCACCGGTACGGTCAAGGACGGCCAACGCCTGGCACCGGCGCACGGGGCCTGGCGCGACAGCCTGCGCCAGCGCTTGGCGCAGGTCGATGCCCAGGGCCGCAACGCAGCCCTGACGGCGTTGGTGCTGGGGGACGGCGCGGGCCTGGGCAGCAGCGACTGGCAGGTGCTGCGCGATACCGGCACCGTGCACCTGTTGGTGATTTCCGGGCAGCACATCGGCTTGCTGGCGGGGTTGGTGTATGGCGCGGTGGCCGGGGTGGCGCGCCTGGGCCTGTGGCCGCGGCGCTGGCCGTGGCTGCCATGGGCCTGTGGCCTGGGGTTCGCGGCGGCGCTGGGGTATGGCCTGCTGGCCGGGTTTGATGTGCCGGTGCGCCGCGCCTGCCTGATGATCGGCCTGGTGCTGTTATGGCGTTTGCGCTTTCGCCATTTGGGCGCGGGGTGGCCGCTGTTGCTGGCGCTTAATGGCGTGCTGCTGGTGGAGCCGCTGGCCAGCCTGCAACCGGGGTTCTGGCTGTCGTTTGCGGCGGTGGCGGTGCTGGTGTTCATCTTCAGCGCTCGCCTGGGCCGTTGGCGCGGCTGGCAGGCCTGGACGCGGGCGCAGTGGCTGATCGCAATCGGCCTGGGCCCGGTGCTGTTGGCGTTGGGCTTGCCCATCAGCCTGAGCGGGCCTTTGGCCAACCTGGTGGCCGTGCCCTGGATCAGCCTGTTGGTGTTGCCCCTGGCCCTGCTCGGCACGGCGTTGCTGGCGCTGCCGTTTGTCGGAGAGGGGCTGTTGTGGCTAGCTGGCGGCGCCCTCGACCTGCTGTTTCGCGCCCTCGCGTTGTTGGCCGCGCAACGCCCGGCCTGGGCGCCGCCGGCCTTGGCGGGGTGGGCGTGGGCGATCACTGCCCTGGGCGCGGTGTTATTGCTGTTGCCCGCCGGCGTGCCGTTGCGCGGGCTCGGCTGGCCGATGCTGCTGATGGCGGTTTATGCGCCGCGCCCGGAGATTGCCCACGGCCAGGCGCAGGTCTGGCAATTGGACGTCGGCCAAGGCCTGGCGGTGCTGGTGCGCACGCGCCAGCACGCCTTGCTGTACGACGCCGGCCCGCGCCAGGGCGAATTCGACCTGGGCGAGCGGGTGGTGCTGCCGGCGTTGCACAGCCTGGGGGTCCAGGGCCTGGACCTGATGCTCCTCAGCCACGCCGACGCCGACCACGCGGGCGGTGCCGGCGCGGTGGCGCGGGGCCTGCCGGTGGCGGCGGTGATCGGCGGTGACCCGGCCGCGCTGCCGGCGTTCTTGAACGCCCAGGCCTGCACCAGTGGCCAGCAATGGCAATGGGATGGCGTGACCTTCCGCCTCTGGCGCTGGGCCGACGCCCGCGACAGCAATCAGACCTCTTGTGTGTTGCAGGTGGAGGCCGGCGGCGAACGCTTGCTGCTGACCGGCGATATCGACACCGAGGCCGAACGGGCGCTGCTGGCCAGCCCCCTGGCGGTGCCGACCCATTGGTTGCAAGCGCCCCACCATGGCAGCCGCAGCTCATCCTCAATGGCGTTGCTCCAGGCCCTGAAACCGGGCGCCGTGTTGATCTCCCGTGGCCAGGGCAACGCTTTTGGTCACCCTCATCCACGGGTGATGGCGCGTTACCACTACCTCGGTATGGACGTTTACGACAGCGCCGAACAGGGCGCCATTCGCCTCGACCTGGGCACCTTCAGCGCCGCGCAAACCCTGCGCCAGCAACGGCGCTTCTGGCGCCCGCCCTGAGATAACCCGGTGTTATTAAACGCGGGGTCAATGCGACATCACGTTCTTCGGTGGCCTGCGGCGCTATGTTAGAGTGGCGCACTTTTTCGAGGGGGCTGTCACTGTGTGGGAATTGGTCAAATCCGGCGGCTGGATGATGCTGCCGATCATTCTGAGTTCCATCGCGGGCCTGGGCATCGTCGCCGAACGCCTGTGGACCCTGCGCGCCAGCCGTGTCACCCCCGAGCACTTGCTGGGCCAGGTGTGGCGCTGGATCAAGGACAAACAGCTGAACAAGGAAAAACTCAAGGAGCTGCGCGCCAATTCCCCCCTGGGCGAGATCCTGGCCGCGGGCCTGGCCAACTCCAAGCATGGCCGCGAGATCATGAAGGAGTGCATCGAAGAGGCCGCCGCCCGGGTCATTCATGAACTGGAGCGCTACCTCAACACCCTGGGCACCATCGCCGCCATGGCGCCGCTGCTGGGCCTGCTGGGCACGGTGCTGGGCATGATCGATATTTTCAGCTCATTCATGGGTACGGGCATGAGCGCCAATGCCGCGGTACTCGCCGGCGGCATCTCCAAGGCCCTGATTACCACGGCCGCGGGCCTGATGGTGGGCATCCCCGCCGTGTTCTTCCATCGCTTCCTGCAACGCCGGGTCGATGAACTGGTGGTGGGCATGGAGCAGGAAGCGATCAAATTGGTCGAGGTGGTACAGGGCGACCGGGACGTCGATCTGGTCGAGGGCAAAGCGTGAAATTTCGCCGCAAACCGCGAGAGACGGTTGATATCAACCTGGCCTCGCTGATCGACGTGGTGTTTATCCTGCTGCTGTTTTTCGTCGTGACCACCACCTTCACCCGCGAAACCCAACTGCGCGTCGACCTGCCCGAGGCCGTCAGCGGCTCGCCGGCCGAAGACCAGGTGCTCAAGCAGGTGGACATCGCCATCAGCGCCGACGGCGTGTACAGCGTCAACAACCAACTGCTGGCCAAGAACGACCTCGCCGGCCTGATGGAAGCCTTGCAGAAGGAGTCGGCGGGCGACACCAGCCTGCCGCTGTCCATCAGCGCCGATGGCAAGACCCCGCACCAAGCCGTGATTACCGCCATGGACGCGGCCGGCAAACTGGGCTTCAGCCATTTGCGCATGACCACGGTCGAAGCGGCCCCGGTTCCCTGATGGCACTTTCCGATCGCTTGCTCGACGCCTGGTACACCGGCCACCCCGCGCTGAAGCTGTTGCAGCCCCTGGAATGGCTGTACCGGCGCGTGGTGGCGGGCAAGCGCGCACGTTTTCTGGCCGGGGAGGGCACGATTTACCGCGCGCCCGTGCCGCTGATCGTGGTCGGCAATATCACCGTGGGCGGCACCGGCAAGACGCCGTTGATCCTGTGGATGATCGAACACTGCCAGCGCCAGGGCCTGCGGGTGGGTGTGGTCAGCCGTGGCTACGGCGCCAAACCGGCGCAATTGCCGTGGCGCGTGCGCGCCGAACAGAGCGCCGCCGAGGCCGGGGACGAACCCTTGCTGATCGTGCAGCGCACCGGTGTGGCGCTGATGATCGACCCCGACCGCAGCCGCGCCGTGCAGGCCTTGCTGGCGGCCGAACCGCTGGACCTGATCCTGTGCGACGACGGCTTGCAGCATTACCGCTTGGCCCGCGACCTGGAACTGGTGCTGATCGACGCCGCCCGGGGCCTGGGCAACCGCCGTTGCCTGCCGGCCGGGCCGCTGCGTGAGCCGGTGGAGCGTCTGCACAGCGTCGACGCGCAGTTGTTCAACGGCGCGGCCAGCGATACCCCCCAGGGTTACGCCTTCCAACTGCAACCCACGGCGCTGGTCAACCTGCTCACCGGCGAGCGCCGTGGCCTCGATCATTTCGCCCCGGGCCAGGCCCTGCACGCGGTGGCCGGCATCGGCAACCCGCGGCGTTTCTTCACTACCCTGCAAGCGCTACACTGGCGGCCCGTGGCCCACGCCTTCGCCGACCATGCCCAGTACAGCCCGCAGGCCTTGAGTTTCACCCCTGCGCTGCCGTTGGTCATGACCGAAAAAGACGCGGTCAAATGCCGGGCCTTTGCCTTGGCCGATTGGTGGTACCTGGCCGTGGATGCCGCGCCGTCGCCGGCCTTCGTCGCCTGGTTCGATACCCAATTGATGCGCCTGCTACCCACCCGTCTCTTGCCTTAATACGCTGTTATCCAAGGAGTTTTCATGGACACCAAACTGCTCGATATCCTTGCCTGCCCGGTCTGCAAAGGCCCGCTCAAACTCAGCGCCGACAAGACCGAACTCATCAGCAAGGGCGCCGGCCTGGCGTACCCGATCCGCGACGGCATCCCGGTGATGCTCGAAACCGAGGCCCGCACCCTGAGCAACGACGAGCGGCTGGATAAATGAGCACCGCGTTCACCGTTGTCATCCCGTCGCGCTTTGCCTCCACCCGCCTGCCGGGCAAGCCGCTGCAACTGATCGCCGGCAAGCCGATGGTCCAGCACGTTTGGGAACAGGCCTGCAAAAGCAGCGCCGAGCGGGTGGTGGTGGCCACCGATGACGCGCGCATAGTCGACGCCTGCCGCGCCTTTGGTGCCGAAGTGGTGCTGACCCGCGAAGACCACAATTCCGGCACTGATCGCCTGGCCGAAGTGGCCACGGCGCTGGGCTTGGCGCCCGACGCCATTGTGGTCAACGTGCAGGGCGACGAGCCGTTGATTCCGCCGGCCCTGATCGACCAAGTGGCGGCCAACCTGGCGCACCACGGCGAGGCGCGCATGTCCACGCTTTGTGAGCCGATCGAAGACGTTGAAACCCTGTTCAATACCAATGTCGTCAAAGTCGTCAGCGACTGCAACGGCCTGGCCCTGACCTTCAGCCGTGCCACCTTGCCCTGGGCACGCGATGCCTTCGCCAGCGATCGCACGCAACTGCCCGCCGGCGTGCCGTACCGCCGCCACATCGGTATCTACGCCTACCGCGTCGGTTTCCTTCATGACTTCGTCAACTGGGGCCCGTGCTGGCTGGAAGACACCGAGTGCCTGGAGCAACTGCGCGCCTTGTGGCACGGCGTGCGCATCCACGTCGCCGACGCCCTGGAAGCGCCACCGGCCGGGGTCGACACCCCGCAAGACCTCGAACGCGTTCGACGTCTGCTGGAGGCCTGATGCGCGTTTTGTTCGTGTGCCTGGGCAACATCTGCCGCTCGCCCACCGCCGAAGGCGTGTTGCGCCACAAATTGCGCGAGGCCGGGTTGGCTGCGCAGGTGCAAGTGGCTTCGGCCGGCACCGGTGACTGGCATGTCGGCAACGCCCCGGACAAACGCAGCCAGGCCGCGGCCCTGCGCCGTGGCTACGACCTCTCGGCCCAGCGCGCGCAGCAGGTGAGCCGCGCCGATTTTGCCGATTACGACCTGATCCTGGCCATGGACCACAGCAACCTGCGCAACCTCAAGGCCCTGCAACCGGCCCAGGGGCGTGCAGAGTTGGACCTGTTCCTGCGCCGCTACGCGTCCAGCGTCGATGAAGTGCCCGACCCTTACTACGACGCCGAGCAAGGCTTCGAGCAGGTGCTGGACTTGATCGAGCATGCCTGCGATTTGCTGGTGATCGAAGTCAAGGGGCGCCTATGAGCCTGGTGTTTGAACCGCAGGTTTCGCTCAAGGCCTTCAACACCTTCGGCGTCGATGTGCGCGCCCAGGTGTTCGCCCAGGCCCACAGCGACGCTGATGTGCGCGAAGCGCTGGCCTATTGCGCGCAACAGCAATTGCCGCTGTTGGTGATCGGTGGCGGCAGCAACCTGCTGCTGACTGCCGACATCCCCGCGTTGGTACTGCGCATGGCCACCCAGGGCATCCGCATCCTTAGCGATGACGGCGTGCAGGTGATCGTCGAAGCCGAAGCGGGCGAGGCCTGGCACCCCTTTGTGCTGTGGACACTGGCCCAGGGCCTGTCGGGGCTGGAGAACCTCAGCCTGATCCCCGGGACCGTGGGCGCCGCGCCCATGCAGAACATCGGCGCTTATGGCGTGGAGATCAAGGACGTGTTCGCCGGGTTGACCGCCCTGGACCGCGAAAGCGGCGAGTTGCGCGACTTTGACCTGCACGCCTGCCGCTTCGGCTACCGCGATAGCCTGTTCAAGCAGCAGCCGGGGCGCTGGCTGATCCTGCGGGTACGCTTTGCCCTGAGCCGCGTCGAGCATTTGCACCTGGGCTACGGCCCGGTCAGCCAACGCTTGGCGCAGTTGGGCATCGCCCAGCCCAATGCCAGCGACGTGAGCCAGGCGATTTGCAGCATCCGCAGCGAAAAACTGCCGGACCCGGCCGTGCTCGGCAATGCCGGCAGCTTCTTCAAGAACCCGCTGGTGCCGGCAGCGCTGGTGGCCGAGCTCAAGGTGGATTACCCGGACCTGGTGGCTTATCCGCAGGCGGACGGGCAGATGAAACTGGCCGCCGGGTGGCTGATCGAGCGCGCGGGGTGGAAGGGCTTTCGCGAGGCCGATGCCGGCGTGCACCGCCTCCAGGCCTTGGTGCTGGTCAACTACGGCGGCGCCACCGGGTTGCAGTTGCTGAACCTGGCCCAGCGCATCCAGCAGGACATCGCCCAACGCTTCAAGGTGCAATTGGAGATGGAGCCCAACCGCTACTAGCCTCGGCACCTGCGGTATCCAAAGCCCTGTGATCGTTTCGATCCCAGGGCTTTTTTGTCAATTGCTGCTTAACTTGGCCTGCTAACGATGCGTCGTTCGTTGTACTTAAAAGGCCCGGTGAAGACCCGTCTTCGCAAGAGAGCCTCCCCTTAGCCTGAGCCCATCTGCGTTGCCACACCGCTCGGCCCCGAGCGGCAGATGGCTCGACCCAAAGCCAAAAACAAGGCGGGCGTGCCCATGATGACACTCAAACTCAACGGTCAAGACCACCCCCTGGACGTCACCGAAGACATGCCCCTGCTCTGGGCCATCCGCGATGTGATCGGTTACAGCGGCACCAAATTCGGTTGCGGCATGGGCCTGTGCGGTGCTTGCACCGTCCATATCGACGGCGCCCCGGCGCGCAGTTGCATCACCCCCATCGGCTCGGTGGCCGGGCGCAACGTCAGCACCATCGACAACCTGCACAACGACCCGGTGGGCCAAGTGGTGCAGCAAGCCTGGCTCGACGTGGCGGTGGCGCAATGCGGCTACTGCCAGGGCGGGCAGATCATGTCCGCCACCGCGTTGCTCAAAACCACGGCCAACCCCAGCGACGAACAAATCGAACACGCCATGCTTGGCAACTTGTGCCGCTGCGGCACCTACAACCGCATCAAGACCGCCATCCACCAGGCCGCGGCCCGATTGCAGGAGGCCAAGGCATGAGCCCGTTACCCAGCGATTTTGCCCTGAGCAACTTGAGCCGCCGCGGCTTCCTCAAAGGCCTCGGCGCCACCGGCGCATTGGTGCTGGCGGCCAGTTGGGGCTGGCAGCAGGCCTTGGCCGACGAAGCCAAGTTCGGCGCCGAAGGCATGCCCCACGGCGCGGTAGACGACCCCAAGGTGTACGTGAGCATCGCCGCCGATGGCCAGGTCACGGTGCTGTGCAACCGCTCGGAAATGGGCCAAGGCGTGCGCACCAGCCTGGCCATGGTGGTGGCCGACGAATTGGAAGCAGACTGGGCGCGGGTCAGCGTGGCCCAGGCGCCGGGGGATGAAGCGCGCTTCGGCAACCAGGACACCGATGGTTCGCGCAGCATGCGCCATTGGTTCGAGCCGATGCGCCGTTGCGGGGCGGCGGCGCGGGCGATGCTGGAGCAGGCCGCCGCCGCCCAGTGGCAGGTGCCGGTGGGCGAATGCCGGGCCCGCTTGCACCAGGTCATCCACTCGCCCAGTGGCCGCGAACTGGGCTACGGCGCATTGGCCAGCGCCGCCGCAGCCTTACCCGTGCCACCGCGTGATGGCCTGCGCCTCAAGGGCCCGCACGAGTACCGCTACATCGGCAAGGAGGCGACGCGGGCCATCGACGGCGCCGATATCGTCAACGGCCGGGCTATCTACGGCGCCGACGTGCATTTTGAAGGCATGCTCTACGCCACCGTGGCGCGGCCACGGGTGTATGGCGGCAAGGTCAAATTGCTGGACGACAGCGCGGCGCTCAAGGTGCCCGGGGTTATCAAAGTCATGGCCATCGAGGGCCGGCCGTTGCCCTCGGAGTTCCAGCCCCTGGGCGGTATCGCCGTGATTGCCCGTAACACCTGGGCCGCGATCAAGGGCCGCGAAGCGCTGAAAATCGAGTGGGACGACGGCGCCAATGCCGGCTACAACTCCACCGCCTATCGCCAGGAGCTGGAAGCCGCCGCCCGCCAACCCGGCAAAGTGGTGCGCAACAGCGGTGACATCGAGCAGGCCATGGCCAGCGCTGACAGCAGCCTGGAAGCCGCCTACTACTTGCCGCACCTGGCGCAATCGCCGATGGAGCCGATGGTGGCCATCGCCCGCTTCCAGGGTGGCCACTGCGAAGCCTGGGCGCCGAGCCAGGCACCGCAGGTGACCCGCGAGCGCATTGCCGAACGCCTGGGCATCGGTTTTGAGCAGGTGCGGGTCAACGTCACCCTGCTGGGCGGCGGCTTTGGCCGCAAATCCAAGCCGGATTTCATCCTAGAGGCGGCGATCCTGGCCAAGGCCTTCCCCGGCACAGCGGTGCGGGTGCAGTGGACCCGCGAGGACGACATTCATTTTTCCTACTTCCACACGGTGTCGGCCGAGTACCTCAAGGCCAGCCTGAACAAGGACGGCTTGCCGTCGGGCTGGTTGCACCGCACGGTGGCGCCGAGTATCACCGCGCTGTTCGCCCCAGGCATGGCCCACGAGGCTGCGTTCGAGCTGGGCATGGGCTTTACCAACATGGCCTACGCGATCCCCAACGTGCGGCTGGAAAACCCCGAGGCGGCGGCCCATACCCGGGTCGGCTGGTACCGCTCGGTGTCCAACATTCCCCATGGCTTTGCCATCCAGAGCTTTGTCGATGAACTGGCCCATAAAGCCGGCCAGGACCCGCTCAAATACCAGCTCAAGTTGTTGGGCCCGGACCGCCAGATCGACCCGCGCACCCTCAGTGAAGAGTGGAACTACGGCGAATCCCCCGAGCGCTACCCCATCGACACCGGGCGCCTGCGCCAAGTGCTGGAAGTGGCGGCCAAGGCTGCCGGGTGGGGCCGGCCACTGCCTAAGGGCCGGGGGCTGGGGCTGGCGGTGCACTACAGCTTCGTCACCTACGTGGCGGCGGTGCTGGAAGTGGAAGTCCAGGACGATGGCACCTTGATCGTGCACAAGGCCGATATCGCCGTCGATTGCGGCCCGCAGATCAACCCCGAGCGCATCCGCTCGCAGTTCGAGGGCGCCTGCGTGATGGGCCTGGGTAACGCGGTGCTGGGGGAAATCAGCTTCAAGGATGGCCGCGTGCAGCAGGACAACTTCCATATGTACGAAATCGCGCGCATGTCCCTGGCGCCTCGGGAAATCGCCGTGCACCTGGTCACCCCGCCCGGCGAGGTGCCGTTGGGCGGTGTCGGCGAACCCGGTGTGCCACCCATCGCGCCGGCGCTGTGCAACGCGATTTTCGCCGCCACCGGCAAGCGCATCCGTAACTTGCCGGTGCGCTTACAGGCCCAGGGATGGCGCGCCTGATGGACAGTGTCGACCTGAACGTGTTGCGCAGCGTGCTGCAATGGCGCCGTGATGGCCGCGCGGTGGTGCTCTACAGCGTGGTGCAGACCTGGGGCAGCGCGCCCCGCCCGCCAGGGGCGATGCTGGCGTTGCGCGATGATGGCGTGGTGATCGGCTCGGTGTCCGGCGGCTGCATCGAAGACGACCTGATCGCACGCCTGCATGACGGACGCCTGGCGGCGAGCGGCCCGCCCGTGGAGCTGCTGACCTATGGCGTCAGCCGCGACGAGGCGGCCCGTTTCGGCCTGCCCTGTGGCGGCACCTTGCGCCTGGCCCAGGAACGGCTCGACGACCCGGCCTGGGTCGCGCAACTGCTGGAGCGCTGCGCGGCCCACGAAATCGTCGCCCGCGAACTGGACCTGGCCACAGGCCGGGTGACGTTGCTGGCGGCGGGGCGGGCCGACAGCCTGAGTTTCGATGGGCGCACCTTGCGCGCGATCTACGGCCCGCGCTGGCGCTTGCTGCTGATCGGCGCCGGGCAGCTCTCGCGCTATGTGGCGCAGATGGCGCGGTTGCTGGATTTCGAGGTGCTGGTCTGCGACCCGCGCGAAGAGTTCAGCCACGGCTGGGACGAGGCCCATGGGCGGTTCGTCGCGGGCATGCCGGATGACGCGGTGCTCAACATCCACACCGACGAACGCACCGCCATCGTCGCCCTGACCCACGACCCGCGCCTGGACGACATGGCCTTGCTCACGGCGCTGGAGTCCCGGGCGTTCTATGTGGGCGCGCTCGGCTCGCGGGCCAACAGCCGCAAACGCCGGGAAAACCTCGCCCAACTGGGCTTGCCCGGCGCCGCCATCGAGCGCTTGCATGGGCCGATCGGCTTGTACATCGCCAGCCACACGCCAGCGGAGATCGCCCTGTCGCTGCTGGCGCAAATCGTTGCCCACAAAAACGGCGTGGCCCAGGCCGGCATGCGGCGGGCGGACGAGGCGGCAGCGTGACGCCTTTGGTGGTGGTGCTGGCGGCCGGGCAGGGCAGGCGCTTTCGCGAGGTGGCGGGGGCGGGGCAGGACAAGTTGCTGGCCCCTTGTGTCGGCCGTGATGGCCGTCGTCGGCCGGTGATCGAGCAGGTGCTGCGCAACCTGCCGGCGCAGTTCACGCGCCGGCTGCTGGTGACCACGGCGGATCGCCCCGGAGTGGCCAGCCTGGCGCGGGCCTATGGCTGCCAGGTGCTGATCGTCGAGCCGGGCGGTATGGGCGATAGCATCGCTGCGGCGGTCGCTCTCGGGCCTTCTGCGGGTGGTTGGTTGCTGGTGTTGGGGGACATGCCATTTGTGTTGCCCGCGAGCATCGAGCAGGTGGCTGCCGCGTTGATGCCGGACAGCATCGCGGTGCCGCTGCATCAGGGCGAGCGCGGGCACCCGGTGGGGTTTGGCGCAGGGTTCGGTGCGACATTGGCGGGGCTGAGTGGGGACCGTGGGGCCAAGCGCCTGTTCGCTTCGGCGCGGGTGGCCGAGGTGGCGGTGCCGGATCTGGGCGTGCTGTGGGACGTGGACGAGCCGCAGGCCTTGGTGTTCTGAACCATAAAAAAGCCCCGCCTGATTGCTCAGGCGGGGCTTTTCAACAGCTGTTGGCGTCAGGCGAGGGGTTTAGGCTCGTGTTCTGCTTCCAGGGCTTGCGGGTTGTGCTCGACCACTTCTTCGACGCTACGCAGGTTTTCGTCGATGGCAGGCTCGGCGGCCACTTCGCTAGCCTGGGCTGGCGCCTCGACCACTTCGGCAACCGGCGCCGCTTCCATGGCAGCAGGCGCAGCAGCGCTAGCCAGTTCGGCTTCCTTCTGCAGACGCTCGGCTTCACGCTTGCGGCGACGCACTTCACGTGGGTCGTTCGGTGCGCGACCGTTTTCGCTGAGTACCACGGCTGGGGCCACGTCGGCGACCGGCGCGGCGGCTTCGGCAACCACTGGCGCTTCGACTGCGGCTTCGACGGCTGGCGCCGGCTCAGCAACAGGCTCGGCAACCACTACTTCGGCCACTGGGGCTGGGGCTTCGACTACAGCAGGCTCCGAGGTCCAGTTGAACGCGGTCTGTTCTTCACGAACCGGCTCTGGTGCGGCTTCTGCCACTGGCACTTGGGCCAAGGCTTCGATACCGGCCGCAGCCGGCTCTGCGATGGCCACGGCTTCAGGTTCGGCCTGAGGCTCGGCGGCTACTTCCACTTCAGCCACGACGGGCGCTGCTACGGGCGTGGTCGCTTCAACGGCGGGCGCTTCGACCTGCGGCGCGTCTTCGATGGCAGCGGTGGCGCGTTCGGCTTGCTGGTGTGCCTGGGCTTCGGCCGGGGCGCTGATGACGGTGCTGGCCACGGCGGCAGTGACGGCCAGGCCGGCAGCCAGGTCGGCGCTGCTTGGTTCTTCGCCGTTCTCGGACTCTTCCGAGCCTTCGATCACGTTGCCGTTGGCATCACGCTGACGCTCGCGACGGTTGCTGCGACGACGCTGGCCACGGGAGCGGCGGCGTGGGCGATCGCCTTCGGCGCCGTCCTGACCGTCGTCCTGCAGTTGCTCTTCATTAGGCAGCAGTTCTTCTTCGGCAACGGCGGCTACGGCCTCTTCGGCACGTGGCTGGCGCTCTTCACGTGGTGGGCGCGGTGCGCGCTCTTCCCGTGGTTGGCGGGCCGGGCGCTCTTCACTCACGGCTGCAACGGCGGCGGCAGCAGCTGGAGCGGCGTCCAGGGGCTCGCGCAGTTCACGTACCGGGCGCTCTTCACGCTCGCCGCGTGGCTTGCGGTCTTCGCGTGGGGCGCGAGGGGCACGTTCTTCGCGAGGTGGGCGCGGTGCGCGTTCTTCGCGGGCGACTGCCGGGGTCTCTTCACGGGCTTCGCGTGGCGCGCGGTCTTCACGTGGCTCACGGGGTTCGCGCGGTGCGCGTTCTTCGCGAGGGGCACGTTCTTCACGGGGCTTGCGTTCTTCGTCGCGGCGGCCGTTGCGGTTGCGGCTTTGCTGGCGACCGTTACGACGTTCTTCGTTGCGGGCAGGGCGCTCGCTGGCCGGTTTCTCGACCACGACCGGTGCGGCAGGCTCTTCCTTGGTAGCGAACAGGCTGACCAGGGACTTGACCAGGCCCTTGAACAGGCTCGGCTCAGGCACGACGGCCGGTGCGACCGGGGCGGCGACGGCTTCGCTCGGTACTGGTGCGTTGGCACGGGCCGGCGCGGTTTTCACGGCGGCTTCCTGGCGAACCAGGGTGCGGGTAGCGGCAGCCGGTTGCACTTCTTCCACTTCGGCAGCGGCAGCGGCGATTTCGTAGCTGGACTGGTTGATGTGGGCTTCCGGGCTGTCATCACGCAGGCGCTGCACTTCAAAGTGCGGCGTCTCGAGGTGATCGTTCGGCAGGATGACGATGCGGGCACGGGTGCGCAGTTCGATCTTGGTGATCGAGTTGCGTTTTTCGTTGAGCAGGAAGGCTGCGACCGGGATCGGCACCTGCGCGCGGACTTCGGCGGTGCGGTCTTTCAGGGCTTCTTCTTCGATCAGGCGCAGGATCGCCAGGGACAGCGATTCGACGTCACGGATGATGCCGGTGCCGTTGCAGCGCGGGCAAACGATGCCGCTGCTTTCGCCCAGGGACGGACGCAGGCGCTGACGGGACATTTCCAGCAGGCCGAAGCGCGAGATGCGGCCCACTTGGACGCGGGCGCGGTCGGCTTCCAGGCATTCGCGGACTTTTTCTTCCACGGCGCGCTGGTTCTTGGCCGGAGTCATGTCGATGAAGTCGATCACGATCAGGCCGCCAATGTCGCGCAGACGCAGTTGGCGGGCGATTTCCTCAGCCGCTTCCAGGTTGGTCTGCAGGGCGGTTTCTTCGATGTCGCTGCCTTTGGTGGCGCGCGCCGAGTTGATGTCGATGGACACTAGGGCTTCGGTCGGATCGATGACGATGGAGCCGCCGGACGGCAGTTCGACGACGCGCTGGAATGCGGTTTCGATCTGGCTTTCGATCTGGAAGCGGTTGAACAGCGGCACGCTGTCTTCGTACAGCTTGATCTTGCTGGCGTACTGCGGCATCACCTGGCGGATGAAAGTCAGGGCCTCGTCCTGGGCTTCAACGCTGTCGATCAGCACTTCGCCGATGTCCTGGCGCAGGTAATCGCGGATCGCGCGGATGATGACGTTGCTTTCCTGGTAGATCAGGAACGGCGCGGAGCGATCCAGGGACGCTTCTTTGATGGCGGTCCACAGTTGCAGCAGGTAGTCGAGGTCCCACTGCATTTCTTCGCTGCTGCGGCCAAGGCCGGCAGTGCGCACGATCAGACCCATGTCGGCAGGCGCCACGAGACCGTTGAGGGCCTCGCGCAGTTCGTTGCGCTCTTCGCCTTCGATGCGGCGCGAGATGCCGCCGGCACGCGGGTTGTTCGGCATCAGTACCAGATAACGACCGGCCAGGCTGATGAAGGTGGTCAGGGCTGCGCCCTTGTTGCCACGTTCTTCTTTCTCGACCTGGACGATGACTTCCTGGCCTTCGCTCAGGACGTCCTTGATGTTGACGCGGCCTTCGGGGGCTTTCTTGAAGTATTCGCGGGAGATTTCTTTGAGGGGCAGGAAGCCGTGGCGCTCAGAGCCAAAATCGACAAAGGCAGCCTCAAGGCTTGGTTCGATGCGAGTAATCCGGCCTTTATAGATGTTGGCCTTCTTCTGCTCGCGTGCACCGGACTCGATGTCCAGGTCGTAGAGGCGCTGGCCGTCTACCAGTGCAACACGCAACTCTTCGGGTTGAGTTGCGTTAATCAGCATTCTTTTCATGTAGTACCGTCGGTTTCCGGGCTGCCGGAAACGGCGTTCGGCACACACGACTTCTCACGGTCGGTGTCAGGTGCGTCAGGAGTGGTTGGCCACTCCCGTGTCTGGCGAGGTTCGCCCAAAGGGGGCGAAGTCGCGACTTACGCGTCCTGCTTGCTGTGGCTACTTAAGCACTCAGTCAGGAGGAGGAATCAACCGGCGGATGTGGACGAGATGAAGCGTCTAAATATAAGCCTAGTGCTACACGGTCCGACGGTTGTGCATCTCCACCCTACACGTATCCCTGATAATTCGGGTGCTGCCGCGCGCAGAATCCGCAGCGGGTTGGCATTTACCGTGAGCTCCGAAAGGGGAGGTCACGCATCATGGCTAATTTAGGCGTTGTTTCCGAAGCCTTCGCCAAGGTTCATTCGCGACTGACTGCACTTTGTGAACTGGCCGTGAATATCGGCGTAAAAGGCGAGTAATGACTCTGCTTCTCACGCTCGCTTCAGGCCTCATGTCACCTGCGCTTGTTACACTCGCGAACCTTGCCTGTAAGTGGCGAAAGCCCCGTAGGACGGCCTCGCGTCCTGATGAATTGCGTTGGTCAGGGCCGGTGGTTGACCGTATATGCGCTGCCCAGGCCGCTTTTGGCGGCGTTCGCGACTATAGCAGCAATCATTAAGTGCTTCAAATCCATAAAAAATTGTTATCATTCGCGGCATGACGACTACTGCCCCCCCGACCCCCAGCGTCCAGCTGCTTGAGGTCTCGCCGGAATATGCCGGCCAACGTATCGATAACTTCCTGCTTGCCCGTCTCAAAGGCGTGCCCAAGACCTTGATTTATCGCATTTTGCGTAAAGGCGAAGTGCGGGTGAACAAGGGCCGGATCAAGCCCGAGTACAAGTTGCAAGCCGGCGATATCGTCCGTGTGCCGCCTGTGCGCGTGCCTGAGCGCGACGAGCCGGTGCCTTTGGCCCAGGGACTGTTGCAGCGCCTGGAAGCCTCGATTGTCTTTGAAGACAAGGCCCTGATTGTCATTAATAAGCCTGCTGGCATTGCCGTGCACGGTGGCAGTGGCTTGAATTTCGGCGTGATCGAGGCCTTTCGTCAGTTGCGCCCGGACACCAAGGAGCTGGAGCTGGTGCACCGCCTCGACCGCGACACCTCCGGCCTGCTGATGATCGCGAAGAAGCGCAGCATGCTGCGGCACTTGCACGCGGCATTGCGCGGCGATGGCGTGGACAAACGTTACATGGCGCTGGTACGCGGCAACTGGGCGACGTCCATCAAGCAAGTGCGGGCGCCGTTGCAGAAGAGCAACCTGCGTTCCGGCGAGCGCATGGTGGAAGTGGACGAGGAGGGCAAGGAGGCGCTGACCCTGTTCAAGGTGCTGCGCCGTTTCGGCGACTTCGCCACCATGGTCGAAGCCAAGCCTGTGACCGGCCGGACTCACCAGATTCGCGTCCACACGCTGCACGCCGGGCATTGCATCGCCGGTGACAGCAAGTACGGCGATGAAGAGTTCAGCAAGGAAATCCGCGACTTGGGCGGCAAGCGCCTGTTCCTGCATGCCTACATGCTGACAGTGCCGTTGCCCGATGGTGGCGAGCTCAAGTTGCAGGCGCCGGTCGACGAGATGTGGGCCAAGACCGTGGAGCGCCTGAGTGCAAGCTGACTACAAGCTGCTGATCTTCGATTGGGATGGCACCCTAGCCGACTCCGTTGGTCGGATTGTCGAGGCCATGCATGTGGCTTCCACCCGTTCGTCCCTGCCGCTGTGCAGCGACGAGGCGGTCAAGGGGATCATTGGCCTGGGCTTGCCCGAGGCGATTCGCACCCTGTACCCGCAGATCGGCGACGTCGAGCTGCTGGCGTTTCGGCAGCATTACGCAGATCACTACATAGCCCTTGAGGCCGAGCCTTCGCCTTTGTTTGCAGGTGTGGTGGAGTCGCTGGAGGGCTTTCGGCGCGACGGCTATCACTTGGCGGTGGCCACCGGCAAGGCGCGCCGAGGCCTGGATCGCGTGCTCAAGGCTCATGGCTGGGAAGATTTTTTCGACATCTCCCGGGCCGCGGATGAAACCGCGAGCAAGCCCCATCCTTTGATGCTTGAGGAAATCCTTGCCCATTGCCGTGTTCCGGCCGGGCAGGCGTTGATGGTGGGGGACTCTTCGTTCGACCTGCTGATGGCGCGCAATGCGGGGATGGATTCGGTGGCGGTCAGCTATGGAGCCCAATCGGTGGAGGCTTTGCGCACCTTCGAGCCGCGGTGGGTGATCGATCGTTTCTGCGAGTTGCGCGACTGGCTAGGCCAGGGCGCACCCATTAAGTAGTGGCTTGGGGTAGATGGCATGAGCAATGAATGGAAGGAACCCGTTAAGGCAGGCGCCGAGGCCGGTGAAGACAAGAGCTGGAAACTGCTGGAGAACACTCTCCTGGCGGGTGTGCAGGAGCAGCGCCGCTCGCGGCGCTGGGGGATTTTCTTCAAGCTGCTGACCTTTGTGTACCTGATGCTGGCGTTGGTGCTGTTTTCGCCCCTGATGGACATGGAAAAGAGCGCCGCCCGCGGCCCTGGCTACACCGCGCTGATCGATGTGGTTGGGGTGATTGCCGACAAGGAAGCGGCCAGCGCCGATAACATCGTCGCCAGCCTGCGTGCTGCGTTCGAGGACCCGAAGGTCAAGGGTGTGGTGCTGCGCATCAACAGTCCTGGCGGCAGCCCGGTGCAGTCCGGTTATGTCTACGACGAGATCCTCCGTTTGCGTGCTCTGTATCCAAAAACCAAAGTTTATGCGGTGATTTCGGACCTGGGCGCTTCCGGCGCCTATTACATCGCCAGCGCGGCGGACCAGATCTACGCCGACAAGGCCAGCCTGGTCGGCTCCATTGGGGTGACAGCGGCGGGCTACGGCTTTGTCGGCACCATGGAGAAGCTGGGCGTCGAGCGGCGCACCTACACCTCAGGCGAACATAAGTCGTTCCTGGACCCGTTCCAGCCGCAAAAGCCTGAAGAGACGCAGTTCTGGCAAGGCGTGCTGGACACCACGCACCGCCAGTTCATTGCCAGCGTCAAGCAGGGCCGTGGCGAGCGCTTGAAGGACAAGGAACATCCGGAGTTGTTTTCCGGCCTCGTGTGGTCCGGCGAGCAGGCGTTGCCGTTGGGGTTGATCGATGGTCTGGGCAGCGCCAGTTCGGTGGCGCGGGATGTCATCAAGGAGAAGGAGCTGGTCGATTTCACCGTCCAGGAATCGCCCTTTGATCGCTTCTCGAAAAAGCTCGGTGCCAGCATTGCGCAGCAGATGGCGATGTGGATGGGCTTCCAGGGACCAGCCTTGCGCTAAGCGCAGTCATTCAAGTGGGGGCGACCCTGCTCGCGACAGTGGTATCACGGCCAGTGCCTGTGAAGTGCCGCCATCGCGAGCAGGCTCGCTCCCATTTTTGCTTCAGGGGATCTGCACGCCTTCGGTCAGTAGCATGTCTACCAAGCGAATCAGCGGTAGGCCGACCAGGCTGGTGGCATCCGGCCCTTCGGTGCTCTGGAACAGGCTGACCCCTAGGCCTTCAGCTTTGAAGCTGCCGGCGCAGTCGTAGGGTTGCTCGGTGCGCAAGTAACGCTCGATGCGTGGCGCATCGAGGTGGCGCATGTGCACGGTAAAGGGGATGCAATCGACCTGGCAGTGGCCTGTCTGGCTGTTGAGCAGGGCCAGGCCGGTGAGGAAGGTCACACGGCTACCGCTGGCGGCCAGCAGTTGTGCGCGGGCGTTCTCGAAGGTGTGGGGCTTGCCGATGATGCGGCCATCGAGTACGGCGACCTGGTCGGAGCCGATTATCAGGTGGGCATCGTGGCGGGTGGCGAGGGCTTGGGCTTTTTCCTGGGCGAGGCGCTTGACCAAGTCTGTCGCGGCTTCGCCGGGGCGGTGGCTTTCGTCGATATCCGGCGAACTGCAACTGAACTCAAGGTGTAACCGCTCGAGCAATTGGCGGCGGTAGAGCGAGCTTGAGGCAAGTAATAAAGGCAGCATGCGGTTCTCCAGAAAGTGGTTGGCAATTCTAGCCAGGCTGGCAAGTGACGCACAGGGCTGAATTTCCTTTGACATGGCTGGGGGCATCCCTATAATGCTGCGCCTATGTTGAATGACCCGATTCCACCTCACGTTGACCCGCGCAAATTGGCTGATCGTGGCACCACCCTTCAAGGTGAGGTGCTGCTGGCCGATTTGGAGAGACTCTGCGACCCGCTTTCCGACACTGTCGGTACGGTGCAGGCCAAATTCGTATTTGAGCGAGATGAACGTAAATCTGTGGTTATCCACAGCTTTATCGACACCGAAGTCAAAATGGTTTGCCAGCGTTGTCTTGAGCTGGTCACCCTGCCGATCCACAGCGAGTGCAGTTATGCCGTGGTGAAAGAGGGTGCGAATACCCAGTCGTTGCCGAAAGGTTATGACGTGCTGGAACTGGGCGAAGATCCTTTGGATCTGCAGTCACTGATCGAGGAGGAGCTTTTGCTCGCCTTGCCCATTGTGCCTGCTCATCATCCGGAAGAATGCCAGCAGCCGGCGGGTCTCGATGAGCCCGAACCGAGCGAGGACGAGGTAACGCGGTCCAACCCGTTCAGTGTATTGGCGCAGTTAAAGCGTGACCCAAACGTTTAGGAGTTAATCAATTATGGCTGTTCAGCAGAACAAAAAATCCCGCTCCGCCCGCGACATGCGTCGTTCCCACGACGCTCTCGAGGCTAGCACCCTGTCTGTAGAAAAAACCACGGGTGAAGTTCACCTGCGTCACCACGTATCGCCAGAAGGCGTATACCGTGGCCGTAAAGTGATCGACAAGGGCGCTGACGAGTAATCCTTGTCCGCTCAAGTCATCGCGATTGACGCAATGGGCGGGGACTTCGGTCCCCGCAGCATTGTCCAGGCCAGCCTTGCTTGTCTGTCTGCTACGCCATCGTTGCATCTGGCCCTCGTCGGTCAACCCTCCCTCCTTGAAGAAATGATTGCTGGCCATTCGGCTGTGGATCGCGCGCGCCTGGAAATCATCCCGGCAACGCAGGTGATTGCCATGGACGAGAAGCCGTCGCAGGCATTGCGTGGCAAGCCCGACTCTTCCATGCGGGTGGCGTTGCAATTGCTGCGCGATGGCAAGGTGCAGGCCTGTGTCAGTGCTGGCAATACCGGGGCGTTGATGGCGTTGGCGCGGCACGTGCTCAAGACCCTGCCGGGCATTGATCGCCCGGCAATGGTTGCGGCTATCCCGACCCAGGCGGGTTATTGCCAGTTGCTGGACCTTGGGGCGAATGTGGATTGCAGTGCCGAGCACCTGCTGCAATTCGCCATCATGGGGTCGGTGGCAGCCGAAGCTTTAGGTGTCGTGCGTCCGCGGGTGGCGTTGCTGAACATCGGCACTGAGGACATCAAGGGCAACCAACAGGTCAAGCTGGCCGCGACCTTGTTGCAGGCTGCCCGGGGCCTGAACTACATCGGCTTTGTCGAAGGCGACGGTTTGTACCGTGGCGAGGCCGATGTGGTGGTGTGCGACGGTTTTGTCGGCAACATCCTGCTTAAGTCCAGCGAAGGCCTGGCCACCATGATCGCGGCTCGCATCGAGGCGCTGTTCAGGCAAGGCTTGCTGTCGCGCATGGTTGGAGCCTTGGCAATGCCATTGATGCGGCGCTTGCAGCAAGACTTGGCCCCGGCGCGGCACAATGGCGCCAGTTTCTTGGGGTTGCAGGGTATCGTGGTGAAAAGCCATGGTTCGGCCGGTGTGCAGGGTTTCCAAAGTGCGATTCAGCGGGCCTTGATCGAGATTCAGGAGAACCTGCCCGAGCGCTTGCACGGTCGCTTGGAGGCGCTGTTGCCTTAGCGGCTTTTCGTGGGCCAGCGGGGCGATGTGACCGCTGGGTTCAAAATGCCATCCAATTGTCAGTTTCTCGCGCCTACAGTAAGTGGCGCCAATTCTTCGACGACAAGATCATTAGGGGCTTGTTTCATGTCTACCTCCCTCGCATTCGTCTTTCCCGGACAGGGTTCGCAATCCCTCGGCATGCTGGCCGAGCTTGGCGCGCAATATCCGCTGGTTCTGGAAACCTTCAAGGAGGCTTCCGATGCTCTGGGCTATGACCTGTGGGCGTTGACCCAGCAGGGGCCGGAAGAACTGCTCAATCAAACCGACAAAACCCAGCCAGCGATCCTCGCCGCGTCCATCGCTTTGTGGCGCTTGTGGTTGGCTGAAGGTGGCGCGCGCCCGGCTTACGTCGCCGGCCACAGCCTGGGTGAATACAGTGCATTGGTTGCGGCCGGTAGCCTGAGCCTTGGCGAAGCTGCCAAGTTGGTGGAGCGTCGCGGCCAGTTGATGCAAGAGGCCGTACCGGCCGGGCAGGGTGGCATGGCTGCGATCCTGGGCCTGGAAGACGCCGATGTGCTGGCAGCCTGTGCCGAAGCGGCGCAGGGCGAAGTGGTTAGCGCGGTCAACTTCAACTCCCCGGGCCAGGTCGTCATCGCAGGTGCCAAGGCTGCGGTCGAGCGCGCCATCGAAGGCTGCAAGGCGCGTGGTGCCAAGCGCGCGATGCCGTTGCCGGTCAGCGTCCCGTCCCATTGCGAACTGATGCGCCCGGCGGCCGAGCGGTTTGCCGAGTCCGTCGCTGCCATTGATTGGCAGGTGCCGCAGATCCCCGTGGTGCAAAACGTCAGCGCCGCGGTTGCCGCAGACCTGGACACCCTCAAGCGCGATCTGCTGGAACAGTTGTACAAGCCTGTGCGTTGGGTGGAATCGGTGCAGGCACTGGCCGCTAAGGGCGCCACCCAATTGGTCGAATGCGGTCCAGGCAAAGTGCTCGCCGGCTTGAACAAGCGTTGCGCTGAAGGCGTTTCGACTGCAAACCTCAATACACCCGACGCTTTCGCTGCCGCTCGCGCAGCGTTGGCTTGAATCAGGAGAAGCCTGCATGAGTCTGCAAGGTAAAGTTGCATTGGTGACCGGCGCTAGCCGTGGTATTGGCCAGGCCATTGCGCTTGAGCTGGGGCGTCTGGGCGCTGTAGTGATCGGCACGGCAACCACTGCTTCGGGCGCCGAGCGCATTGCTCAGACCCTGAAGGAAAACGGCGTCCAAGGTACTGGTCTGGAGCTGAACGTGACCAGCAATGAGTCCGTTGCCGCCGTGTTGGCGAGCATTCAGGTGCAGTTCGGTGCGCCGGAGATCTTGGTCAATAATGCCGGTATCACCCGCGATAATCTGATGATGCGCATGAAAGATGACGAGTGGAACGATGTCATCGATACCAACTTGAACAGTCTCTTCCGTCTGTCCAAGGGCGTTCTGCGCGGTATGACCAAGGCGCGCTGGGGGCGAATTATCAGTATTGGCTCGGTTGTGGGTGCCATGGGCAACGCGGGCCAAGTAAACTACGCGGCCGCCAAGTCGGGGCTGGAAGGTTTCACGCGCTCGCTGGCGCGGGAGTTGGGGTCGCGTTCGATCACGGTCAACGCAGTGGCTCCGGGGTTCATCGACACCGATATGACCCGCGAGCTGCCAGAAGCGCAACGTGAAGCCTTGCAGGCACAAATCCCCCTGGGCCGTCTGGGGCAAGCTCAAGAGATCGCGCAAGTGGTCGCTTTTCTGGCTTCGGATGGTGCTGCTTACGTGACTGGGGCTACAATCCCGGTGAATGGCGGCATGTACATGAGTTAAATGTGACGGATCGCTTCAAAAAAATGTCATACGAGCTGTCTAAAATCCGTTATAAAGCTGCAATCTATTTATAGGCAGATGGTCGCAGGGTTTGAGGAGTGAAGCTTTCAGTTGAAAAGCTGAAAAGTCTTTCTATACACTTACCCACTGGCCAGCTGCCTGAATTTGTCCATTAGGAGTGAAAACAAGGTATGAGCACCATCGAAGAGCGCGTCAAGAAAATCGTTGCCGAGCAACTGGGCGTTAAAGAAGACGAAGTGAAGAACGATTCTTCCTTCGTAGAAGACCTGGGTGCCGACTCCCTTGACACCGTTGAGCTGGTGATGGCTCTGGAAGAGGAATTCGAGACCGAAATCCCTGACGAAGAAGCTGAAAAAATCACTACCGTTCAAGCGGCCATCGACTACGTTACTAGCCACCAGGCTTAATCGTTTGTAGTCGTTGCTAGCTGTCATGGAAAAACCGCACTGCCATCACGGCGTGCGGTTTTTTCTTTAGGCCTGATACAAAAGTGTCGTCATTAGAAAAAGGAGAGTGCTGTGTCGCGTAGACGCGTCGTAGTCACCGGTATGGGTATGTTGTCGCCATTGGGCACGGATGTTTCGAGCAGTTGGCAAGGCATTCTGGCCAGCCGCAGTGGCATTGGTCCGATCGAACACACGGACCTTTCTGCCTATTCCACCCGTTTTGGCGGCTCGGTAAAGAACTTCGATGTCGAGCAATACCTGTCGGCCAAGGAAGCGCGCAAGCTCGACCTGTTCATCCAGTATGGCCTGGCCGCTGGTTTCCAGGCAGTCAACCACGCGGGCCTGGAAGTTACCGACGCTAACCGCGAGCGCATTGGCGTGGCCATGGGCTCGGGTATTGGCGGCCTGACTAATATCGAAGAAACCAGCCGCACCCTACATGAGCAGGGCCCGCGCCGGATCTCTCCTTTCTTCGTGCCTGGCTCGATCATCAATATGATCTCCGGTTTCCTGTCCATCCACTTGGGCACTCAGGGGCCGAACTACGCTATTTCCACGGCTTGCACCACGGGTACGCATTGCATCGGTATGGCTGCACGCAACATCGCCTACGGTGAAGCGGATGTGATGATCGCCGGCGGCGCTGAGATGGCGGCCTGTGGCTTGGGCATGGGCGGTTTTGGCGCGGCGCGTGCCTTGTCGACCCGCAATGACGAGCCAGCCCGCGCGAGCCGCCCTTGGGACAAGGGTCGTGATGGCTTTGTCCTATCCGATGGCGCCGGTGCGCTGGTACTCGAAGAGCTGGAGCACGCCAAGGCGCGTGGCGCGACCATTTATGCCGAGTTGATTGGCTTTGGCATGAGCGGCGACGCGTACCACATGACGTCGCCTTCGGCCGATGGCGCGGGCGCCGCGCGCTGCATGAGCAATGCACTGCGCGATGCCGGGATTGCCCCGCAAGACGTGGACTATATCAACGCCCACGGCACCTCCACCTCGGCGGGTGACCTGGCGGAAGTGCAGGCGATCAAGTCGGTGTTCGGCGAGCACGCCTACAAACTGGCGGTCAGCTCGACCAAGTCCATGACCGGCCATTTGCTTGGTGCCGCGGGCGCGATCGAGGCGATCTTCAGTGTGAAGGCGATCAACGACCAGATCGCGCCGCCCACCATCAACCTGGACGAACCGGACGAAGGTTGCGACCTCGACTTCGTGCCCCACGAAGCGCGGCGCATGCCCATTGATGTGGTGTTGTCCAACTCGTTCGGCTTTGGCGGCACCAATGGCTCCCTGGTGTTCCGCCGGTTCATTGACTGATGCACAGCTGGGTTGACGGTCAGCCCGAAAGCGCTCTGCCACTCAAGGATCGTGGCCTGGCCTACGGCGACGGGTTGTTTGAAACCGTCGCCGTCAAGGGCGGTCGGCCCGTGTTGCTGGAGCGGCACTTGCTGCGGTTGGCCGAAGGCTGTTCACGCCTGGGCATCAACGCCGATGCGGCGCTGATCCGCAGTGAACTGCTGGCCTACGCGGCGGTGCTGGGGGAGGGCGTGCTCAAGCTGATCCTCACCCGCGGCGATAGCCTGCGCGGTTATGCCGCGCCGCCCGGCGCCCAGCCTCGGCGGATCCTGCAAGGCAACCCGCCCGCCGTCTATCCCTCAGCTCACGCGCAGCACGGCGTGCGCCTATTCCCCTGTACCACCCGGTTGGCCGAGCAACCCTTGCTCGCCGGCCTCAAGCACCTCAATCGCCTCGAACAAGTCATCGCCCGCGCCGAATGGCAGGACGCCGAGCACGCCGAAGGCCTGATGCTCGACACCTCGGGTCGTCTGATCGAAGGGGTGTTCAGCAATCTGTTCCTGGTACGTGATGCTGTGCTGTTGACGCCGGACCTGAGCCGTTGCGGCGTGGCCGGTGTGATGCGCGCCGAGTTACTGTTCCAAGCCGAGTCCCTGGGCATCGCCGTGCAGGTCGCGGACTTGGGGCTAGAGCACTTGCAGCGGGCTGACGAAGTCTTTGTGTGCAATAGCGTGTATGGCGTCTGGCCTGTGCGCGCTTATGCAGCGCTGAGCTGGCCGGTTGGCCCGCTCACCCGTAAACTGCAGAGCATTGCCCGCGCGCTACTGGATGTTTGATTCGTGAGACGTAAATTTTTGCTGCTGCTGGAAACCGGACTGGTTCTGGCAGGCTTGCTGCTGGGCGCTTCTGCCTGGAAGCTGTATTCGGCACTGGAACAGCCGCTGAACCTGGCCACCGAAGAACTGCTGGAAGTCCCGGCCGGTTCGACCCCCACGGGAACCTTCAATCGCCTGCAAGCCGATGGCGTGCTTGAGGATGCTTTCTGGCTGCGCCTGTACTGGCGTTTTAACCTTGCTGGCCAGCCTTTGCACAGCGGTGAGTACCGCATGCTGCCGGGCATGACCGCCCAGGGCTTGATTGGCCTGTGGCAGCGCGGCGAAGTGGTGCAATACAGCCTGACCCTGGTTGAGGGTTGGAACTTCCGCCAGGTGCGCTCCGCCCTGAGCAAGAACGACAAGTTGGAGCAGACCCTGGCGGGGCTGAGCGACAGCGAAGTGATGGAAAAACTGGGCCATGGCGGCGTGTTCCCCGAGGGGCGGTTCTTTCCCGACACCTATAGTTTCGTGCGCGGCATGAGCGATGCCGAGTTGCTGAAAAAAGCCTACGAGCGTCTTGATGAGGTGCTGGCCAAGGAGTGGAGCCGGCGCGCTGCCGACTTGCCCTACACCCAGCCCTATCAGGCGCTGATTATGGCCTCGCTGGTGGAGAAGGAAACCGGTGTGCCCCAGGAGCGCGGGCAGATTGCCGGGGTGTTCGTGCGCCGCATGCGCACCGGCATGATGCTGCAAACCGACCCGACGGTGATCTACGGCCTCGGCGAGCGCTACAACGGCAAGCTGACCCGCTCCCACCTGCGCGAACCAACGCCGTACAACACTTACACCAACTTCGGGTTGCCGCCGACGCCCATTGCTATGGTCGGGCGCGAAGCAATCAACGCCGCGCTCAACCCGGTTGCTGGCAGCAGCCTGTACTTTGTCGCCCGTGGCGATGGCAGCCATGTGTTCTCCGACGACCTGGATGCGCACAACGCCGCCGTGCGCGAGTATCAGCTCAAGCGTCGTGCCGACTACCGCTCCAGTCCGGCGCCACTGCAGGTGCCGCAGGCTGCTCCTGAAGACGTCGTGCCGCCCCAGGATGATGAGCCCGCGCTGGACGCCAACCCGCCGCAAAGCCCGCAATGACATTGATTAAGGACTGCCCGTGACTGGTTTGTTTATCACGCTGGAAGGCCCGGAAGGCGCCGGCAAAAGCACCAACCGCGAATACCTGGCCGAGCGCCTGCGCGCCGCCGGCATTGAAGTGTTACTGACCCGCGAACCGGGCGGCACACCGCTGGCCGAACGCATCCGCGAGGTGCTGCTGGCGCCCATCGATGAAGTGATGAACCCGGACACCGAGCTGCTGCTGGTGTTCGCCGCACGGGCCCAGCACTTGGCACAAGTGATCCGCCCGGCGCTGGCACGGGGCGCGGTGGTGCTGTGTGATCGCTTTACTGACTCCACTTACGCCTATCAAGGCGGCGGCCGCGGTTTGTCCGTGGAGCGTATCGCGGCGCTGGAAACGTTCGTTCAGGGCGATCTGCGCCCGGACCTGACGCTGGTGTTCGACCTGCCGGTGGAAATCGGCATGGCCCGGGCCAGCGCCCGTGGGCGGCTGGACCGCTTCGAGCTGGAAGATCGGCTGTTTTTCGACGCGGTTCGCAGCGCGTTCCTCGCCCGAGCCAAGGCGGACCCGGCGCGCTACCTGCTGGTGGATGCCGCTCAACCCCTGGCGCAGGTTCAACGTGCGCTGGATGCCCTGGTGCCGACCCTGCTGGAGCGCCATCGTGGCTGAAGCCTATCCGTGGCAGGACAGCCTCTGGCAGCAATTGGCCGGCCGCAGCCAGCACGCCCACGCTTATTTGCTGCACGGCCCCATGGGTATCGGCAAGCGCGCCCTGGCCGAACGCCTGATGGCCAGCCTGTTGTGCCAACGACCCGAGGGGCTGGAGGCTTGCGGCCAGTGCAAATCCTGCCTGCTGCTCAAGGCTGGTAGCCATCCGGACAACTACATTCTGGAGCCGGAAGAAGCGGACAAGGCGATCAAGGTCGATCAGGTCCGTGACCTGGTGAGTTTCGTGGTGCAGACCGCGCAAATGGGCGGGCGCAAAGTGGTGTTGATCGAGCCGGTGGAGGCGATGAACCACAACGCAGCCAACGCCTTGCTCAAAAGCCTCGAAGAACCCTCCGGCGACACGGTGCTGCTGCTGGTCAGCCACCAGCCAAGCCGCTTGCTGCCCACGGTCAAGAGCCGCTGCGTGCAGCAGGCGTGCCCGTTGCCGAGCCCAGCCATGAGCCTGCAATGGCTGGCCCAGGCGTTGCCCGACTGCACAACGGATGAGCGTGGTGAACTCCTGACCCTGGCCGCCGGCTCGCCGCTGTTGGCGGTCAGCCTCCAGGCCCAGGGCGTGCGCGAGCAGCGGGCGTTGGTGGTTGAAGGGGTGAAGAAACTGCTCAAACAACAGCAATCGCCGACCCAATTGGCCGAGGGCTGGAATGCCATCCCGTTGTTACTGCTGTTCGACTGGTTCTGCGACTGGTCGAGCCTGATCCTGCGTTATCAACTGACCCACGACGAGGCCGGCCTGGGCCTGGCCGACATGCGCAAGGTTGTGCAGTACCTGGCGCAAAAGAGCCCGCAGGGCAAGGTCCTGGAGATCCAGGACTGGATCCTCGCCCAGCGCCAGAAAGTCCTGGGTAAGGCCAACCTCAATCGGGTGTTGTTGCTCGAAGCCCTGTTGGTGCAATGGGTGGGGTTGCTCGGCCGCCGTTGATCGGCGCCGCCCGCGGCGCTTTTTTATCCACAGAACCGAGTTGCGACTTTTTATGCTTGTAGATTCCCACTGCCACCTCGACCGCCTCGACCTGGCTGCCCACGGCGGCTCCCTGGACGCAGCACTGGATGCTGCCCGCCAATGTGGCGTCGGGCATTTCCTGTGCATTGGCGTCAGTGTCGACAACGCGGCCGACGTCAAGGCACTGGCCGAGCGCTATGACGATGTCGATTGTTCGGTGGGTGTTCACCCGCTCGACGTTCAGCCCGGCGCCGCGCCGGCGCTGGACTGGCTGCTGCGTGAGCTCAACCACCCGCGTGTCGTGGCCATTGGCGAGACGGGCCTGGATTACCACTACGAACCTGAAGCCGCCGAGTTGCAGCAAGCCTCATTCCGCCTGCACCTGGAGGCCGCCCAGCAAACCGGCAAACCGGTGATCGTCCACACCCGTGGCGCGCGGGCCGACACCCTGGCCCTGCTGCGCGAAGCAGCGTTGCCCCAAGCGGGCGTGCTGCACTGCTTCACAGAAGACTGGGACATGGCCAAAGCCGCGCTGGACCTGGGCTTCTACATCTCGCTGTCGGGGATTGTCACCTTCAAGAATGCCGAGGCCTTGCGCGATGTGGCGCGCCAGGTGCCGGCCGATCGCCTGCTGGTAGAGACCGACTCGCCTTACCTGGCCCCCATTCCGTACCGGGGCAAGCCCAACTTGCCGCAGTACGTGCGGGAAGTGGCGCAGTATCTGGCGATGCTGCGCGGCCAGCCCTTTGATGCGTTTGCCCGCCAAACCAGCGAGAACTTCCAGCGGTTGTTCCCGCTGGCTCGGGTCAAGCCGTTCTAAGGTAAATCGCGGGCAAAAAAAACCCGGGTTCTGGGGGGTGAATCCGGGTTAAGACCATTAGGAGTAAAACAAAGGCACGCGGTCCGTTGGTACCTTCATCGCCGCGACACTTGGGGGAGATGCCGCGCCGACAGCTCAAGTATTGATCACATTGGCGTTGCGTCCAGTTCGCGCTGGCTATTTCTTAAACAGATTTGGAATACGCGCGCTTCGCTTGAGTTCTCATTGCCGCGCCAGGGTAGCGACAATCGCCAGAGTTTCGTCGATTACGCGCTTTTCTGTATAGAAGTGCGGGGAAAAACGCACACCCTCACCACGGGGGATGCACACCACCTGTTGCGCCATCAACTGCCGCCATAGCTGCTGATTATCGATGCCATCGATACTGAACGAGAAAATCCCGCCCCGACGCGCCGGATTCAGCGGGCTGTGCAAGCGCACCCCGGGAATGGCGCTCAAACCGTCTTGCAACCACTGCACCCGTTCAGCGATTAACCGGGCGACTTCTTCCATGCCCACGTCTTCAAGCAGTGACAGGCTGGCCTCCAGCGCCATGGCCCCGAGCATATTGGGGCTGCCGCATTCAAAACGCCGTGCGCTTTGCGCCGGTTCCCACGCGGTGCGGCTGTAGTCGCCCATGTGTTCGAGCATGTGCCAGCCGAATTCATGCAGTTTGAGTTGTTCGCGCAACTCGGCACGGCAATAGAACACCCCCAGGCCTTCTGGGCCGAGCATCCACTTATGGCCGTCGGCCATGGCGAAGTCGCATTGATAGGCCTGCACATCGAAGGGCAGGGCGCCCAGTTGCTGGATCGCGTCAATACAAAACAGCACGTTGCGCTGTTCGCAGCCGGCCCCCAGGCGTCGCAGGTCCAGCAGCAGGCCGCTAGCGAACTGCACGGCGCTGACCGACATCAGCCGCGTGCGCGGCCCGCAGGCCGCCAGCAGCGCGGCTTCCGGGTCATCGCCCTTGAGGCTGACTTGCACCACTTCCACCCCTTGCCCGGCCAGGGCTTCCCAGACGATGCGGTTAGAGGGGAATTCTTCGTCGCTGATGACGATCTGGTCGCCGTTTTTCCAGCTCAAACCGAAGGCTACGAAAGAGAGGGCTTCTGATGTATTTTTGACCAGCGCCACGTCATCCGTTGCCGGTGCGTTGAGCAGACGGGTAAGGCGTTCGCGAAGGCGTTGTTCCAGTACCATCCAGTCCGGATAGTCCCTGGCGCCGAGCAAAACGTTCTCCTGGGCGAAGCGGGTGACGGCTAATGCGGCGCGATTGGGCCAGGGCGCAACGGCCGCGTGGTTCAAATAACGCAGGCCGGGAGCCTGTACAAATTCATCAAGAAACGTAGTCATGGTCGGATGATCCGTGCAATTTGGCGCAAGTTAGGCATAATACGCGGCTTCGATTTTGACCCCTACAGACCTTTTCTTATGCACAAAGAACCTCGTAAGGTCCGTGAGTTTCGTCGCCGCGAGCAAGAAATTCTCGATACCGCGCTCAAGCTGTTCCTCGAACAAGGTGAAGACAGTGTCACCGTCGAGATGATCGCTGATGCCGTGGGTATCGGCAAAGGCACGATCTACAAGCACTTCAAGTCTAAGGCGGAGATCTACCTGCGCTTGATGCTCGATTACGAGCGCGACCTGAATGAGCTGCTGCACTCTGCCGATGTGGACAAGGATAAGGAAGCCCTGTCCCGGGCTTACTTTGAGTTCCGCATGCGCGACCCGCAGCGCTATCGCTTGTTCGATCGCCTGGAAGAGAAGGTGGTCAAGGGCAACCAGGTTCCGGAGATGGTCGAAGAATTGCACAAGATCCGTGCTTCGAACTTCGAGCGCCTGACCCTGTTGATTAAGGGCCGCATCAGCGAGGGCAAGCTCGAAGACGTGCCGCCGTATTTCCACTATTGCGCGTCCTGGGCGCTGGTCCACGGCGCCGTGGCGCTGTACCACTCACCGTTCTGGAGCAATGTGCTGGAAGACCAGGAAGGCTTCTTCCAGTTCCTGATGGATATCGGTGTGCGCATGGGCAACAAGCGCAAGCGCGACACCGATGCCCCAGGCAGTTGAGCCATTCAAGTGCTTTATTGCGCCATCATTGAGCTACGTGGCGCGAACCTCCCCAGCTTATACTCAGGCATGGGACTTGCTAAAACCTGATTTATAAGTCAGGTTTTGCCGGTCCCGATTTTTCTTCCGCCGGAGTGCTTCATGATCGTTGACCGTCAAGGCAGGCGTTTTCGCAATTTGCGTATCAGCCTGACTTCAGCCTGCAACTATGCCTGTACCTACTGCGTGCCCAACGGCAAGCGGCTGGTGGCTGCGCAGGATGAACTGTCGGCCGAGGCCATGGCCCGGGGCGTGGCGTACCTGATCGAGGCGGCAGGCATCGAGCGTTTGCGCATCACCGGCGGCGAACCACTGGTCAGCCCCAAGCTGGAAGCGTTCATGGCGGCCGTGGGGCAGATGGGCCTGGCGGACATCAGCCTGACGACCAATGGCCAGTTGCTGACGCGCAAGTTGCCCTCCCTGGTGCAGGCCGGCATCCGCCGCATCAACGTTTCCCTCGACACCCTCGACCCGCAAGCCTTCCGCGCCATCGCCCGGGGCGGCGACCTACCCACCGTGCTCGACGGTATGGCCCAGGCCAAGGCCGCCGGGATGAAGGTCAAGGTCAACATGGTGCCGTTGCGCGGGCAGAACCTGGACCAGGTGATGCCGCTGCTCGACTACTGCCTGGAGCGTGGCTACGAGTTGCGCTTCATCGAGTTGATGCGCATGGGCCACCTGGCCAGCGATGGCAATAGCTTCCTGCAGCAGTTTGTCAGCCTCCAGCAGTTGCTGGGGCTGATTGGCGAGCGCTACGAATACTTGCAAGCCGACGCCCCGGTGGACGCCACTGCGGTGCGCTACGAAGTGCCGGGCCATGGCTTCTTCGGTGTGATTGCCAATGAAAGCGTGCCGTTTTGCCGGACCTGTTCGCGCTTGCGTCTGTCGTCCACCGGTTGGCTGCATGGCTGCCTGTCGTCGAGCAACCGCCACTACATCGGCGACTTGCTGGACAAACCGCGCCACCAGGCCCTGCCCGCGTTGCAGCGGCTGCTGATGAAAGCCCTGGACGACAAGCAGGAAGTGGCGTTCTCCGGCGGCGCGACGGTGATGAAGATCATTGGCGGCTGAGGCCCAGGCAGGCTGGCCCGGAAGCTGCATCTGGTGCCCATTCGCCGGTTTTCCGTCACCGGCCTCTGGAGGGTAGGATGCGTAGCCTGGTTTTGCTGCTGGCCGTTTTGGCGCTTGGTGGCTGCATGAATGTCAGTGACCTGGGCGAGGGCGCTCGCTACCACATGAGCGATGCGGGCCTGTTGGACCACAGCGATACCCGCCGCACCAGCTCCGTGCGCATCCAACCCGATTCCTTCGTGTTTATCGCCCAGGGCGCGTTCGCCCCGCCGGGCAGCGCTTACCCGCGGCCCAATGTGGTGGCCGAAGAGGCGTTCAACAGCTTCGTCGAGTATTTCCCCATGGTGCGCCGCGCCCGTGCCCCCGAAGGGCTGGACGAGGCAATGACCGAGGCTCGCGCCGCCGGCGCCCATTACCTGCTCTACACCCGCTTCGCCAAGGCCGAAGACCGCATCGGTAACTACGATGAATGGGCCGACCAGGAAGCCGTGGATCGCCTAGGGGTGGACACCGGTGTGATTCAGATCATGCTGATCGAGACCAGTACCCAATACCTGATCGACACGGCGCGCATCCGCAGCCGTGGCGGTTTACTGACGTTCCATGACAACAAGCCGCAAGACCTGCTCGGCCAACCCCTGCGCCAGTACGCGCGCAGCCTGCTGGGCCTGAGCGACTGAGCGCGGCCCCCGGAGCCTCCATGAGCGACACGCAAAAAGCCCTCGACCTGTTCGCCCAGATCCCCAAGGCCAAGGGCCTGCCACCGGTGCACCTGTGGAATCCCGAGTTCTGCGGCGATATCGATATGCGCATCGCCCGCGACGGCACCTGGTACTACCAGGGCACGCCCATTGGCCGCAAGCCGATGGTCAAGTTGTTCTCCACCATCCTGCGCCGCGACGGCGATGACTACTTCCTGATTACCCCGGTGGAAAAAGTAGGGATCAAGGTCGACGACGCGCCGTTCATTGCCGTGACCCTGGAGGTTGAAGGGCAGGGCGAGAGCCAAGTGTTGCGCTTTACCAGCAATGTCGAAGAGTCCTTCGCCGCCGATGCCGAACACCCATTGCGGGTGGTGATCGATCCTGCGAGCCAGGAGCCAGCGCCCTACGTGCTGGTACGCAGCAATCTGGAAGCGCTGATCCACCGCAACGTCTTCTACCAATTGGTGGAGCTGGCGGTGAGCCGCCCCATCGATGGCCAGAACTGGCTCGGGGTGTGGAGCGCCGGGGTGTTCTTCCCCATCGGCCTGGAACCCTGAGCCAGGGGCCTGGCGCTTACTGAGCGGCGCCGTTGCCTTCGGAGCCAGAGCCGCCGGTGGTGGTTTTCGAGCCGCTGCCCATCTTGCCGTTTTCCGGATCGGGCGCGCCGCCCTGGCGGCCGCTGTCGTTACCCTGCACCCGCGGGTCGGTGCCGGTGGATGGAGGCAGGCCGCCGTTATCCATGGCGCCGCCGGTGTCCATCGACGGTGTCGAGCCCTGGGTGGTGGGCGGCGTTGGCGAATCGACCGGGTTGGTCGGCCCGGTGGAACCGGCGAACGAGGCCAGGGAAACCGAGGACAGCAGGCCGGCCAGGGCCAGGTTTGTAAGGAGTGAGCGATTCATGGTGTCGTCTCCAATGTCAGGGGGTTACCTTCAATTGGTCAGCCGCTGGCCGGTGGGGTGCCGGGCGGGCGACGGGCGGTGCTGATCCTGCTGCGAAGGTTCTGCCATTCGCCGCTGAAATTGAGCTGCGCCAGGTCGGCAAACTGCATTAGCATCGCCTTTTGAATTTTTGCCAGGATCGTCCATGACCATCGAAATCCGCCCGGCGTTGCCCAGTGACGCCCAGCAAATCCTTTCCTTTATCACTGAGCTTGCGGATTACGAGAAGGCCCGCCACGAAGTCATTGCCAGCGTCGCCGACATCCAGCGCAGCCTGTTCGGCGAAGGCGCCACGGCCCATGGCCTGATTTGCCTGCGCGACGGTTTGCCGATCGGCTTCGCGGTGTTCTTTTTCAGCTACTCGACCTGGCTGGGCAGCAATTGCCTGTACCTCGAAGACCTGTACATCAACCCGGAGCAGCGTGGCGGCGGCGCGGGCAAGAAACTGTTGCGCCACCTGGCGCGCATTGCCTGCGACAACGGTTGCGGGCGTTTCGAGTGGAGC
Organism: Pseudomonas sp. MF08817; assembly: GCF_059862705.1. Taxonomy (NCBI): domain Bacteria; kingdom Pseudomonadati; phylum Pseudomonadota; class Gammaproteobacteria; order Pseudomonadales; family Pseudomonadaceae; genus Pseudomonas; species Pseudomonas sp. MF08817. The sequence continues at coordinate 60,005 of NZ_JCBCUY010000023.1, forward strand.
GTGCTGGACTGGAACGAGCCGGCGATCAAATTCTATGAATCCATCGGCGCCAAGCCCCAGGAAGAATGGGTGCGCTATCGCATGGAGGGGGATTCTCTGCGCGAGTTTGCCCAGGGCTGACACCGCGTCTGTGTTGGCAGGGCCACGGCCATCGCGAGCAAGCCGCCCGGGTTGGGAGTGAGCCTGCACGCGATGAGGTCAGAACAAACGCAGCTTTTCTATCGGCCGGTTCAGCCCTTGAGCGTGGCCATGTCGATCACGAAGCGGTACTTCACATCGCCGGCGATCATGCGGGTGTAGGCCTCGTTGATCTGGCGGATGTCGAGCATTTCGATGTCGCAGGTGATGTTGTGCTCGGCGCAGAAATCCAGCACTTCCTGGGTTTCGGCCATGCCGCCGATCAATGAGCCTGCCAGTACGCGGCGCTGGGTCACCAGGTGTGCGGCGTGGATCGGCGGGTTCACCGGTTCGATCAGCCCGACCAGGATATGCACACCGTCAAAGCGCAGGGTTTGCAGGTAGGGGTTGAGGTCGTGCTGCACCGGGATGGTGTCGAGCAGGAAGTCGAACTGCCCTGCGGCGGCAGCCATCTGCGCGGCGTCGGTGGATACGATCACATGGTCCGCACCCTGGCGCCGCGCTTCTTCAGCCTTGCTGGCGGAACGGGTGAACAGGGTCACTTCTGCGCCCATGGCTTTGGCGAACTTGATGCCCATATGGCCCAGGCCACCCATACCGAGGATGCCAACCTTGTCACCGGGCTCGACACCGTAGTGCTTGAGGGGCGAGTAGGTGGTGATGCCGGCGCAAAGGATCGGCGCGGCGCTGGCCAGGTCCAGCTTGGCCGGGATGCGCACCACAAAGCGCTCGCTGACCACGATGCTGTCGGAGTAACCGCCCATGGTGTTGCTGCCATCGACCCGGTCCGGGGTGGCGTAGGTCATGGTCGGGCCTTCGAGGCAGTACTGCTCCAGGTCGGCGTGGCAGGCGTCGCAGTGGCGGCAGGAATCGACCATGCAACCCACGCCCACCAGGTCGCCGACCTTGTGGGCCGTGACCTGGGCGCCGATGGCGGTGACCTTGCCGACGATTTCATGGCCCGGCATCAGCGGGTATACGGCGATGCCCCACTCGTTGCGCGCCTGATGGATGTCGGAGTGGCACACGCCGCAGTAGAGGATTTCGATGGCCACGTCGTCGGGGCGCGGGCTGCGGCGTTGGAAGGTCATGGGGGCGAGGGGAGTGGTCGCGGACTGGGCGGCGTAACCGATGGCTGTGTACATGAAGAACCTCGCAGATGCGTTGACTGTTGAGGCGGGTTATTTTGCGCGCCGGTGGCCCGGCTCGACAGGGCGAATACTCCGGCTCTCTTGCCTATTCCTCCGGATTCGCCCCGTGGCGCGCGGCAACGGCCAGCAGACCTGCGATGATGGGCGCCTCATTTTTTGCCTGAAGCCTGTGCCATGTTGTTGACCCGTCATTTGGACGCCAATGCCACGTTGGTTGCCTTGCTCGCGCCGCTTGCTACCCGCGATGGCTTCATTCCCACCGCCGTGCCGGGCGTGCAATTGCTGCGCGCCAGCCGGGATGTGGCGCGCGGGCCACAGATCTACGAGCCGAGCCTGATGATTATCGTGCAGGGCAGCAAACTGGCGTATCTGGGCCCGCGCACCCTGGAATACGGCGCTGGCCATTACCTGATCCAGGCGTTGCCGGTGCCGTTCGAGTGCGAAACCTTCGCCTCGGCGGATGCGCCTTTATTGGGCTTGGCGATCGGCATCGACCGCGCCGTGCTCGGCGAGTTGGTGTTGGCGATGGGCCGCGACGAGGGAGGCCCCGTGGCGGCGCAAACCCTGGAGTCCATGAGCTCGGCGGTGCTCGATGACACCATGCGCGGTTGCGTCGAGCGGCTGTTGCGCTGCCTGCACGATCCGCTGGAATGCCAGGTGATGGGCAGCGCCCGTTTGCGCGAGCTGTTGTTCGTCGCGCTGCGCGGGCCCCAGGCCGATGTGCTGCGGGCGCTGGTGGAACAGCAGGGGCAATTTGCCCGGGTCGCCGCGTCCCTCAGCCATTTGCACGAGCACTATGCCGAGCCGCTGAATGTGGAAACCCTGGCGCGCTACGCGAACATGAGCGCATCGACCTTCCACGAGCATTTCAAGCGCAGCACCCTGTTGTCGCCGGTGCAGTACCTCAAGCGCCTGCGTTTGCTCAAGGCCCAGCAATTGCTGGTGGCCGAAGGCATGGGCGTGGCTCAGGCGGCCCACCGCGTGGGGTATCAGAGCACCTCGCAGTTCAGCCGTGAGTACAAGCGCTATTTCGAGCGTAACCCGGGGGCGGAGCGGGTGGCGTCGTAGGCGGGCGCTAAAGCGGCGGGCAACAAAAAGGCCCCCATGCGGGAGCCTCGATGTTCAAGCGTGCGGCTTACATGTTCGGGTAAGTCGGGCCGCCAGCGCCTTCGGGCGTGACCCAGGTGATGTTCTGCGCAGGGTCCTTGATGTCACAGGTCTTGCAGTGCACGCAGTTCTGGGCGTTGATCTGGAAGCGCTTTTCGCCGTCTTCTTTGGTGATGACTTCGTATACGCCGGCCGGGCAGTAGCGCTGCGCCGGTTCGTCGTACAACGGCAGGTTCTGGTTGATCGGGATGCTCGGGTCGGCCAGTTTCAAGTGGCACGGCTGCTCTTCTTCATGGTTGGTGCTGGAGAGGAATACCGAGCTGAGCTTGTCGAAACTCAGTTTGCCGTCGGGCTTGGGGTAGTCGATCTTCTTGCTGTCCTTGGCCAGCTTGAGGCAGGCGTAGTCCGGCTTGGTGTCGTGCAGGGTGAACGGGATCTTGCTGCCCAGGATGTTCTGGTCGAACCAGTTGAACCCGGCGCCCAGGATCGGGCCGAACTTGTGCATCGCCGGGCCGAAGTTGCGGGTGGCGAAGAGTTCCTCGTAGAGCCAGCTGGCCTTGAACGCATCGACGTAGCTGGTCAGCTCGTCAGCGCCTTCGCCGCCGGCCAGCAGCGCATCGGCCACGGCGTCGGCGGCGAGCATGCCGGACTTCATGGCCGTGTGGCTGCCCTTGATCTTGGCGACGTTCATGGTGCCCAGGTCGCAACCGATCAGCGCGCCACCCTTGAAGACCATTTTCGGCAGCGAATTCAGGCCGCCCTTACTCAGTGCGCGGGCGCCGTAGCTGATGCGCTTGCCGCCTTCGAGGTACTGCTTGAGCACGGGGTGATGCTTGAGGCGCTGGAACTCATCGAACGGCGACAGGAAGGTGTTGCTGTAGGACAGATCGACGATCAGGCCGACCACCACTTGGTTGTTTTCCAGGTGATAAAGGAACGAGCCACCGGTGTTCTCGTTGCTCATGATGTCCAGCGGCCAGCCGGCGGTGTGCATTACCAGGCCTGGCTGATGCTTGGCCGGGTCGATTTCCCAGATTTCCTTCAGGCCGATGCCGTAGTGCTGGGCGTCGGCGTCGCTGCCCAGGTCGAAACGCTTGATGAGTTGCTTGCCGATATGGCCACGGCAGCCTTCGGCGAACAGCGTGTACTTGCCACGCAGTTCCATGCCGGGGGTGTACAGGCCTTCCTTGGGCTGGCCTTCGCGGTCTACGCCCAGGTCGCCGGTAATGATGCCGCGCACCACGCCGTTTTCGTCGAACAGCGCTTCCTGGGCAGCGAAGCCTGGGTAGATCTCCACGCCCAGGTTCTCGGCCTGCTGGGCCAGCCAGCGGCACAGATTGCCCAGGGAGATGATGTAGTTGCCCTCGTTGTGCATGCTCTTGGGCACAAAGAAGTCGGGAACTTTGGTGGCGTTCTCGGCACTGCGCAGGACATAAATGTCATCGCGTACCACTGGCGTGTTCAGCGGCGCGCCCAGTTCCTTCCAGTCCGGGAACAGTTCGTTCAGGGCCCGGGGTTCAAACACGGCGCCCGACAGGATGTGCGCACCGACTTCCGAGCCTTTTTCGACCACACAGACGCTGATTTCCTGGCCCGCTTGCGCGGCCTTTTGCTTCAGACGGCAGGCGGCAGACAGGCCAGCGGGGCCGGCTCCGACGATGACTACGTCGAATTCCATGTATTCGCGTTCCACAGGCTCTCTCCTACTCAAGGCTCACAGTTTTTTCTAATTGGAGGTTTGGTGTTGCATCCGTTGTTTGGGCTACCGCTTTATGACGCCGCACTCAAGGGGGGCAAGCAATGGATGACCCACCTGTCTCTCTAAGCGGCGCATTATATCTACACCACTCTCAGCGTCCAATACAAACGTTTGTTTGAATTTGCTGGAAGCCAGATAAATCAAAGAAGCGCGGCTTATAACTGACCATTTTGCCGTATTGACCGGAATAGGCGTTCCGGTCAAGATACGGTCGGTTTTGCGCTCGCCGTAGGCTGGCTGTTGGTTTCAAGAGCACCTCTAAAGACAGGGCGAAGGCAGCATCAGGTGACATAGGCGCGTGGTTTGGCGCGCAGTTTACACACCGCGAAAGGGAATGACTTGTCAGTCACTACTGACGAATGGTCATCCGCCTTGCGGGCACAGTCCCCCGTTCAATATGCCGGCGTTTTTAGAGGTGCCCTTGCGCCGATAAGCATCAACCGCCAGGTTCGCCTAGGCGACTTTCTTTTCACCGGAGAGTAACGAGGAATCCATGAAGGTTCTTGTAGCTGTCAAACGAGTGGTCGACTATAACGTCAAGGTTCGCGTCAAAGCGGACAACTCCGGCGTCGACCTCGCTAACGTCAAGATGTCGATGAACCCTTTCTGCGAAATCGCAGTGGAAGAAGCGGTACGCCTGAAAGAGAAAGGTGTAGCGACTGAAATCGTCGTCGTCTCCATTGGTCCGTCCACTGCCCAAGAGCAACTGCGTACCGCACTGGCCCTGGGTGCCGATCGTGCCATCCTCGTCGAATCCGCCGATGAACTGAACTCCCTGGCCGTGGCCAAGCTGCTCAAGGCTGTGGTCGATAAGGAGCAGCCGCAACTGGTGATCCTGGGTAAACAGGCCATCGATAGCGACAACAACCAGACCGGCCAGATGCTGGCGGCGCTGACCGGTTTCGGCCAGGGCACCTTCGCGTCGAAAGTCGAAGTGGCGGGCGACAAGGTTGCAGTCACCCGCGAAATCGACGGCGGCGCGCAAACAGTCTCCCTGAGCCTGCCAGCGATCGTCACCACCGACCTGCGTTTGAACGAGCCGCGCTACGCGTCCCTGCCAAACATCATGAAAGCCAAGAAGAAGCCTCTGGAAGTGCTGACTCCGGACGCTTTGGGCGTTTCCACCGCCTCCACCAACAAGACCCTGAAAGTCGAAGCGCCGGCTGCACGCAGCGCGGGTATCAAGGTCAAGTCGGTGGCTGAACTGGTCGAGAAACTGAAAAACGAAGCGAAGGTAATCTAAATGACTATCTTGGTTATTGCTGAACACGACAACAAAGTGCTGGCCCCGGCCACGCTGAACACTGTGGCTGCGGCTGCGAAAATCGGTGGCGACATTCACATCCTGGTAGCGGGCTCCAACGCTGGCGCCGTGGCTGAAGCCGCTGCGAAAGTGGCTGGTGTGTCCAAGGTGCTGCTGGCCGACAACGCTGCCTATGCCCACCAGTTGCCGGAAAACGTCGCGCCGCTGGTTGCCGAACTGGGCGCTGGCTACAGCCACATCCTGGCTGCCGCGACTTCCAACGGCAAAAACATCCTGCCGCGCGTTGCCGCTCAGTTGGACGTTGACCAGATCTCCGAGATCATCTCGGTAGAATCAGCCGATACTTTCAAACGCCCGATCTACGCCGGTAACGCCATTGCCACCGTGCAATCCTCGGCCTCGGTGAAAGTCATCACCGTGCGTGCCACCGGTTTCGACCCGGTTGCCGCCGAGGGCGGTTCGGCCGCGGTTGAAGCCGTTGGCGCTGCGCACGACGCGGGCAAGTCGTCCTTCGTTGGCGAAGAGCTGGCCAAGTCCGACCGCCCTGAGCTGACCGCTGCCAAGATCGTCGTTTCCGGCGGCCGTGGCATGCAGAACGGCGACAACTTCAAGCACCTCTACGCCCTGGCCGATAAGCTGGGGGCTGCTGTGGGTGCTTCCCGTGCGGCCGTGGACGCAGGCTTCGTGCCTAACGACATGCAGGTTGGCCAGACCGGCAAGATCGTCGCCCCACAGCTGTACATTGCTGTCGGTATCTCCGGCGCGATCCAGCATTTGGCCGGTATGAAAGACTCCAAAGTGATCGTTGCGATCAACAAGGACGAAGAAGCGCCGATCTTCCAGGTGGCTGATTACGGCCTGGTAGCTGACTTGTTTGAAGCTGTACCTGAGTTGGAGAAGCTGGTTTAAACCAGTCGCTTCACTTATAAAGAGCCCGGCCTTATGGTCGGGCTTTTTTTATTGTGTTCACTGTGGGTGGGGAGGTAGGCATGGCGTTGCGACGCTTGGGCGGAATGTCGTTGCTGGTGGGGTTGGGCCTGTTGCCGGTACTGGCGGGCGCGGCCGGTAAATGCGAGCGGCTGGTGGTGACTGGCAGCCCGGATGCCCCGCCCTACCTGTGGCAGGACCCGCAAGACCCCAAACATTTGATCGGCGCCAGTGCCGACCTGATGCAGCAAGTGGCCGGTGAGCTGGGGCTTAAGGTCGAAGTGTTGTACGCCGGCAAACGGGCCCAGGCCTTGGACGAAGTGCGCAGCGGGCGCATGGACTTGCTGCTGGACGCACCGTTGACGGTTAATGAACTGGCCGCCCTGGACTACGTGCACCCACCGCTGGTACGCAACGACTATCTGGTCTGGACCCGCAAGGATTCGCCGCTGGTCTACAGCCAGGCTTCAGACTTACAGGGCCACTCCGGGGCCTTGTCGCAAAAGGCCCGGCTTACCCAGGATTTTGAACTGTTCGCCGAGCAAAACCTGGCCCTGGTGCGCCCCCCCAACCTGACCCAGGCCTTGCAGAAACTGCTGCTGGGCGAAGTGGAGTACGTCCTAGCCGGGCGCTATGCGGGAATGGCCATGGCCCAGACCCTGGGCATGGCCGACGACCTCCTGGCCCACGGGCAAGCGGTGGATCAGCCGGGGTTGTTCCTGGCGGTTTCCCATAACTCGGCCTGCAACGATCCATGGTTGCGCGGACAGTTGGCCAAAAAGATGACAGAATTGCCCGCGTCCGGCCTGGCGCAGGCTGTGCTGCAGCGCAATATCGAGCGCTGGAAGGCCCAGCAGAAGCAACCCGCCAGCGCCCCAAATCAGTAGGGATTTTTAGTGAGTATTCGACCTCTTTTCGCTGCCCTGGCCGTTCTGGCTCTGGCGGGTTGTGCAGCCGATCCGGCGCCGAATGAACAAATGCGTTTGACCGAGCAAGCCCTGGAACAGGCCAAGGCCGTGGGCGCCATGCCCGAGGACGTGGCCGAGTTGAAACTGGCCGAAGATAAATTGCTGCGCGCGCGGGCCGAGATGTCCGATCAGTCCTTCAAGGACGCCCGCATGCAGGCTGAACAGGCCGAGTTGGACGCCCGCCTGGCCGAAGCGCGGGTCCTGACCCTCAAGAGCCGCGAGCAGTTGAATGTGCTTAACACCCGTATCACGCGCTTGCGCAAGCAGTTGGGAGACGCCCAATGAGCCTGAATAAAAGCGTGATGGGCGGTGTGCTCCTGGCCAGTTGCGCCAGCCTTTTCGGCTGCGCCGGCCAGCACAGTGATGCGGCGCTGCAACAGGCAGCGACCCAGTTCCAGAAGGTCAAGGAAGACTCCAATGTGCTGCGCATCGCGCCCAAGGATGTGATCCGCGCCGGTGAATCCCTGGCCCGTGCCGATCGTCTCTCCAGTTACTGGGGCAGTGGCGAAGACGTGACCCATTACGCCTACCTGAGCCAGCGCTACAGCGACATCGCCCTGGAGCACACCGAGCAGGTGCTCAACCAGGAGCGCGCCGCCAAGCTGGAACTGGAGCGCCAACGCCTGCAACTGGCTTTGCGCGAGGCCAAGTTGCTCAGCGTGCAGCAGCAGGGCAAGTGGCTGGAAGAGCAGATCATCAGCCTGGCCACCACCCAGACTGACCGCGGCTTGGTGATGACCCTGGGCGACGTGCTGTTCGACACGGGCGAGGCCGACCTGAAAAGCTCAGCCAACCGTACCGTGCTCAAACTCGTGCAGTTCTTGCAACTGAACCCAAAGCGCGTGGTGCGCATCGAGGGTTACACCGACAGCACGGGCGGGCGCCAGGACAACCTGAAACTGTCCCGCGACCGCGCCCAAGCGGTCGCGGACGTGCTGATCGACCTGGGCATCGACGAAAAACGCATCCAGGTCGAAGGCTATGGCGATGAATACCCGGTGGAAGCCAACGCTTCCGAGCGCGGCCGTGCCCAGAATCGCCGGGTGGAAATCGTCTTTTCCGACGAAAAAGGCCAACTCGGCGCCGCCCGCTAAATCCGGCCCTCCAAAAAAAACACTGAACGAGCCTGTGGGAGCGGACCAAACCCGCTCCCACAGGGCAAACCTGCCACTGATGCGCGGGTTTGCACCTGTGAACAACAGCGCAAACCGTCCAGTTTTTCCTGTCACTGCCTTGGCTGCTCGACTATTGTGGCAACTGTGCCCGTACACTTCTAAACTGTGCCGGTGTTACGTCCCACAAAAATAATAGGCCCGTAAGCCGAGTACCGCGTCATGACCAACCTTTTGCTCTACCAACGTATCGCCCAGCAGTTGGCCGAGGACATTCGGCGCGGTGTCTATCAGCCCGGCGAGCGCGTGCCGTCGGTGCGCAAGATGAGTTCGCAGCTCAATGTCAGCCATGCCACAGTGCTGCAGGCGTATGCCAACCTGGAAGACCAGGGCCTGATCCGCGCACGGCCGCAGTCGGGTTACTACGTGCACCAGACGCCAGCACTGACGGCGCCTACCCCGGATATCGCGCGGGTCGAGCGGCCGGGGTTGGTCACCCGCAGCAGTATCATCCAGCAGGTGTTGGTCGAGTCGCGCCGCGAAGGCGTGTTTCCTCTGGGGGCGGCGGTGCCCAGCGTGGATTACCTGCCGGTAAGGGCGTTGCACCAGCAACTGGCCAAGGTCACCCGTTTCCATAGCCCGCGGGCCTTCAGCTACATGTTCAGCCCCGGGTTCGAACCGCTGCGCCGCCAGGTGGCGATCCGCATGCGCGATGCCGGGGTGGTGGTTGACCCTTCGGAAATCGTTATCACCCACGGCTGTGTCGATGCCTTGCAGATGTCGCTGCGGGTGCTGACCCGCCCCGGCGATCTGATCGCCGCCGAGTCGCCGACCTATTACGGCCTGCTGCAACTGGCGGACCTGCTGGGGCTTAAGGTCATCGAGATCCCCAGCGACCCCTCCACCGGCATGAGCCTGGAGGCCCTGCAATTGGCGGCCAACCAGTGGCCAATCAAGGCCCTGGTGCTGACCACGCGCCTGAGCAACCCCTTGGGCGGGACCATGCCGGAAGAGCGCCAGAAGCAACTCCTGCGCCTGGCCTCGGATTTCGATATCCAGATCGTCGAAGACGATATTTATGGCGAACTGATGTTCGAGCAGGGGCGCACCAAGTCCCTCAAGGCCTACGATCGACTGGACCGGGTGATCTACTGTTCGAGCTTTTCCAAAACCCTGTCGCCGGGGGTGCGCATCGGTTGGATGATTGCCGGTAAATACCAGCAGGAAATCCAACGTTTGCAGACGTTCAGTACCCATTCGGCCTGCAGCGTCACACAAATGGGCATCGCCGCGTATCTGGAAAACGGCGGCTACGATCGCCACCTGCGCTACATCCGCCAGGAGTACCGCAAGAACCTCAGCGCCTTTCAACTGGCGGTGCAGCAGCATTTTCCCGAAGGTACGCAAATGACCCGGCCTACGGGCGGCTTTATCCTGTGGGTCAGTTTGCCGGGGCGGGTCAACACCCAGGAGCTGCATGTGCGGGCGTTGCAGCAGGGCATCAGCATTGCACCTGGGCTGATTTTCAGTAACACCGAGCAGTTCAACCACTGCATCCGCCTCAACTGCGCCACGCCCTGGAACCGTGAGGCGGAGCGCACCTTGATGACCTTGGGCATGCTGGCCAGCCAACTGTGCCAGGAAACCACCGGCGGTTTTGCGGGGCTTTGAGCGGGCGATTGAGCCGGCGCGCTTGTCATCAAGTGTTCAACAGGCCAGCATATGGCCCTCTGCCGTTAATGCTGTCAGGTCTATGAAACCGAGTTTTCCCGCTGTTTGGTTATTGGTCGGCCTGTTGAGTGCCCTCAATGTGGGCACCGTGCTGGCGGCCAGCGGCCAGGAGAAGTCCACCGCTAGCACCACGGTGAACCCGGCTGGGGTCGGCGCGAAAAAAACGGTCTCCCCGAAAAATACCGCCGCCAAGCCCAAGCCTCGGCCCACGCGCAAACGTGCGCCGGTCGCGGCTAAATCCAAGTCTGCCAGCGAACTGGCGAAAACCCCGTTGGTGCCGGCGCACTTGGACCTGAGCTTGCCCCAGGACATGGTTCGCCACTTGCAGCCACTGGGCGCGCTGCCCTCGCTGGTCAAGCGCGAGCCGCTGCTGCCGCCGTTGTTCAACGAAAAACCTAAGGACGACAGCCCCTTCCAGCTCAACGGGCGCTTGCTCAGCAACGAAATGGGCCTGCAATTGCGCAATGATGAGCGCCGCGATGTGGAAGGCGCAGCCCTGGACTTCGAGTTCAAGCAGTAGCCCATCACCACCGTTGTGCGTTCTGGCCATGACCCTTTGTCGCCGACTGCCCGGTCACGGCGCTTTGCGCGTAAAAACCCGGTTCCGGGGAATTTCAAACGGCTGTTTTAGCGAGTAACCTGTGCCGCGTTTCACCTGCTCTGGCTTGTTATCTAGGAACCCCTCGTCATGAACTGCCGCCAAGGCTGTGGCGCTTGCTGCATCGCCCCCTCCATCAGTACACCGTTGCCCGGCATGCCTAACGGCAAAGCTGCGGGCGAACGTTGCCTGCACCTGTCGGTCGAACACCTGTGCCTGATTTTCGGCCAGCCCGAACGCCCGCCCGTGTGTGGTGCGTTTCAGGCGGATGTCGAGGTCTGTGGTAGTGATCGCGAAGAAGCCATCAGGCTGATCGGTTGGTGGGAAGACATGACGGCGGCCTGAGGGCCAGCCATGACCGGAACTTCAACAACAAGGAATAAGACAATGGGTTCGCTGCATCGAATGGCAATGTGCTGTGGTTTAACGGTTTTATTGGCGGCCACCGCCCAAGCTGAGGACTGGAAAACCGCCAAGGATGAGGACGGTATCAAGATTTCCCTGAGTGAAGTCGCAGGCTCTCAGTACAAGGCCTACCGCGGCGTCACGGTGATTAAGACCTCCATGGACAAGCTGCGCGGTCTGCAGGAAGACGTGGCCGGCGCTTGCGCCTGGATCCACGAGTGCAAGTCGCAGAAACTGCTCAAGCACGAAGGCGCGCAGAGCTGGACCTACACCCAGTTCAATACGCCATGGCCGGTCACACCGCGCGATTCGGTGACGCAGATCACCACCGAGCAAGGCGCCGATGGCAGCCTGACCCGCACGCTCAAAGGCGTGCCCACCTACCTGCCCGAAGAAAAGGGCTTTGTGCGGGTGGCCCAGGTCGAGGGCTTCTGGAAGTTCGTGCCCAAGGGCGCGGACCAGATTGAAGTGACCTACCAGGTCCACACCGAGCCGGGCGGCAGCGTGCCGTCGTGGCTGGCCAACAAGTTCGTGGTCGAGGCGCCGTTCAATACCTTGAAGGCCCTCAAGGAACGCGCCGAGAAGTAAGGGCGCAACGTGCCCGCCCAAGACCGCCCCCGTGGCGGTCTTTTGCTGTGGGGCGGGTTGAACGAATCGGGCGTGGGGCCGGTCGAGATACTGTGAGCCCACTTTGGGGTTTATCGAGGAGGCGCTGATGCAAAAGTGGAATGTCACCTATGTCGACGATCACGGTGAACCCAATGTCGAGGTGTTTGAGTGCGTCGGTCCGCCCAGTCATGAAGAGGCGGCCAAGCTGATCCGGGCCCGCTTGTTTCCCGCGCTCGACGCCTTGCCCCTCAATGACCTGGAAGGGCGCACCGATGACCCGACGCTCAAGAGCCTGAAAGAGCAGAACAGCATCGAAATCATCAGTGTTCTGCCGACCAGCCCCGGTTAAAAAACCCACCATAGCCCGTTGGCAGAGCTAATGGCTTCGGGCTACTCTGCAACGGAGATCAGCGAGTCCATCGCTAGTTCCGGTCTTGTCAGCTACATGCTTGTTTCCCGTTGGCCATTACCGGGCCATATCGCTGTCCGCCGTCGTGCGCCAGTGCAGGGAGTACGGAAAGTCTATCCATCGTGAGGAGGACGTTTCATGAGCACAGCCTATCAAGAAGACCTCAGCACCAGCGTGCTGCGCCGCATGAAAGAAGGCGGCTTTGATTTTTCACGATTCCATCCCATCGAGTTTTACGCCATTTTCCCGGACGAAGAAGGAGCGCGCCGGGCAGCCAGGCAGTTTCGCGGTGAATCCCTTAATGCCCAAGTCAGTGCGCGCGACGACGGCGCCTGGCACCTGGAGTTGAGCAAGGTGATGTACGCCACATACGGCGGCATCGGCGATTTCGAGCAGGACTTCGAGGCAGTGGTCGAACCACTGGGCGGCATTCTCGAAGGTTGGGGCGTCAAGCAGGAGGTTCGCGGGCGATTGGCCTGAACACCCTGAGTGTCATCACATACCAGCATCGGCTGACCTTCGGGTCGGCCGATTTTGTTTGTGCGGCACTGAACCTGGCGACAGACGCGCAAAAAAAAAGCCACCGCGAAGGTGGCCAAAAGGGAAGAGCGTGGGCACCCGGTCCGCCGTCCTGGGCGCTTTGGGGCAAGTGGCGGCGATTATCCCGACGCGCCGGCGTGCAGTGAAATCAACTCTGACTATGCTGTTGATAGCTATGGCTATTGCTTCGCAATGAAGCGGGATCGATCAGAGGGAGGCGTTTGCTGCACAGGAATGGTGCGCCGTACGCTGGCTGTATATCCAACTGATTGATATTTAAGCGTTTATGCCGATGGCACGAGGCTTGCGAAGCCTTCGTGTCCTGGTGACAAGGAGTACGGCATGATCCGCACCTATTTTGATGAGATGTACGATGCCGCCGGCCTAGTGCGCCCGCATTACCGGGAGTTCGCCCGCTGGTTGGCCGAAACACCGGATGAACTGCTGGCCCAGCGGCGTCGGGAGGCCGACCTGCTATTTCATCGGGCCGGCATCACTTTCACCCTCTATGGCGACGAGCAGGGCACCGAGCGCCTGATTCCCTTCGACACCATCCCGCGCAGCATCCCCGCCAGCGAATGGCGCGTGGTCGAGCGCGGCTGCATCCAGCGGGTCAAGGCCTTGAACATGTTCCTGGCCGACCTCTACCACGAGCAGCGCATCATCAAGGCCGGGATCATTCCGGCCGAGCAGGTGCTGGCCAACGAGCAGTATCAGTTGGCCATGCAGGGCCTGGACCTGCACCGCGACATTTACTCCCATATTTCCGGAGTGGACCTGGTGCGCGACGGCGACGGCACCTACTACGTGCTCGAAGACAACCTGCGCACCCCCAGCGGCGTGAGCTACATGCTCGAAGACCGCAAGATGATGATGCGCCTGTTCCCCGAGCTGTTCGCCGCCCAGCGCATCGCGCCCATCGACCACTACCCCAACCTGTTGCTCGACACCCTGAAAAGCTCTAGCCCGTTGGACGACCCTAGCGTCGTGGTGCTGACCCCCGGGCGCTTCAACAGCGCGTTTTTCGAGCATGCGTTCCTGGCCCGGGAAATGGGCGTGGAACTGGTGGAGGGCGCCGACCTGTTCGTGCGCGACGACCGCGTGTTCATGCGCACCACCGACGGCCCGAAGGCCGTTGACGTGATTTACCGGCGCCTGGACGACGCCTTTCTCGACCCCTTGGCCTTCAACCCGGACTCCATGCTCGGCGTGCCGGGCCTGCTGGCGGCCTATCGCTGCGGCAACGTGGTACTGGCCAATGCCATCGGCACCGGGGTGGCGGACGACAAGTCGGTGTACCCCTTCGTCACCGACATGATCCGTTTTTACCTGGACGAAGAGCCCATTCTGAAGAACGTGCCGACCTGGCAGTGCCGCAACCCCTCGGAGCTTTCCCATGTGCTGGCCAATCTTCCAGACCTGGTGGTCAAGGAAACCCAAGGCTCGGGTGGCTATGGGATGTTGGTGGGGCCGGCGTCCACGGCGGCGCAAATCGAAGCCTTCCGCGAGCGGATCAAGGCCAAGCCCCACGCCTATATCGCGCAACCCACGCTGTCGCTGTCCACCTGCCCGACGTTCGTCGAAAACGGCATTGCGCCGCGCCATATCGACTTGCGCCCGTTTGTCTTGTCTGGCCGCGAAACCCGGGTTGTGCCCGGCGGCTTGACCCGCGTGGCCCTTCGCGAGGGCTCCCTGGTGGTGAACTCGTCCCAGGGCGGCGGTACCAAGGACACCTGGGTGGTCGAGGATTGAAGGAAGCTTGCCATGTTGAGTAGAACTGCCTCGGATTTGTATTGGATGTCGCGTTACCTGGAGCGGGCGGAAAACCTCGCGCGGATGCTCGATGTCAGTTATTCGCTGTCGCTGATGCCCCAGGACGGGCGCGGCGATGGCCTGCATGAACTGGCGATGCCGTTGCTGATTACCGGCACCCTGGACGATTACCTGGCACGCCACGGCGAATTGCATGCCGAACGCCTGCTGCATTTCTTCGCCCTGGACGCGGAGAACCCCGCCAGCATCTACAGCTGCCTGGGCGCGGCGCGGGCCAGCGCCCACGCGGTGCGTGGGCGGATTACCGCCGACATGTGGGAAAACATCAACGCCACTTGGCTGGAAATTCGCGGCATCGCCGAGCAAGGTCTGGGGCGCTACGGCATGAGCCGTTTCTGCGAGTGGATCAAGGAACGTTCCCACCTGTTCCGCGGGGCGTCCTACGGCACCATCATGCGCAACGATGCCTTTCGCTTCATACGCCTGGGCACCTTTATCGAACGGGCCGACAACACCCTGCGCCTGCTCGATGCGCGTTACGAGATGGCCGGCGACCAGGCCGAAGCGGTGAGCGACGGCACCGCCCATGCCTATTACCAGTGGAGCGCGTTATTGCGGGCGCTGTCCTCGTTCGAGGCCTACACCGAGATCTACCGCGACGCCCCCGGCGCGCGGCATGTGGCTGAACTGCTGCTGTTACGCGCCGACGTCCCGCGCTCGCTACGTGCCTGCACCGAAGAAATCGACCAAATCCTCGCCAGCCTGCCCGGCACCAACGGCCGCCCGGCCCAACGCCTGGCGGCGGAAATGGACGCGCGCCTGCGTTACACCGGCATCCACGAAATCCTCGACGAAGGCCTGCACGCCTGGCTGACCGAGTTCATCCCACTGGTGCGCCAGTTGGGCAACGCCATTCACCGTTCCTACCTGGAGGCTGCATGAGACTCTCCATAAGCCACGAAACCACCTACCACTACGACGACCAGGTGCGCGCCAGCATCCAGTACCTGCGCCTCACGCCCCACGACAGCGAGCGCCAGCACGTATTGAGTTGGCAACTGGACCTGCCGCGCCCGGTGCGCGCGCAACTGGACCCGTTCGGCAACATCCTCCACGTGCTGACCCTGGACGAACCCCACGAAGCCATCATCATTGGCGCGCGGGGCCAGGTGGACATCGACGAATTACGCGAGGCCGAGCACGAGAGCCAGTCGGCGCTGCCGTTTTTGCGCTTCACCCGGCTGACCGAGGCCGATGAGGCCTTGCGCGAATTCGCCCGCCGCCAATGCTTCAGCCGTCGCGACCGCAGTGCCTTGATCGACCTGATGCACGCCCTCAACCAGCACATGACCTATACCCCCGGCTCCACCGAAGTGGACACCAGCGCCGCGCAGGCCTTCGCCGGGCGCGCCGGCGTGTGCCAGGACCACACCCACGCCTTCCTCGCCTGCGCCCGCAGCCTGGGCATCCCGGCGCGGTACGTGTCGGGTTACCTGTACAGCGAAAACTGCGAACACCTGGCCAGCCACGCCTGGGCCGAAGCCTGGCTCGACGACGCCTGGTACAGCTTCGACGTAACCAACGAACTGGCCCGCCCCGAACGCCACCTGAAACTGGCCGTGGGCCTGGATTACCTCGATGCCTGCCCGGTACGCGGCATGCGTCGGGGCGGCGGCTGCGAGCAGATGCACGCCAAGGTGTTCGTCTCGCCCACACCGGTGCTTCTCGTCCAGCAGCAGTAAAGCTAACGGCGTGCTGCTGATGCCGCCGCTTGCTACAGCAGCCGCGCAGCCTCAAAGGCGCGGTTTGCGCCCCGCCATATGGGTCAAATACTCCACCAACCACGCCAATTGCTCATCCGGCAGAATGCTGGCGTTAAAGCCCGGCATTTTTGCCTGGGGCCAGTGGCGCAGGCTTTGCGGGTCGCGGATGTAGCGCTTGAGAAAGTCGGCGCCGAAGTATTCGGTGGGGCTGTAAGGCAGGTTCAGGTCCGGGCCGACCTGGGCATCGCCCGCGCCATTGAGGCGATGACAGGCCAGGCAGTTTTTCTGGAACAGGGTAAAGCCACGGTTGACCGGGTCGTCGCTGGCCAGGGCCGGGTCGGGGCGCAGCGCCGGGAAGCGTTCGGCCACCGGGGCCAGGCGTTTGATTCGCGTCACTTGGAACGGCCACTGCTCGGGGCTGATGGCGCTGGCCTGCGGGTGTGTCCACACCAGATAGAACGGCCCGGCGCTGGGCTTGCCCTGGGCCAATGGCGGCCAGGGTGCTTGCGGGTCTTCCACCGCCAGCCAAGCCTGCGCGCCGGCAGTTTGTAACAGTGGCGCGGCGGCCAGTTCGGCGGCAAAACCGTCCAGGGCCACGGCTTGCAGGTGATCGGCCGCAGTAATGCCCGTCAGCAACGCTGCCAGGGGCACGGCGCGGTAAGTCATGTCGCGCTTATAGGTCACGTCGTTGCGGATATGCACGGCTTGCGCTTGCGGGTGGGCGAGCAGTTCGGCGGTTTGCCAGGTGCGTTGCGGGGTGCCCAGCTCCAGCACCAGTTGTGCCGCGGACAAGGGCGGGCAAAGCAGCAGGGCTGCCAGCAGCAGAAGGGCTTTCAAGAAGGGAGGCCTGTCGAAAAAAGTGGGGTATGTGCCAGTTGCCGGGCGAGCTGGCAAGACTGGCACACCCACGTCTACCCGATCAACTTGGTGATGTTCGGCACGATCAACAGCAGAGTGGTGGCGAAAAGAATGAGCCCGGCCTGGCGTACTTTCGAGTGTTTAAACATGGCTGACTGCCTTTTTTGTTATTTCCTGAGCGTCAAATGCTTGCCTGTCAGATCCGTCTGGGCAAAGCGCTGTACTTTCCTTGTGACGAGAGCCCCGGCAAAACCCGACGGCTATCTCGTACAGAATTTACCTTAGGGGCCACGTGGCGCCTGGCTTAGACCCATTTCGTATGGATGTCTTTATAAAACCTTCCAAATAGGTATGAGGCCTATTGCCAGCCGCCTAGCGGCCCCTTGGCTAGACACGTGGCGCCCTCACGCGGGGCAATCCGTTAGGCGACTACCGTTCGTCTGAGCGTGACCGTCAAGGCCCGTGAGCGCTTAGGTCATTGAATCCGCCGCCGCCGAGCCTAAGGTGGGAACTCGCCATTCACTCTCCTGCACAGCGGTTCGAGGACGTCATGACCCAAGCGTTGATTTTCGATGCACTACGCACGCCCCGTGGCAAAGGCAAGGCCGACGGCGCCTTGTACAGCGTCAAACCCGTGAACCTGGTGGCCGGGTTGCTCGGCGCCCTGCAACAGCGCACGGCACTGGACACCAGCCAGGTCGATGACATTGTCCTGGGCTGCGTGACGCCCGTGGGTGACCAGGGCGCCGATATCGCCAAGACCGCTGCCTTGGTGGCCGATTGGGATATCTGCGTGGCCGGTGTGCAAATCAACCGCTTTTGCGCCTCGGGGCTGGAGGCAGTCAACCTGGGGGCGATGAAAGTGCGTTCCGGTTTCGAGGATTTAGTGGTGGTCGGCGGCGTGGAATCCATGTCCCGCGTGCCCATGGGCAGCGACGGTGGGGCCTGGGCCCTGGACCCGCAAACCAACATCCACAGCCAATTCGCGCCCCAAGGCATTGGCGCCGACCTGATCGCCACCCTCGAAGGCTTCAGCCGCGACGACGTCGACCGCTTCGCCCTGCATTCCCAGCAAAAAGCGGCACGCGCCAGCGGCGACGGCTCATTCGACAAATCCCTGGTGCCGGTGCGTGACCAGAACGGCATCGTGCTGCTGGCCCATGACGAGTTCATCCGCGCCAGCACCACCCTCGAAGGCCTGGGCAGCCTCAAGCCGAGTTTCGAGATGATGGGCCAGATGGGCTTCGACGCCACGGCGCTGAGGGTCTACAGCCACGTGGAGCGGATCAACCACGTACACACCCCGGGCAACAGCTCGGGGATTGTCGATGGCGCCGCGTTGATGCTGATCGGCTCCGAGGCCAAGGGCCGCGAACTGGGCCTCACGCCCCGGGCGCGGATCGTTGCCACGGCGGTCACCAGCACCGACCCGACCATCATGCTCACCGGCCCCGCGCCCGCCACGCGCAAGGCCCTGGCTAAGGCCGGGCTGCGGGTCGAGGACATTGACCTGTTCGAGGTCAACGAAGCCTTTGCCTCGGTGGTGCTCAAGTTCATTAAAGACATGGCCATCGACCCGGCGCGGGTTAACGTCAACGGCGGCTCCATCGCCATGGGCCACCCCTTGGGCGCCACCGGGTGCGCCATCCTCGGCACCTTGCTCGATGAACTGGAAGTGCGCGGGCAACGCTATGGCCTGGCCACGCTCTGCGTCGGCGGCGGCATGGGTATTGCCACCATCATCGAACGCCTCTGAGCCCCCCATTCCAAGGAAACTGCTGCCATGACCGCTGCCATTCGCTATGAAAAAGACCAGGACCGGATCGTCGTACTGACCATCGACATGCCGGGCCAGAGCGCCAACACCATGAACGCGGTGTACCGCGACGCCATGGCCGCCACTGTGGCCCGGCTCACGGCCGACAAAGACGCGATTGCCGGCGTCATCATTACCTCGGCGAAAAAGACCTTCTTCGCCGGTGGCGACCTCAACGAACTCATCAAAGTCGGCAAGCCCCAGGCCGAAGCCTTCTACCGCAATATCCTGGAGCTCAAGGGCCAACTACGCGCCCTGGAAACCCTCGGCGTGCCAGTGGTTGCGGCGGTCAACGGCGCGGCCCTGGGCGGCGGTTGGGAAATCTGCCTGGCCTGCCATCACCGCGTCGCGCTGGACCATCCATCGGTGCAGATCGGCCTGCCGGAAGTCACCCTCGGCCTGTTGCCGGGCGGCGGTGGCGTGGTGCGTACGGTGCGCATGCTGGGCCTGGAAAAAGCCCTGCCGTATTTGCTTGAAGGCAAGAAAGTGCGGCCCCAGCAAGCCTTGCAGGCCGGGTTGGTGGATGAGTTGGCGGCGGACCGCGATGAACTGCTGAGCAAATCCCGCGCCTGGATTCTGGCCAACCCCGGCGCCAAACAGCCGTGGGACATCAAAGGTCATCAGATCCCCGGCGGCACGCCGTCCCACCCGAAAGTGGCGCAGATGCTCGCCATTGCCCCGTCGATCCTGCGCAGCAAGACCCAAGGCTGCCTGCCGGCCCCGGAGAAAATCCTTTGCGCCGCCGTAGAAGGCGCGCAGGTGGATTTCGACACCGCGCAGTTGATCGAGGCCCGCTACTTCACCGAACTGACCACCGGCCAGGTGGCGAAAAACATGATTGGCACCTTTTGGTTCCAGCTCAACGAAATCAACGCCGGCAGCTCGCGCCCCGCCGGGTTTGCCCCGACCGTGACGCGCAAGGTCGGTGTGCTGGGGGCGGGCATGATGGGCGCCGGCATCGCTTACGTCAGCGCCGTGGCCGGCATCGAGGTGGTGCTCAAAGACGTAACCCTGGCGGCGGCGCAAAAGGGCAAAGCCCACAGCGCGGCGCTGCTCGACAAGAAGGTTGCGCGTGGCCAGTTGAGCGCGGAGCAGCGCGACGCCACTCTGGCGCGCATCCACGCCACCGAGCAGGACGCCGATTTGGCCGGTTGCGACCTGGTGATCGAGGCAGTGTTCGAAGACCGTGAACTCAAGGCGCGCGTCTCGGCGGCGGCGCAGCAGGTGGTAGGCGCCGATGCGGTGATCGCATCCAACACCTCCACGTTGCCCATCAGTGGCCTCGCCACGGCCGTGCCGGACCCAGGCAAGTTCATTGGCCTGCACTTCTTCAGCCCCGTGGACAAAATGCCCCTGGTGGAAATCATCAAGGGCACCCACACCCTCGACGAAACCCTGGCCCGGGGGTTCGATTTCGTCCTGCAAATCAAGAAAACCCCAATTGTGGTCAACGACAGCCGCGGCTTCTTCACCTCCCGGGTGTTCGGCACCTTCACCAACGAAGGCATCGCCATGCTTGGCGAAGGCATCGCTGCAGCGATGATCGAAACCGAGGCGCGCAAGGCCGGCATGCCTGTCGGGCCGCTGGCGATCTCGGATGAAGTGTCCCTGAGCCTGATGAGCCACATCCGCCAGCAGACCATCAAAGACCTGCAAGCCGAAGGCAAGCCGTTGCCCGAGCACCCAGCGTTCGCCGTGATCGACCTGTTGCTCAACGAGTATCAGCGCCCGGGCAAGGCCGCCGGTGGCGGTTTCTACGATTACCCGGTGGGCGACACCAAGCACCTGTGGCCCGAACTCAAGGCGCGGTTCGAGAAGGCTGACGGGCAGATCGCGCCCCAGGACGTGCGTGATCGCCTGCTGTTCATCCAGGCCCTGGAAACCGTGCGCTGCGTGGAGGAGGGCGTGCTGCGCTCGACCGCCGACGCCAACATCGGCTCGATCTTCGGCATCGGTTTTGCCCCATGGACCGGCGGTGCGCTGCAATTTATCAACCAGTACGGCGTGGCTGATTTCGTCGCCCGCGCCCAGTACCTGCGCGAGCAGTACGGCGAGCGCTTCGCGCCGCCGGCGCTGCTGCTGGAAAAAGCCGCCCGGGGGCAGTTGTTCTGACTGGTTGAGCCGCGCCCCGACGCTTGCCTTGGGCTGGTATTTCAAGGCAGGCTCTGGGGCGTGCGCTCTTGCCTTTACCGTGTCAGGTACTTTTTATGTCGCTACACATCTGCATTCTGGAAACCGACGTTCTGCGCCCCGAACTGGTGGACCAATACCAGGGGTACGGGCAGATGTTCCAGCGCTTGTTTTCACGCCAGCCGATTGCCGCCCAGTTCACCGTTTACAACGTGATGCAGGGCCAGTACCCGGCCGATGACCAACACTTCGATGCCTACCTGGTCACCGGCAGCAAGGCCGACTCCTTCGGCACCGACCCGTGGATCGAAACCCTCAAGACCTACCTGCTTGAACGCTACGAGCGTGGCGACAAACTGCTGGGCATCTGCTTTGGGCATCAGTTGCTGGCGCTGTTGCTGGGCGGGCGCAGCGAGCGCGCGACCAAGGGCTGGGGCGTGGGCACCCACAACTATCAGCTGGCGGCCAAGGCGCCGTGGATGAGCCCGGTGGTGGAAGAACTGACGCTGCTCATCAGCCACCAGGACCAGGTCACCGCGCTGCCGGAAAACGCCACGGTGATCGCCTCCAGCGATTTCTGCCCGTTCGCCGCCTACCACATCAATGACCAGGTCTTGTGCTTTCAGGGCCACCCGGAATTCATCCACGACTACTCCCGCGCCTTGCTCGACCTGCGCCAGCAGCACCTGGGGGAACAGGTCTACACCCGCGGCGTGGCCAGCCTGGAACACGACCACCACGGCACCACGGTGGCGGAATGGATGATGCGGTTTGTGGCGCATCAGGCTTGACAGACCGCCACTGCCCGGTGGGCGTTTGTGTGGAAGAAGGCTTGTGGGTGCGGGCTTGCCCGCGATGAGGCGGGTAAAACCGCAGCCTCTCTAGTGATTGGAATGCGGCCATCGCGGGCGAGCCCGCTCCCACAGTTGAACGGGGGTGTGGGCGGGATTTTCATTTTTCCACTGTGGGAGCGAGCCTGCTCGCGATGGCGGCATTGAATGGCGGTGACGAGTGGAAGGGGTAAGACAGTTGCTCCGACAGCGTAGCCATGTGGTTTGCTACAGCCACCCCGAGCGCTTGAAGCTGGCCCACAACCCCACGCACCCCAAGGTTATGAACCCCAGCACGCCGAAGTAGCCGTAGTGCCAGGTCAGTTCAGGCATGTTCTCGAAGTTCATCCCATAGATGCCCGCCACGGCGGTGGGGAAGGCGAGGATCGCCGCCCACGCCGCGAATTTGCGTTGCACCACGCTCTGGCGCGCCGCTTCGAGTAGCACGCCGATCTCAATGGTCTGGCTGGCGATATCGCGCAGAGTCGACAAATCTTCCATCTGCCGCGTGACGTGGATCTGCACGTCGCGAAAGTAGGGGCGCATGTTCTTGTCGATAAACGGGAAGTTGAGCTTTTGCAGCTCCTCGCTGATCTCCACCATGGGCGCGGCATAGCGGCGCAGGCGCAGCACATCGCGGCGCAGGCTGTGCAGGGCCAGCACGTCGCGTTCGTTCATCGCGCTGCACAGCACGTTGCGCTCCAGTTCATCGATCTCGGCATGAATGGCTTCGCCCACGGGCTGATAGTTCTCGATCACGAAGTCGAGCAAGGCGTAGAGCACGAAATCTTCGCCGTGCTCCAGCAGCAGCGGCCGCGCCTCGCAGCGCTGGCGCACGTGGGCATAGGACGCCGAGTGGCCGTTGCGGGCGGTGATGATGTAGCCCTTGCCGGCGAAGATGTGGGTTTCGATGAACTCCAGCTTGCCGGCGGTGCGGATCGGCGAGTAGGTCACGATAAACAGTGCGTCGCCGAAGGTTTCCAGCTTGGGGCGGCTGTGTTTTTCCAGGGCGTCTTCGATGGCCAGTTCATGCAAGTTGAACTGGCGTTGCAGGTTGGCGAGCTCCTGGGCATCGGGCTCTTCCAGGCCGATCCACACAAAGTGGCCGGGCTTGGCGGCCCAGGCACTGCCTTCGTCGAGGGTGATGTTGGTGACTTTCTTGCCGGCGCTGTACACCGCTGCTGCAACGACTCTACCCATGGTCCCGGTTCACTTCTTCTGGCCACAAACAGCGTGCAGCTTAGCCTGAGCGTGCTTGAGTAGTCAGCAGGCTTGCCTGCGCTCGGCTGCGCAGGGTCGTAAACCTCTACTGGGCAATACACCGTCGGGGTGCGCTACGCACCCAGCGCGGGCCAGCCCGCTTGCTACTACCGGGCCAGCACTTGGCGGTCGAGGGCGGCGATACAGTCGTGCATTTGCACGCGGCATTGTTCGATCAACCCGGGGATGTCGTCCAGGGTCAGGCCGGCGGTGGGGATGGGGGCCAGTGATTCGATCAGGATCTGCCCGCTGTTCCAGCGATTCAGGCGCATGTGGGTGATGTAGCTGCTCACGCACACCGGGATGATCGGCACGCCAGCGGCGATGGCCATATGGAACGCGCCTTTCTTGAACGGCAGCAGGTCCTGGCCCAGGTTGCGGGTGCCTTCGGGGAACACCCAGATGGAGGTGTCCTTATGCTGCAAAGTCTCGGTGGTGGTGAGCATCGCCTGGCGCGCCTTGCGGGCGTTGCCGCGGTCGATCAGCACATTGCCCGCCAACCAGAACAACTGGCCGAACAGCGGTACCCACTTCAGGCTCTTTTTGCCAATGCACACGGTGCGGTAGGGCACCACGTTGCCCAGCACGAACAGGTCGTAGTTGGACTGGTGGTTGGCGACGATCACGCAGCCCGACGGCTTATGCTTGAGGGAGGCGATTTTGGCCCGCACCCGCAGGCGCAAAATGCACATCGCCGGCCAGGCGTAGAGCCGCGCGCACAGGCGGCTGTTGTCTGGGTTGAACGGGCGGCATAGGCCGAGCACCACGCCCAGCACACCTGCTAGCAGAAAGTGCAGGCTCATCAGCAACATGCGAAACAGGTACAGCATTTGTGGGCCCGCCGGGACAAAAGGTGGCGCAGTGTACGGATGTGCACTGTTTTGCACAATTACCCCGGTGGAGGTAGGAGATAGCGGATGTTTAAGCGCATGTTTCCGGCAGATGGTGTCGGATCAAGTCTCTATGTTGCGTGGGGATGCTCGCCGGGCCGCTCCATCGGCACCCTCCAAAACAGCTCACACGTCACCCCTCACGGCGAGAGTTCGGGCGCAAGTCAGCCACGCCTTCGAAGGCAAACTCCAGGCAGAAAAAAACCGCAGCCCCAGGGATGCGGTTTTTTTTGCGGCCAGGGAGCGCGGCTTAGCCCATGTGCTGCTGATCCTGGGCGATCGCGCTCTCCAGGGCATCGAGCAGGGCCTTACGCACTTTGAGCTTGGTGTTCTTGTGGGCGGTCATGTTGATCTTCTTCAACTGACGGGCAGCTTCCAGCGCTGCACTCTGCAACTCTTCAGGGGCCACAACCTTGTCGAGGAAACCGGCGTCTACCGCGCTCTGCGGGTTGAACATCTCGCCATTGATGACCGAACGGTGGAACGCCGAACGGCGCAGGCGATCGCGGGCCAGCTCGATGCCGGCGTGGTGCATGGTCATGCCGATCTGCACTTCGTTCAGGCCAATGCTGAACGGGCCGTCGACACCAATGCGGTAATCGGCCGACAACAGAATGAAGGCACCTTTGGCCACCGCGTGCCCAGGGCAGGCGACGATCACCGGGAAGGGATGCGACAGCAGGCGCCGCGCGAGTGTGGAGCCCTGGGTCACCAGGCTCACCGCCTCCTTGGGGCCGGCTGTCATGACTTTCAGGTCATAGCCACCGGACAGAATTCCCGGCTGCCCGGTAATGATGACCACGGCACGGTCGGCCACTGCCTGGTCCAGCGCGCTATTGAACGCGGCAATCACGTCCGGGGAAATGGCATTGACCTTGCCGTTGTTCAACGTCAGGGTCGCGATACCGTCTTCGAGGTGGTAGGAAATCAACTCACTCATGACGCTATTCCTTGTAATGAAGTAGGCAGACGTTACTCACCGCCACCTTCCAGGTAAAGCGCCGTGACTGACCGCCCGGTCAGCCCCGAGCCCAGCGCCAGGCCCCACCCGCCACGCCCGCGGCCCATTACCTTCTATATAGAAGGGCCCGCCAAGCCAGAGATTGGCCGGTTTGCCCTGCACCCCAGCCGGGCAAGCTGCCTAAATGCCTTAAGCGCATGAAAATTCTGAAAAAAACCTTTGCCATCGGAAAAGCTTTCGACTACATTAGCGCGCCTCGACAGACTGAAAGAGTTTGAAGAGCAACGGTTGGGTGTCCGAGTGGCTTAAGGAGCACGCCTGGAAAGTGTGTATACAAGAAATTGTATCGAGGGTTCGAATCCCTCCTCAACCGCCATATTCGATACACAAAACCCCTGGTTTCTAGCGAAATCAGGGGTTTTGTGGTTTCTGGCGTCTGGAAAATCGGCCTTCGGGTCATCACGCTACAGGCTCAGTGCATGTTTACGTGCGGGCAGAAGCGCTGTGGAACCAGCCGTTACTGCCCCTAACTCACCTGCCCCCCACTCTCCACCACATCCACCGCAGTCTCCCAAGCCGCCAGCGCAGCGATGCGCAGGCCCTCGACTTGTGTGGCCAAAGCCATGGTCGGATGGGGCGTGGTGGGGGCGGGCAGGCAGGGAACGTGGATAAAGCCGCTGCGTATGCCGGTGCCGGCGAGGCTGTGTTGCAGGAGGTAGAACACCTGGTTGCAGACAAAGGTACCGGCGGTGTGTGAAACGCTGGCGGGGATGGCGGCTTCGCGCAGGGCTTTGACCATGGCTTTGACGGGCAGGGTGCTGAAGTAGGCCGCGGGGCCGTCGGGGGCGACGGGGGTGTCGATGGGTTGCTGGCCGAGGTTGTCTGGGATGCGGGCGTCGTGGAGGTTGATGGCCACGCGTTCGATGGACAGGTCTGGGCGCCCCGAGGCCAGGCCCAGGGCGATGACCATCTGCGGGCGGTGTTCGGCCAGCAGTTGCGCCAGGCTGCCCGGCGCGGTGGCGAAGGCGCAGGGCAACTGGCGGGCGACGATCCGCAGGTCGTCGCGCAACTGCACGCCGTCGAGCCTGCGCGCCACTTCCCAGGAGGGGTTGATGGGGTCTTGGTCGAAGGGCTCGAACCCGGTCAGCAGCAGGGTGTTCATTGGCGCCTCACATCAACAGGTAGAGAAGGACGATGTTGACCACCAGCATCAGCAGCGCGGTGGGCATCTGGGCCTTGATAACGGCGTTTTTGTCCGGCAGTTCCAGCAGCGCGGCGGGGACGATGTTGAAGTTGGCCGCCATGGGCGTCATCAGGGTGCCGCAGTAGCCGGAGAACATGCCGATGGCCGCCATCACGGCGGGGTTGGCACCGAACACACCCACCAGCACCGGTACGCCGATGCCGCCGGTCATCACCGGGAACGCGGCGAAGCCATTGCCCATGATGACGGTGAACAGGGCCATGCCCAGTACGTAGACCATCACCGCCACCAGGCGCAGGTCGAGGTTGATGTAGGTAGTGGCCACGTGCGCCACGGCGTCGCCCACGCCCGCTTCGTTGAACAGCAGGCCGAGCATGGCCAGCATCTGCGGCAGCACCATGGCCCAGCCCAGGGCTTCGGTCAGGCGCCGGGATTCGCGCATGGCCTGGATCGGCGTGTCGCGGGTCAGCCAGCAGGCCAGCCCGAGGGCGATCAGGCAGCCCAGGCCGAGGGAGACGAAAGTGGTGTTCTTCGGGTCCAGCAGTGGCACGCCGCCGATCTCGGTGTGCTTGAGCAGCACTGAACCGATGACGGTGGTCAGCGGAATGGCCAGGGCCGGAATGAACAGTTTGTGGCCCAGGCGTCCGGCACTGGCGCGGGCGGCCTTGACGTGCAATTCGGCGTGGGCGCCACGGCCGACGCCGCCCAGGCCGGCGATGATTGCCATCAGCACCACACCGCCGCCGACGACGGCCGGGTCAAGGCGTTCACCCACCAGGAAGACCACGGCGAAGAGCATCCAGAACAGCCCGGTGGACCAGCGCTTGGGGTGGCTGCGGTCGCTGAGGATCATGCCGGCGGTGATGAGCAGCAGCACTCCGGCCAGCCAGAACAGGTATTGGATCGAGATAATCATTTCGCGCTCTCCACCTGGCGGCCGGGTTGCCCGGTGGGCTGCATTTCGCGGGTCAGCATGCGATCGAAACGGTGCAGGCGGATGGCGTGGATGATGAACGCGCAAATGGCCGTGGGGATGCCCCAGAAGGCAATGTGCAGCGGTTCGACGTCCAGGCCCGAGCCCAACAGGAAGGTGTGCATCAGGGCAATCGCACCGAAGGCGACGAAGATGTCTTCGCCAAAGAACAGCCCCACGTTATCGGTGGCCGCGCACATGGCCAGGACTTTGTGGCGCAGGGCATCGGGGAGTTTGCCGTAGCGTTTTTCCGCTGCGCCCTCGGCCATGGGCGCCAGCAGCGGGCGCACCATTTGCGGGTGCCCGCCCAGGCTGGTCAGGCCCATCGCGGCGGTGGATTCGCGCACGAACAGGTAAATAATCAGCAGGCGCCCGACGGTGGCGCGCTGAAACCGTGCGATCCAGTTCTGCGCATGCAGGCGCAGGCCGTGGCGTTCCAGCAGGCCGATGACGGCCAGGGGCAGCAGCAGGATCAGTTGCAGGGCACGGGTTTCGATGAAGCCTTCGCCCATGGTGGCGAGGATTTTTTCCGGGGAAAAGTGTGCGGCCAGGCCCGTGGCGATAGACGCCGCGGTGACGACGAGCAAGGGGTTAAAGCGCAGCACGAAGCCGACCACGATGACGAGCACGCCTATCAGCGGCCACAGGTTCACGACGGTTTGCATGGGGTTGAAGTCCTCAGCGGCAGGCCACGGCGCCACAGCGAACCGACGCGCAGGTCAGGTTCATGCTTGGAGAACGGCGCGCAGCGCGACTCGGTTTTTATTATTGACCCGGGAGGCCCAGCGTCAGTGGCGAGCATCTTTGCCGCCAGGGGGGGATGCGTCCAACAAAAAAACTTGTAGCTGCACAACAGGAAAACTTGTCGCGCACGGGGCGCCGCAACTGGCGTCGCCCCGCTCGCGGCTAGCGGTTGAAGCGTTCCACCAGGGAGTACTGG
This sequence comes from Pseudomonas sp. MF08817, assembly GCF_059862705.1. NCBI lineage: Bacteria > Pseudomonadati > Pseudomonadota > Gammaproteobacteria > Pseudomonadales > Pseudomonadaceae > Pseudomonas > Pseudomonas sp. MF08817. Next base: position 88,121 of record NZ_JCBCUY010000023.1, read on the forward strand.
GTGGTGGCGGTGCGGGTCAGTTCCTGGCTGAGCAGGGCCGAATGCTGGGCCTGCTCGGAGGTCTGGTCGGCGAGGTGGGCGATGGTGGTGATGTTGCGGCTGATCTCTTCGGCCACGGCGGTTTGCTCCTCGGTGGCGGCGGCGATTTGGGTGGTCATATCGGTGATGTGGGCCACCGCATCGCTGATGCCCACCAGCGCCTTGTCCGCTTCGAGCACCCAGGCCACGCCTTCTTCGGCCTGGCGATGCCCGCTGGCCATGACCTGCACCGCGTTGTTGGACGACTGCTGGAGCTGGGTGATGAGTTGGTGGATTTGCTGGGTCGATTGTGTGGTGCGCTGGGCCAGTTGCCGCACTTCGTCGGCGACCACCGCGAAGCCGCGGCCCATGTCGCCGGCCCGCGCCGCTTCGATGGCGGCGTTGAGGGCCAGCAGGTTGGTTTGGTCGGCGATGCCTTTGATGACGTCCACCACCGTGCCGATTTCATTGCTGTCGCGGGCCAGTTGAGCCACGGTCTCGCCAGTTTCGCCCACCACCACCGATAGGCGCTCGATGGCCTGGCGGGTGTCGCGGGCCACGTTGCGGCCATGGCTGGTCAGTTGATGGGCCTGCTGGGTCGCGTCGGCGGTGCGCTGTACATGGCTGGCCACTTCCTGTGTGGTGGCGGCCATCTGGTTGACGGCGGTGGACACCTGCTCGGTTTCCACGCGCTGGCGTTCCAGGCCTTTGGAGCTATCGGCGGCGAGCGTGTCGGAGCGGCTGGCCAATTGATTGACCTGCTCGGCGCTGTCCTGCAGGCGCGTGAGGCAGGTTTTCAGGCGTGCGTCCTGGCTGATGAGGGCGGTTTCCAGGCGCGCCTGGGGGCCACGGCCGTCGCTGTACATCTGGGCGATCAAACCATCACAGGTGCTGCGTTCCACACCCTGGAGCAAATGCTTGAGGCCGTTTTTACGCCCGTACAGGGTCGCACCGCCAAGGGCGATGGCCAGCACCGCCGCCAGGGCGAAAGCCAGCGGCGCGCCGAGCCACAGCATCAGCGCCGCGCTCACTTGGCTAAGCAGCAGCAATGGCAGCCAGTCTTGGGCCAGGCTCAGCCACAGATGGCGCCGGGGGAGGGCCGGTTTGCCCTGGTTGATGCGCAGATACAGGGCTTGGGCGCGCTGGATCTGCCGGGCCGTGGGCTTGACCCGCACCGACTCGTAGCCCACCACTTGGTTGCCCTCAAAGATCGGCGTGACGTAGGCGTTGACCCAGTAGTGGTCGCCATTCTTGCTGCGGTTCTTGACGATGCCCATCCACGGGCGCCCTTGCTTGAGGGCCGCCCACATGTGGGCGAACACGGCGGACGGTACATCGGGGTGGCGCACGATGTTCTGCGGGGCGCCGATCAGGTCATCGCGCTCAAAGCCGCTGATCGCGACAAACGCATCGTTGCAGTAGGTGATGACACCCCGCGCATCGGTAGTGGAGATGAGCTTTTGCGACGAACCCAGGGCGACTTCTCTGTGGGTGACAGGCTGGTTGTTTCTCATATCCCTATGCTCTTGATGGTATGACGGGGGGAATATCATCGGCTGAATGGTCTAAAAGGTTAGTCCAAGCGCAAATAAAAACGGTAATTGACCGGTTTTATTTGCATACCGCCCCCATTCGCCGCCGTTTGGCGCCCCATTTGTGCCGTTTTCTACGTTCGCAACGCAAGATCGTTCAAGACAGCCACTGGCAAAACTGCCAACCTTGGCGGCCGACCTTGATGAGCACCCTGCGATGCCCACTGCGCTTCCCCAGCATGCATTCGTCCGTGGCGCGATTGCGATCCTGCCGCTGTCCCTGGCCTGTGCGCCCTGGGGCCTGCTGGCCGGGTCCACCGCCATCGACGCTCAACTCACGCCGCTGCAAAGCCAGAGCCTGTCGGTGATTGTGTTTGCCGGCGCGGCGCAACTGGTGGCCATCGGCATGATTAAAGGTGGCGCGGGCGCGCTGTCGATCCTGTTGACCACGCTTTTGTTGACCTCCCAGCACTTGCTGTATGGCATGCACATGCGCACGACCCTGTCGCCGCTGCCGTTGCGCTGGCGTATGGGCTTGGGCTTTTTGCTCACCGACGAGTTCTTCGCTCTGGTCAGCCAGTACGACCGCCAGACCTTCAACCGCTGGTACGCCCTGGGGGTGGGCCTGAGTTTTTACCTGATCTGGAACCTCTTCACCCTCGCCGGCATCGTGTTGGGCAAGAGCATCCCGGGGCTGGAACACCTGGGGCTGGAATTTTCCATCGCGGCAACTTTCATTGCCTTGATTACGCCGGTGGTGCGCGACGTGCCTACGGTGATCTGCGTGGCGGTGTCGCTGTTTTGCGCGGTGCTGTTCAGCTACTGGCGGTGGGAGTCGGCGGTGGTCGCCGCGGGGTTGGCGGGCATGGCCGCCGGGTTTATGTGCAAACGCCTGGCGGTGCGCCTGTGATGATCTTCGCCATTATTGTGGGCATGGGCCTGATCGTTTTTTTCAACCGCTACCTGTTCCTGGAACCGCGGCTGCCATTGCGCCTGGGGCGCAACGTGAAGGATTTTCTCGGTTTCGCGGTGCCGGGCATGCTCACCGCGATCTGCGGGCCGATCATTTTCATCAGTGACCATCAGCTCAACCTCAACCCGGCCAACCCTTACCTGTGGGCCGGCCTGTGTGCGGTGGGGCTGATGCTGTGGACTGGCCGTGTGCTGACCACGGTGCTGCTGAGCATGGGGATGTTCTACCTACTGCGTTGGTGGCTCTGAAGGGCCAGGCCTTGCTGGGCGGCGGTGGCGTTGAACGGGCGCGGTGGTGGCTCATGAAAGCGCTTGGCGGTTTTGTAGCTGCGCCGCCAATAGTTGTTGCTCAAGCTGTCGATGCGCACGTTTTTGCCGGTGCGCGGGGCGTGGATGAATTTGTCGTCACCGATGTACAGCCCCACATGGTTGATCGGGCCTTTGCCATTGCGCGCGAAAAACACCGCGTCTCCCGGTTTCAAATGGGGCTTTTCAACGGTCTTGTAGCCGGCCTTGACCATGGCGGCGGTGGTGCGAGGCAACTTGATGTCGGCTTCATGGTGAAACAGGTAGACCATCAGGCCGCTGCAATCGAAACCGCTTTTTTCGCTGTTGCCGCCCCAGCGATAGGGTGTGCCAATCAAATCGTGGGCACGGTCGATGACCTGGGGCAGTGGGCTGGCTGTGGTTTGGCTGATGTGTACGAAAAAGCTACAGGTGATGAGTAAGAAAAGGCGCTTAAACACGAGGAAATTACCGTGTTGAAAAATGAAGGCGCCAATCTAGGGATATAACGAGAGCAGCTATGTAGGGCGTTTTACCTTGTTCTGGGTGAATAGTTCTCGCCCGATAAACGGTCATTCTCTGTCGCAGGCAACCGGGCGGTTCTATCTCGCCCGTCAGCCTGGTTTTTTACTCGCTTATCAACACACCTTCTGCCTGAAGCTGTGCTTTGGTCTGGCAGGGGTCGAGCAGGTTTTCCCCCAAATAAACCCCCGGTGCGGGCGGCGGTTGTTCCAGGCCCAGCAGGCGCTCGATTTGCAGCACGGTGCCCAGGGCGGTGAGGTGGGTCTGGCCGGCGGGGTCGGTCAGCAACAGCGTGCGCTGCGCGGGGCTGCCCTGCCGGTCCGTGCCTGCGGCGCGCAGGCGGATGCGGTGCGGCCCGCCGTTGCCGGGGTTGTACAGCATGGCGCGGCGCAGGGGAGTAAAGCGCGGGCCGGCAATCAGCTTCCACACGCCGCTGGCCACCAGGGTGCGCAACAGGCGCGTGGCGTTGCGGTCGTCGAAGGCGATGCGCGCTTCCACCGTCGCCGCGCCCAACAGGTGCGGCAGGCTGGCTTGTTCGGGGGTGTCGAAGCGGTACGTGGTGTGGCGCCCGGCGTCGCCGAAATCCGCCACCTGGCCGTCGCTGAAACCCTGGCGCTGCTGCCACTGCCCGCCATCCAAGGTGTGGAAGGGCACCGACAGACGATCCAGGTACTCCACCGAGTTCGGCCCGGCACGGTCGGCCAAGGCGTAGAGAATGTCCAGGCTGATGCGCTCGACGCTGGCCAAGTCCTGCACCAGTTCGCGGGCCATCAGGCCGGCGGTGGCGGCCATCCATGCCGAGGCGAAGACCACCGGCGCCCGTGGCGGCGGGCCACTGGCGACGCACACCAGCGCTTGCTTGAGGCGCTCGGTCCAGCGCGTGACATCTATATAAGGATGGCCGCCGTCCAAGGCGAACCGTAGCAAGCGGTCGTGGCGGTCATTGGCTAGGGCGACGATCAGCGTGCCCTCGGCCAGGGCCGGGAACCGCGGCCCATCGATGTCCAGTTGCAGCGCTTCAGCGCCCAGGGGCCGCGCCATCGCCTCGGCGGCCTGCACGCGACGCCCGGCGACAATCAACTGTACTTGGGGCTGGCGCCGATGCAGCATGGCCGCCACTTGCGCGCCGACGACGCCGGCCCCGCCGGCCAGCAATACGCGGTGTACTTTCACGGGGTGATTTCCTATATTTGGTCAGTTGACCAATTATTGGCATCGGTGGCGGGCGGCGTCGAGGTTTTTTTTCAACGGTCAGGAGGTAAGGGATGGCGACAAAAGGCGAGGTGCGCCGCGAGCGAGTTCTGGAGGCGGCGTTGCAAGTGCTGGCGCAGCAGGGCGCCCATGGCTTTCGTATGCGTGCGGTGGCCAGCGCGGCGGACCTGTCCCTGAGCCATGTGCAGTATTACTTCCCCTCTCTGGACAGCCTGCTGGCAGCGGTGGTCGAGCGTTATCTGCGCGAGTGGGACCAGCGCCTGGCCGCGGCTCCAGACGACCTGGCCTCGGCCCTGACCCTGGTACTCGACAGCCATCTGCACTGCCAGGACTGCCAGGTGCTGTGGGAACTGTGGGCGATGGCCGGCCACGACCCGGCGGCCAACACCGCGCTGACCGGGTTCTACCAGGCCTACATCGACCGCGTGTGTGTGCTGCTGACGCGGGACGCAGCCCAGGTGCCGGCCGAAACGATACGGGGGCGGGCGGTGTTGATCGTGGCGCTGCTGGAGGGGTTGTCGGTCCTGCGTGGGGCAGGGCGCGAGGCGGCACTGGCGCCCGAGGCCGGGGAGCAGGCCTTGGCGGCCATCATGGCTCTGGCGGCGATGCCTGTGTGATGTGTTTTTAGGAACTTTCCTACGGTTGTGGGCGTTATTTCTCGTTCTGTCCACATTCCTTTCACGAATTATTCACAAGCGCCTCGGTAGTCTCAGCTCATCCGTTAAAAAGCAGATCCATTCAAGCCCGTCTTCCCCAGCGGGCTTTTTTTTGCCTGTGTGAATCTCTCTCGGCATTGCCTGTCCAATCCTTTGTCGCCCGCACCGCGCCTTTACCGGCGCGTGGGTCGGGCACTCCCATTGCGATTCTCGAGGTTCTCGTCATGCGTCTAACACTGCCTGCTCTGGTTTTCGGTCTGCTCGCCGCACAAGGTGCAATGGCGGCAGGGGATGGCACCGCTGCCGTCGGCGGCGGCCTGGGCGGTGCCCTGGGCAACGTGGTCGGCCAGCAACTGGGCGGCAGCACCGGCGCGGCCATCGGTGCTGGCGTCGGTGGCGCGGCGGGCAGTGCGGTGGGTGCGCGCAAGGGCAGCCGCACCGAGGCCGCCATCGGTGGTGGCCTGGGTGGTGCGGGTGGCTCGGTGGTCGGTAACCAGTTGGGTGGTTCCACCGGTTCCACCATCGGCGCGGGCCTGGGCGGTGCAGCGGGTGGGGCAGTGGGCAGCAACCTGTCCAACGACGACGGCAAGAGCCACGGCAAGTCGAGCAAGCACAAGCGCAAGCACAAACGGCACTGATCGCCTGATACTGATTCTGACGTAGCCAGCGGGCTGCCCGCTGGCTACCCACGGTCCTTACCAAACACCTACACACTCTGGGTATTTGCAGGTCCCTGACCTGTGCTTTGATGCTGCGTCACACCCCGACCCAGAGACCCAGCCCCATGGCCAACCCTTACCGCGAACTCTTCCAGCTTCCTGGCACCCGGGCCTTTGTCCTGGCGGGCATAGTGGCGCGCATGCCGTATTCCATGACGGGGATCGGCCTGATTACCATGCTCGCCCAATTGCAGGGCGGCTATGCCCTGGCGGGGGCGGTGGCGGCGACCTTCGCCCTGGCCACGGCCTTTTGCGCGCCCCAGGTGTCGCGCCTGGTGGACCGCTTCGGCCAGGGCCGGGTGCTGCCGCTGGCGGCGTTGGTGGGCGGCGGCGGGTTGCTGATGGTGCTGGTGTGCACCCGCTTGCAGGCGCCCCACTGGATGCTGTTCGTGTTCGCCGCGCTGGCCGGTTGCATGCCCAGCATGTCGCCCATGGTGCGGGCGCGTTGGACGGCGCTGTACCGCGGCCAGCCACAGCTGCAAACCGCTTACGCCCTTGAGTCGGTGCTCGATGAGCTGTGCTTCATCCTTGGCCCGCCCGTGGCGGTGGGTTTGTCGGTGGGCCTGTTTCCCGAGGCCGGGCCGTTGGTGGCATTGGTGATGCTGGTGATCGGCGTGACCGCGTTCGTGCTGCAACGGGCCACGGAGCCGGCGATTCACCCCCGCGCGGCCGGCCGCCAGCGCTCGGTGATCCGCAGTGGCGCGGTGCGCCTGTTGTGCCTGTTGATGATGGCCATGGGCACCATCGCCGGGGTGGTGGATGTGGTCAGCGTGGCCTTTGCCCAGCAGCAGGGGCAACCGGCGGCGGCGAGCATCGTGTTGTCGGTGTACGCCATCGGTTCGTGCGTGGCAGGCCTGGCCTTTGGCGCGTGGAAAACCGCCATCCCCTTGCCCCGCTTGTTCCTCTACGGTGGCATGGCCACGGCCCTGACCACCCTGCCTCTGTTGTTGGCCAGCGATATCCTCGGCTTGTCCCTGGCGGTGTTCGTGGCCGGTTGGTTCTTCTCCCCGACCCTGATCGTAGCCATGGCCCTGATCGAAAAACTGGTGCCGCCGGCCCGTCTTACCGAAGGCCTGACTTGGCTTATCACCGGCCTGAGCGTCGGCGTGGCGATTGGCGCCGCCGGTTCCGGCGCGTTGGTGGACCAGTTCGGTGCCCGCAGCGGTTTCTGGCTGGCGCTGGCGGCCGGGGCGGTAGTGCTGGCGGCGGCGCTGCTCAGTTACCGGCGCCTGGGCGCGGGCAGCGAAGTGCTGGTGCAGAACTTCTCCTGATTGGTCCCGCCCGCCGTGTGCTCCCCTTACAGATCGCGTTGTGAGGGGGCTACGGTGCCCCCCCCACTGGCATGTTGCGTAGGGTTTTTCTCTAATTCATGTAGGCCTCATATTTAAACGCTCCGCCCCCCCTCAATCCTCCCCCGCAACTAGGCACAATGCCGCCGCGCCCCGCTGCCTGGCGCGTTTCACATCCCAACGCTGTTAGCCTCTTTGGCGGGTTATGGCCGACTGGCTGAACTGCGAATTCCGCAACCTTATGCCTGGTTTGGATTTCACGCCCATGAACCCCACTGCCCCGCTCATCAGCGATCAAACACGCCTGTATTCCCTGCAAACGCCCACGTCCATGGCCCCCCTGCACGTTGAGCGCTGGGCCGGCCGCGAGGCGCTTTCCGAGCTGTACCGCTGGGACGTGCTGGCCCTGAGCGCCGACCATCGCCTGCCCCTCGAGGCGATGCTCGGTGCGCCCATTACCTTGCTCACGGCCCTGGCCGATGGCAGCCACAGCCGACGCAGCGGTTTGCTCAGCCGTGTCGCCCGCCTGGGCAGCGACGGCTCCCTGACCCGCTATCACCTGACCCTGGTGCCCTGGCTCTGGGTGTTGAGCCAGAGCTTTCGCTCCCGGGTGTTCCAAGACAGCACCGTGCAGCAGATCGTCAGCCAGGTCTTCGCCGGTTACGAGGCCTACGCCCGTTGGCGTTTCACCCTCGACGCCGACCAGTTACTGAGCCACGTGCGCCCGCGCAGTTACTGCGTGCAGTACCGTGAAACCGATTTCGACTTCGTGCAGCGGCTACTGGCCGAAGAGGGCCTGGGCTATTGCTTTGTCGAGGACCCACAAGCACCGGCCGGCCACTGCCTGGTTATCTTCGGCCAGAGCTCTGGGCTGCCTGAAGACCTCACCTCGGCCAGCGCCACCGGCCTGCGCTACCAGCGTGCCGACGCGGTGGAGGAGCAAGACACCGTGCAGTTCATGGGCCAGCTCCATCGCCTGAGCCACCGGCGCATCACCCTGCTGAGCAGCGACTACAAAACCCGCCAGGCCATCAGCGCCTCGCGCCCCGTCGGCCCCGAGCGCGAGGGCCTGGAAAGCTACGACCCGGTGGGCGATTACGCCTTTGCCACCCTGAGCGAGGCCGAGCATTACGTGCGTTTGCACAGCGAGGCCCTGCAGGTCGATAAGTCCTTCTGGCACGGCCGCGCCAACGTACGCAGTGCCCGCGCCGGAACACGCTTTGAGCTGTTGCACGCGCCTTGGGTCCACACGGCGCACCTGCGCGGGCAGGACCACTTCCTCTTCACCCAGGTGCACAGTTACGGCATCAACAACCTGGAAAGCGGCGCAGCGCTGTTGGATGCCGACCTAACAACGCGCCTGCAACTCGACCACCTCGACCCCCAGGTGCTGGCCGAAGCCCAGCGCAGCGGCTTTGCCCAGCAGTTCAACGCTGTGGGGCACAACCAACCGTGGCGCCCGACCCTGGCCGATGGCACCGGCCAGCGCCTCAACCCGGTGGCCACCGCCCACGGCCCACAAACGGCCATCGTCGTCGGCGCCGACGGGCAAACCACGGCGGGCAGCGGCAGCCCCTTGCATTGCGATGCCATGGGCCGGGTGCGGGTGCGCTTCCATTGGCAGGCCGAAGACGACCGTGGCGCCTGCTGGGTGCGGGTCGGCCAAGCCTTGGCGGGCCAGGGGTTCGGCGCGCAGTTCTTGCCCCGTATCGGCCAGGAAGTGCTGGTGCACTTCATCAACGGCGACATCGACCGGCCGATCATTTTCAAGGCCCTGTACAACGGCCGCGGCGAAGGCGGCGTGGCCCCCACACCGGGCGGCGCCCCCGGGCAAAGCAACCTGGCGGTGTATGCCAAAGCCAACGACCAACGCCCCAGCGCCGAAGCCAACCTCGCCGGGGGCAACAGCCCGGCGTGGCATGGTGGCGGCGGCGGTGAAACACAGCACCGCAACGCGGCGGCGCTGTCGGGCTTCAAGACCCAAGGCTTCGATGGCCAAGGCCATAACCAACTGGTCTTCGACGACAGCGACCAACAAGGCCGCATCCAGATGGCCACCACCCAAGCCCACAGCCAACTCAACCTCGGCCACCTGATCCATCAGGCCGGCAACTACCGGGGCAGTTTTCGCGGGCAGGGGTTTGAACTGCGCACCGACGCCTACGGTGCGGTGCGCGCCGCCAAAGGCTTGCTGCTCAGCACCTACGCCATCGAGCCGCACACCCCGGCAGGCGATGCCAGCGCCGCGCAAGCGCTGCTGCAACAACAACGCGACCTCGCCGCACGCTTCGACCTGGCCGCGCAGATCCACCACACCGTGCCCCTGGCCAGCCACCGCGGCGTACACCAGGCCCAACTCAGCGCGCTGATCGCCGATCAAGCACCGCTCCAGGCCCTGCACGCCAGCCTCAGCGCCACCGTCACCGGCGAGCAACTCGCCCAGGCCAGCGCCGACGCCCTCAAGCGCGACAGCCACCACCCCATCCCCCACAGCGCCGACCCCTTGCTCACCCTCAGCGCCCGCGACAGCATCGCCAAAATCGCCGGCCAATCACTGCAATGGACCGCCGCGCAAACCCTCACCCTGGGCAGCGGCGCCGACACCCACCTGGCCACCGGCCAAACCCTGCGCCTGCACAGCGGCCAAGCCATCGGCGCCCTGGCCGGCGCGCAACAGGCCGACGGCATCGGCCTGGCCCTGATCGCCAGCGCCGGGGCGGTGGACATCCAGGCGCAACAGAGCGACATCCACCTCAGCGCCCAAGACGACCTGAAGATCATCTCGATCGAGGCAGCGGCACAAATGGCCGCCGGCACCACCCTGCACCTGGCCGTGGAGGGCGGCGCCAGCCTGACCCTGGAAGGCGGCAACATCACCTTCGCCTGCCCGGGCAGCATCAAGGTGTATGCCGGCAAACGCCAGTTCAACGGCCCCATACACCAGTACTTCCCCCTGCCCCCATTCCCGCGCAACCCCCTGCCCGAGGTCGCGGCCACATTTGATTTGCGGCTGATGGATGTGCCGGGGCCTGATGGAACCGCGACTCCCCAAACGGCTTGGCGAATTGTCCAGGCCGACAATCCCACCAGCGCACTCATCACCAAAAGCATCGTCCTGCAAGGCGAAAGCAACGCTCAGGGCAAAGTCGAGTTAACCGACGAGCAAGAGAAAACACTGAAAGAGCACTACAACCAAGCGCCCAATCAGTGCTGGCTGGTCTATGCCGACCAGGTGCGCGAGGTTGTGCTGGAGGTCGACAAGGGCAACTGGAACGAGCAGCAGAGTCTTTTCAACGCACTGGATGCGATGGGCTACAGCGATAACAACTTTCAGGTTGGCGGCGTGAGTGCTGGCTTGATGCACGCCTCTTTGGCCAGACAGGACGCCAAAACCGGTAGCCCGCAGTCGCTGATTAACAAACTGAAGGACAAGTGAAATGACGCTTGTAGAAAACAGCCAGCCACGGCGCAATGTGCTCCAAATCGTCGATACCGACGGCAACCCCTATAAAGCCGTTGCCACTGAAAACATCTGGCTTGCGCCTGCGTTTTCGCCCCCCCAAAAAGGCAACAGTGTTAAACCCTACTTCAACGGCAAGGAATACTTTGCCGAACTGATAGACGAATTCGCGGGGGCCAAAGAGTCGATCTACATCGCTGGCTGGCAGGTCAATTGGGATGCGCAACTAGCGCCGAAAGTGCGCCTTTACGATTGCCTACTTGCCGCTGCCCAGCGGGGTGTGAACATCTACGTGATGCCCTGGGACGACAGCGCGCCCGTGCAAACCTACGACGAGCAAACCCGCCGCGTGCTGCTCGATATCAATCGCATCGTTGCTCAGCAGCGGGTGTTCGTGACCCTGGCCAAGTCCAACGCTGACCAGGCCGTTTCGTTCTACAGCCATCACCAGAAACAAGTCGTTATTGACCAGCAACTTGCCTTTGTCGGCGGCCTGGACTTGGCCTATGGCCGTTACGACGATGACTGTTTTGAACTACGCGCCGACGCCGACGAACGCCAGGGCATGAATCGCTACAACGGTTGCGTCCCTCAGCTAGGCCATTTGGGCCTGGAGAATCTGGTCAACCCCGATGAGGAGAATTTCCAGATTGCCCCTCATCACTACCAAACCCCGTATGAAGCCGAAGCGGCCCTCGGTTTCGGTCGCCTCAAACCCAACGCCGCAGGCCTCGATGCCTCCCGACAGCCACGCATGCCCTGGCAAGACATGCACCTGCGCATCGAAGGGCCTGCGGTGGCGGAGTTGACGCGTAATTTTGTGCTGCGCTGGAATGGCCCACAGACGGTATCCACGCTCCAGAAAACGGTGCTGCCGCTACCCGCCAAGCCTGAGACCTACCCCACCAAAGGCACTTGCTCGGTACAGGTGTTGCGCAGTGCGCCGCTGAATATGCAGAAAATTGAGCGCAACGAACCGCCATTGGACACACCGCCAACCCAAGCGCAGGACGATATCTACCGGGCCATGGGGTTGTTGATCGAAAAGGCCAAGCACTACGTCTATATCGAACAGCAGTTTTTTGTGAGTGACTTTGGTGAGGAGGTGAAAGAAGACCCTCAGGAGCCTTCTATCACTATTAAAAAAAACGCAGGCATCGGGCCGCGAGCAACCCGTGCCCTTGCGGGCGATAGCAAGGGAAAAGTCCAGAACGTTATCAGTAAGCGCCTGATCCATCGCATTGGCAGGGCGATCATGAGCAAGACGCTCTTTCACGCCTATATCGTGCTGCCGGTTCACCCTGAAGGGGGTGGGCTGGATAACGCGGCGATTGTCACGCAGGTTTACTTCACGCAACAAACCATTGCCTTTGGTAAGCAGAGCTTGCTGGAGGGTATTAAGGCTTACTTGAAGTTAGGGCGCCTGTACGACGCTGACCGAATCACGCAGGCAGTGTGTGCTGATGTAATGGCAAAGACAGTCGCGGATATTCAGGAGTTTGTTGAAAGTAAAGAATTTGAAGATGTGTTAGTGGCGACCGACGAAGACTGCTTCGAGTATGTAACTCTGCTCAACTTGCGCAACTGGGTCAGCTTACAAGAGCGCTATGTGACCGAACAGATTTACATTCATAGCAAACTCATGATTGTCGATGACCGCTATGCGCTGATTGGCAGCGCCAACATTAATGACCCTGAATTCATAGAATAAGTGCAACGTTTGAAACGATAGGCAGAGAGTCAGCCACCGGTAGAATCCAGGCTCTCACACCGAAGGATTCAAGCGCAGATGACTACGCATTACCGGCAGCTGACTCAGG
>NZ_JCBCUY010000024.1:0-98190 GCF_059862705.1 Pseudomonas sp. MF08817
CGTGACCGGCTGTTTCGGAACAGGCGGAAAATCGGTCACGTTGTTAGCGAAATGAGCGGTCACGCGTTAGCGAAATGGTCGGTCACGATGTACCGAAACGGGCGGTCACGATAGGCCGAAATACGCAGTGGAACATGCAATCTTGAGCATCGAGCCAAATACGTCGCCGGCTGTCCTGGACGTTCTTTTCGACGATGCCTTTCTCCCAGCCCGAGGCCACGTTGCAGAAATCCGGATCAAACAAATAGTGCGCGCACATCACGGCAAATCGAGCATTGACCGTGCGGCCCTTACCCTTGTTGACCTTGTCGACAGCGGTCTTCATGTTGTCGTAGATGCCGCGACGAGGCACCCCACCTAACGCTCCAAACGAGCGGGTATGGGCATCGAACAACATCTCGTGGCCTTGGCTGGGATACGCAACCAACCAAAATGCGCGACTGGCGCACAGCTTCATGTGGGAGACCTGGATGCGTCGAAACAGGCCGCCGATCAGCAGGCCTTCTTCGCTCCAGTCGAACTGAAAGGCCTCGCCGAGTGCGAACGTCAACGGTACAAAGGCCCGTAAGGATTTGCCTTGCTCACCGCGCCACGAACGTATGAAGGCGGTGAGTTGGCTGTAGCCGCCGTCGTAACCCTCGGCCTTGATCTGCTCGAAGAGCGCTTTGGCGCTCCTGCGATTGTGCTTTGCCCGAAACGAATCGGCCTTGAGCGCTTGCTCCAGCGTCTGGTGAAACGGACTGAGTTTGTTGGAGGCTGCGCACCGCAGGTACGCCGGTTGAGTGGCTTCGGGTGCTCTGACCCATTTTCGGATGGTGTTTCTCGACAGCCCGGTACGCTTGGCTATCTGATGCAGCGACAGCTTGTCGCGAAAATACATGCGCCGAATTTTGCCCATCATTTCCATGCTGATCACCCTGTGTTCTCCTGCTCAAAAATTGAGCAGAAGCAGTTGAACACCTGGGTCAGTTTTCAGTCGGCAGAACAGCCTTTACTGGGTCAGTTTTCGGTCAGCGGCAACACCATGCGAACAAAGATTGTTTTTTTTACAATTGTTGCGCCTTTTCAAGAGCTTATTGTAGGGGGCATTTTATTAAGCTTCAAAAAGAGGAGTAATTATTCGAGCGTCCTTTTGGGCTGCCCAGATTTCCTTACGACCTACTATCAATAAGACCATTTTTTCGTGGCCGCCAATAAGATGCCGCTGCCATGAGCCTAAATCTGTAGATGAAGGAGAGGGGGAGTCCTCCGGGTGGGTATGCCATTCTCCAAGATATTGAAGCATCCCTGACGAGCTGATGAAGGCTTCATCTACAGCAATCTGATGATGCGGCCCTCTTCTGTCCACAAAGCATCGGCGCCTGATATCACCAGGTCCAGGCTCAGATATCTCATGCACCACCATGTGCGGTCCTCGACGCTCTCCGATGAGTACACCGGCAGCTTCGGTGCTAAAACAACCTAATTGGCGGTAGGCCAGCATTTTCTTTAGAGGAGTGGGCATGATCACAAGCAACCCACCATCTTTATCTGTAAATGTAAGCTCAGTGTCAATCATGGCAAATGGGACAGTTGCGTTGTCGGGGTAAGAGTCGAGCTTGCTTGGAACGACTGCCGTCCAGCATGTGCTCGCTGTAGGTCCAACTAAGGTTTGGCTCCAAAATTGAAAGTACAGCTTCCTGCATCATCGCCGCAGAGATAACGCTGACCGCCGCGTCATAGGGTGTGAAGGTATTCCCGCAACTGACGAAGCGTTCCTTGTCCGCATTGATTTTGCTGAACCGCAGGTCCAAGCCATTTTTGTAAAAGGCTGGATCGGTAACCATGCACCCATAGCAGCAACTACCATCGTCAATCATCACTTTCGATGAGCGACCGTTGCCGTCGTTGAATCCGTGAACAATCTTGGGGCGCTTGTCGTTCGGTATTGTGCGAACTACGTGAGCCAAGCGTTTAGCGACTGGAGGCCGGCCAGTCGCATCAATGACGATGTCGTACTGTTTCAGCAACTCAGGGGTAATTGAAAAGTGAGAGGGTTTTCCCTCTACCTTACAATTCAAATGCGTAGAGGATTTGAGCGTTGCAGCTAAAGCTTTTGCTTTGTTCTGCCCAAAATCCACGGTTGAGAGTGGATGGCGTCCAAAGTTTTGAGGGCCGAATGAGTCGTCGTCGTAGAGATCAAATCGAGCGTTTCCGCAACCTGCGCCAGAGCGAAGCAGCAACCCACATAGATACCCACCTATAGTTCCACAGCCTAGGAGCGCAATGCGTTTAGTACTCAAGTCGCCGGTCGCTGATCGACGGCGGTTGCGGCCCAAAATCGTCTTTCTGTCTGCTCTGGTTACCCCAAGTCGAGAGAATTTATGAACTGAGCGCTTGGCGGAAAGACATGTGATCAGCGTCTTCGATTTGACTACACGCCCTGTGTTCTTCTTCCGGTTGTTTTTCTGGGGATAGGTATTCAATCCCGTAGCAGCGATATCGAGTTCAACAAAGAGCCCTACTAAGTCCTGGTGACGAACATCGAAAAGAAGCACATGGCGTTTCACCGGATTATTCACAAAGTGATCCAGCAGGCGGCTACGAGCACTCAGATCTACCTCGGTAAGCCACTGCAGGAGTTCCCGGAGATTTTCTGGCGGCCATTCCACACCAGCTAGGCGGGAAGGGTTGATTTTGAAATAGCTGGTGAGAATCGTCCTTCCGTCTTGCTTCGTAAGGCGTCTCTGCCGTAGCCACTCATTGAATTCGCTTTCGTCCTCTTTCTCATAGGCAACCCACTCCTCACCTGAGGCCTTTCCTGGGTTTGCTAATCCGCTCTCATTGAGAGTCACATAACATTGCATTTCTAATTTTTCTGATGCATCTGAGAGAAGATATAGCTTCTTCTTGGGCAGCCAATAGGATGAGAACTCGCCCTCCATTTCCCGGTCATCGGGTGAACCTTGATCCGCTGAGGTGACTGCGGCATCTAGCGTTGTTTGGATTTGGCAATCGACCTGCAGATAGAGCTCCTGCAGATTATTCGCATCCCAGTCAGCTTCCATCTCTCGGGCATAGCACAGGTACCACCCAAGATTGACATGTGGCAGCAATCGACTCTTGTACTGGTCAGGCTTTTTGAGAATGTACGCATTAGGTAAAGTGATATAGGGATCTATAGGGAGGCTCAAAGCAATGCTGAATTCGCCCCCCATAGTTCCATAAGATTTGACGTAAAAGCCCTTGGCGGGGTTGAGGAGACGCAGAGGCGTGCCTTCAGGGATGTGCTGGGCCTTGGTGTATTGATACCCGCATCCCAGCAATACCTGATGAAGTTCACTAAGCATCTAGTGTTAGCCGCTCGCCATGGTGGTGCTGATGGTCGTAGCTTGGGCGCCACGTGTAGGCTCATTGGCAAACGCAGGGGCAGACTTTTCACTTACGATAAGGTCGCTTTGGAGTACCCGCTGGCCAAACGCACGATTGATGGATTCGAGAGCGAGCTCTTTAGATGAGCACTGCTGAGCATCAATCAAAATACCGTATAGCTCAGAGAGTCTCGCCATGATTTCCAACTCACGCTCCCCGTGTTCGATTCGCGGCGGAAAGAGCGGTTTTTCGTCAGTGTGGTCTGGGCTTTCCACTCCATTTGAGAACTCGTCAGGGAGGTACTTTGCGAGCATTCGCATCGTTGCCCCAAGATCATTTTTATCGTGTGCAATACGATCGAGAATACTGACGGTAGCGGCCATTAGTGAAATGGACGAAGGACCACCACCCTTTTCCCATTGAACATCTCGCCACGCCTTCATAAAGCGGCAAATACTGCGCAGGTGAGGACCAATACGCCGACAGCTTTCGTTGAACCAGTCTTCAACAATTTTGGGATCGCTCTTCATCCACTTTTGATCACCTTCGCGCAGCGCCAGGTTCACGCAGTCCTCATCAAGCTCATAGTCGGCACTCTCTAATGAAAGCGATCCATTTATCGAGTCAAAGACTGTACTACGACTTTTCGCCAGGGCTGCTTCCTTGAGCAAAAATTGGTCTTTTGGAATTGCATACATAGGGACATCAATGTGTGTGTGCTCTGCGGGAATTTTGATTCGAGCACAGGTTCGCTTGGCCTCAAATTGCCAGCCTTCGTTTTCATGCACCAACGACTTCAGGGATGAGTCCACAAGGAGCAGGAGGAGTTGGTGCCCAATGATGGGGCGATCTTCAAAGATGGCCATTGGGAGATACGTGCCATCATCTATGTCCATTTCCTGAGGCGGAGTGGCGTACGGGTAGTTTAGTGTATCGTACTGAAAACTCCCCTGCGTCCAGAAGCGCGGTGTAAGAGCCAGGAAGGCTTTCCGTGCTTCATCATCCATGTCTCTGAGAAGCTTTGCCGCCTCAGCCTGAGCTTGCGGGCTAAGATATTTCAGCCGAGTGTTCGCAACTCGAGCTGTAATACTTTCAAGAGAGATGTCCGTGCTGAATGTTTTAACGACCTCTTTCGCTTCGTTGAAAACATCTTTTGTGCGGTTTCGGACTAGGTCACGCAACCCTTTAAGCTTCGCGACACGAGGCTCTGCTAATCTCAACTTACCAATGAGCCCGTCAGTGCTGTCGTTGTAGTAGCGGTGGAAATTCCAGCTCATAGCTTTTGCTCCTGCTGAACGGGGCCAGATACAGTAAAGGGCGCTGCCTGTTGTTTGAAGAAAGCTTGCAATAAAGGGTTTTTGGTGAACTCGTTCGTAGCCAGCTGTTTTCCCCGGCTAGCTAGGTTACGCAAGCTACTTTCACTGGCGTTATCCAGAGTGATGTCGGATGCTGCCTCGTTAGGAACGATATCGTCCAGGTAGACGTAATTTTCTGATGCGTTATGGGTTCTGAGCTCCCGCTCCAACATTGCTTTGTGAAGCTGCTGATTCGCGGTCATGGTAGTCAGCACCAACCGCTCACCAATGCCCCACAACCCGAGATAGCCGTTGTTGCGTTTTGACTCCAGCGCGGCTGGACTGACCGTATACTCCTCACCTAGAGTGCCGATATTCAATATCTTGACATCGGCAACTGTGGCATCCGGAAAGTCGCTGGTCATGTCCCGGAAAACTTCATGTAGTCCGATGAAGCTTGGATTGTTTGCAACCAAGCCTCCATCGGCGAAGTACGCATCCAAGTCCACGCAATGATGAGGCGCAAAATAGGTAGGTGCAGCCGATGTAGCCATTGCTGCATCTATCAGCTTGAGGCGACCGTCACGATTGAACGCCGGATTATGAGGAGTTTTGAAAAACTGGGGTTTGCCGGTGGAGAGGTTCACAGCGGGAATCATGACACGACGTGTCAAGTCACCAAATGTGGCTTCGGCTCCAATCATGCTTACGACGGCTTCATAGAGTGGTTCGCTGCTGTATCGTGCACTAAAAGCAGCCTTCAATTTTTTCCGCCAAGAGCTTATGCGCGGAAAGATTAAGGGGGCCTGGACACGGAAGACCGCCTCTAGCTCCCTTGCACTTTTTCCGGATGCGAGCCCTAACGCCAGAATTCCACCAATTGAGGTGCCAGTAATCAGGTCGAAGTACTCTCCTGCTTTTACGTTCGACTGTCCGGTCTGTTGTTCAATGATTCGCTCAATCTCAGCGAGCACATTGATGGTAAACAGACCTCTAGCCCCCCCACCATTTAGGCTGAGAATTTTGATGCTACCGCTATGTGCCGCCATGGAGCGCTCCATCGTAGTGGCCTTATGATGCTGAAATGACGTCGTTTCTGTAGATTTCAAGAGGCCAGCATAAATTTAATTTTTTAAGGTGGCGCTACGAGGCGGCTGGGCAGTGTCTTCTCTCGGTTTGAACAGCTCCCGGTCTCAGTTCCGGGAAGGTGTCAATCTAGTAACGATTTTTTTGCGGCGTTAAGGTCGATCCAGCGCGCATTCCCTGTCAAACCAGTCGCTGCTCGTGTCGGAAAGTGTCAATCCTCCCCCCGAAGTTTGACTGTCACGTGCTGTCAAAGGATTGTTCTCGATAGCCCTTGGTTTCGGGGGAGGAGGACGTGTCAAACCTCATGACGTCAAGGTACTGCTAAGCACTACTGGCCCGACGACCCCTTGGTGGCCGAAGCGACGGCGCGGATCAAACCGCGCAAGTGAAAGTGCGGGGTGTGCCTCTGTGGGAGCAACTGTCTTACCCCTACCACTCGTCACGGCCACTCAGTGCCGCCATCGCGAGCAGGCTCGCTCCCACAGAGGAGAAATGAAAATCCCACCCACACCACAGTTCAACTGTGGGGGCAGGCCTTGCCCGCGATGCGGCCGGCCCAGGCGCTGGACTTGTAGCGACTGGAATGCCGCCCGGCCCGCTCCCACAGGGTGGGAGCACAGTTTTTTTGACTAGAGCGCCGGCAACAAAAACCGCGCAATCACCGGCAAGTGGTCGGAAATGCGCAAGGTATCGTCCTGCCGCACCCGGGCGGCGATGCGTTTGAGGCGGGGGCTGTGGAACAGGTAGTCCACCGTGCGGTCCGGGCCATTGAGGCCGGGGTCGTTGGGGTAGTGGGTCAGCCAACGGGCGCGGTCGATGCCGCTGGCCTGGGCGTTGCCGGGGATCATCGGGTACTTGTCCCACAGCAGGTGCAGGGCGCTGTCGGCGGAGTAGGGCGTGCGCTGTTCGGCGCTCAGGCGCTGGTACTGGCCCAGTGGTAGCAGGTTGAAATCACCGCCCATCAGCCATGGCGTGCCGCGGCTCTCGAACTTATCCACCACTTTGCCGATGGCGCCGACCTGGGCCTGCAATGTCTGCTGCTCGTCAGTGGCGCGTTCCAGGTGGGTGTTGAGCACCGCCAGTTGGCCGCCGTCGCTCAGCGGCAGGTAACTGACCAACAAGGCATTTTTCGGCTGGAACTGACGGCTGATGAGATTGCCCGGCGCTTGCGGCAATTGCAGGCGCTCGGCGTGGGCGATGCGGTAGCGGCTCAGGGTGGCCAGTTGCCGGCCGACGCTGCCGAAAACCTGCGGCAAGGGGATGAACTCAGCCTTCCAGTCGAAGGCACTGGTGCTGCACGGGTAGAGGTCGGCGACCCGTTCTTGCAGCAACTTGAGTTGGCGCTGATAGCCGCTGGCCTTGGCGCCGTCGTCCAGCTCCTGAAGCAGCACTACGTCCGGTTGCTCGTCGCGGATCACCCGCGCCACTTCGTCAAGGCTGAAGGCCATGTCTTCGGCGGTGGGTTGCTCGTCGTCGCCCCGGGCCTGGTCGTTCCAGAACACATAGCGTTTGCCGGCCAGGTACTGCACGTTCCAGGTCATGACCTTGAGCGCCTGCCCCGAGGTGAGCACCGGCGCCTCGGCGCTGCACGCCACGGACAGGGTTTCGCGGGGTTCGGGGCGCCAGGTCAGGCTGTAGACCATGAGCGAGAACAGGCCGGCAATCAGCAGCAGGCCCAACACGGCGTAACGCAGTAGACGGATCATCGGCTCGGCTTATGGCGTGGCGGGACGGAGCCCGAGCATACCCGAGAGCGGCGCCCGCGCCCAAGGCCGGCGCTCAGGCGCCGGGGCTGGTTTTTTCCGGCGATTGGCTGATAAGCATGAACAGGCGGAACAGCACCACGCTGGTGAACAACTGCAAGAAGCTGTGCACGCTGTCGATCAACAACGCCAACGCCGGGTTCTGCGGCTCGGGGTACACCGACACGCTGGCGCCCTTGAGCAACCACAACGGCCCCATCACACACAGAATGCACAGCAGGATGCGCAGGAAATTGCCACGGCTTAAACGGAAACTTTCCTTGATTGCCGCCAGCGGTTGCATACCGCGCAGCACCAGCAGGTACTCGGCGAAAGCCAGGGTCACCATCAGCCACAGGCCCGGCAGGAAATACAGCGACAGGCCAATCAGGATCAGCAGGGTATTGAGCGCCGTCAGCAGGGCGAAGCGCGGCCACAGGGTCACCGACATCGCCAGCAGATCCCGGGTGCGGGGCGATTCGCCACGGCTGCGGGCGTCGAGAAACAGAATCAGCGCGCCGGTGTACAGCGGGTACACCAGCAACCCGACGATCACGCTGTAGCCGGGAAAGCTGCCGGGCCCTTGGGCGCGGTCCACCAGTTGCTGCAACAAGGCTTCGAACACCACCAGTGGCAGGCACAGCAGGGCGATCTGGGCCAGGTTGCCCTTGAAGAAGTACAAAGAGTCGCGGAGCACGTTCAACGGATTCATAGGGGGCGGTATCGCTGGTCAGAACAAGGCGCCACTTTAACCGAAGGGAGCCTGCCCTGAGCAAACCGAACGTTCAGGGTGTGGTGGTGGTGATTATTCCTACGTGTGGTTCGCCATTCGTCCGAGGTGCCGCGGCACCGGCGGCTGATTATTCGCGGAAATTTCCTTCTGGCTGGCATACTGGGCGACTTTTCGGGCCGCGTGCCCAGCCTTGCTTGCGCCATGAGGATCCACGGTGAAGAAAATCGCAGTGTTCGCCGATGTGCAAAACCTCTACTACACCGTGCGCCAGGCCTATGGCTGCCACTTCAACTACGCGGCGCTATGGGCCGACATCAGCCAGCGCGGGCAGATTGTCGAGGCCTACGCCTATGCCATCGACCGGGGCGACAGCAAACAGCAGCAGTTCCAGCAGATCCTGCGCAACCTGGGCTTTACCGTGAAGCTCAAGCCCTACATCCAGCGCGCCGACGGCTCGGCCAAGGGCGATTGGGACGTGGGCATCACCATCGACATCATGGACGCGGCGGATCATGTCGATGAAGTGGTGCTGGCCTCCGGCGACGGTGATTTCGACATGCTGCTCGAACGCATCATCAGTAAGCACCAGGTCGAGGCCGTGGCCTACGGCGTGCCGGGCCTGACCGCAAACTCCCTGATCCGCGCCGCCAGCCGTTATGTGCCGATCGAGGGCGGGTTGTTGCTGAAAAACTGAAGTGGGCGAAACCTGTGTGCGAGCCTGCTCGCGATGGCGGTGCATCTGGAGTATCGCCATCGCGAGCAGGCTCATACCCACAAGGGCATCCGCCATTGTTTGAACATTTATTCAGAGAGTGAACACAGGTTTGGAACGCATCGCAGTCATCGACTTTGAAACCACAGGCATCAGCCCCGGCGCCGGTTGCCGGGCCACGGAAATCGCCGTGGTCATGCTTGAGCAGGGGCGCATCGTCGACCGTTACCAGAGCCTGATGAATGCCGGTGTGCGCGTGCCCGGGTTTATCGAGCAACTGACCGGCATCAGCAACGCCATGCTGCGCACCGCGCCGTCGGCCGAGCAGGTGATGAACGAGGTCAACGAATTCGTCGGCACCACGCCGCTGCTAGCCCACAACGCGGCGTTCGACCAGAAGTTCTGGGACTACGAACTGGGCCGTATCAAGCGCACCCGCTTGCAGAACTTCGCCTGTTCCCTGTTGCTGGCCCGGCGCCTGATGCCCGCGGCGCCCAACCACAAGCTCGGCACCCTCACCACCTTCGCCCAACTGCCCCACACCGGCCAGGCTCACCGGGCCATGGCCGACGCCGAAATGGCCGCCAACCTCACCGCCCACCTGGCCGAAGAACTGCGGCGCAAGCATGGTTTGCGCGAGCTGTCCCATGACTTGCTCTGCGGCTTGCAGAAAGTGCCGGCGGCGAAAATCAACGAGCACCTCAAGCGTTATCGCGGGTTTTGACGGCCTCGAACCCAGCCTGTTGTTTTCTGTAGGCGTGGGAGCAACGGCCTTACCGCTACCCTTCGTCACCGCCACTCAGTACCGCCATTGCGAGCAGGCTCGCTCCCACAGAGGCACACCACAGTTCAACTGTGGGAGCGGGCCTTGCCCGCGATGGCGGTGGGCCAGGCAGTAGCGATGTGGGTGTACCGGCCCCATCGCGGGCGGGCCCGCTCCCACACAGGGGCGCGGCTTTAAATGCAGGTCCAGTTAAACCTTGCGGGCCGTTTGCCAGTCGTAGTTTTTATCCCCGGGTGATTCTTCGCCTACTGTTCCTCATGGGCGCCAGCTTCCGGGCGTTCCGTTGTCATCAGGAGAAGTGTGCAATGACGCGCCCCCGCAAGTTTGTCCTCTGGAGCCTTTCCACCCTGCTACTGCTGCTGGCGGTGCTGGTGCTGGTTATCGCGTTTTTTGACTGGAACCGCATCAAGCCGCCCCTCAACGCCAAGGTGTCCGAAGAGTTGCACCGGGCGTTCGCCATCAACGGCAACCTGGCGGTGGTGTGGCAGCGCGAGCCCGACGAAGGCGGCTGGCGCGCCTGGGTGCCGTGGCCCCACGTGATCGCCGAAGACCTGACCCTGGGCAACCCGGATTGGTCAAAAAACGCACAGATGGTCAGCCTCAAACGGGTGGAGTTGCGCCTCTCACCCCTGGCATTGCTGGCGCAACGGGTGAACATCCCGCGTATCGACCTCACCGAGCCCAACGCCGCCCTCGAACGCCTGGCCGATGGCCGCGCCAACTGGACCTTCACCTTCGACCCGAAAACCCCCGACGCCGAACCCTCCAGCTGGGTGGTGGACATCGGCGCCATCGGGTTCGACAAAGGCCACGTCACCCTCAACGACCAGAGCCTGAACACCCGCCTCGACCTGCTGATCGACCCATTGGGCAAGCCCATCGCCTTCAGCGAGATCGTCGGCGACAAAACCGCGAAAAAGGCCAGCGCCCAGGGCGCCACACCCCAGGATTACGCCTTCGCCTTGAAGGTCAAGGGCACCTACCGCAACCAGCCCTTGAGCGGTGCGGGCAAGGTCGGCGGCCTGCTGGCGCTGCAAGACGCGGCGCGCCCGTTCCCCTTGCAGGCCCAGGTCAAGGTGGCTGACACCCGCATCGAGCTGGCCGGCACCCTGACCGACCCGCTAAACCTGGGGGCGCTGGATTTGCGCCTGAAACTGGCCGGCAACAGCCTGGCCACCCTCTACCCGTTGACCGGCGTGACCCTGCCGGATTCGCCGCCCTACGCCACCGACGGCCACCTCAGCGCCAAGCTGCGCGAGCCGGGCGGTGCGGTGTTCTGCTACCAGGGCTTCAACGGCAAGATCGGCAACAGCGATATCCATGGCGACCTGGCCTACGTCGCCAGCACGCCACGGCCCAAGCTCAGCGGCGCGCTGGTGTCCAACCAGCTGTTGATGGACGACCTCGCGCCGCTGATCGGCGCCGACTCCAACGCCGAACAAAAGGCCCGCGGGGCGGCGAGCAAGCCACCGCCGACCAAGGTGCTGCCGGTGGAAGAATTTCGCACCGAGCGCTGGGCGGTGATGGACGCCGATGTGGAGTTCACCGGCAAACGCATCGTCCACAGCGCCGAGTTGCCCTTTACCGACCTCTATACCCACCTGATCCTCGACGCCGGGCAACTGCGCCTCGAACCCCTGCGCTTTGGCGTGGCGGGCGGCAAGCTCGACGCGCAGATCCGCCTCGACGGCCGCGCCACGCCGCTGCAAGGGCGGGCCAGGCTGACGGCGCGCAATTTCAAACTCAAACAGTTGTTCCCCACCTTCGAGCCGATGAAAACCAGCTTCGGCGAACTCAACGGCGACGCCGATATCGCCGGCACCGGCAACTCGGTCGCGGCCCTGCTGGGCAGCGCCAACGGCGACCTGAAGATGCTTATCAACGATGGCGCCATCAGCCGCGAACTGATGGAACTGGCCGGGCTTAACGTGGGCAACTACGTGGTGGGGAAAATCTTTGGCGACAAGGAGGTGAAGATCAATTGCGCGGCGGCGGATGTCGGCATCAAGACGGGCCTGGCGACCACGCGCCTGTTCGTCTTCGACACCGAGAACGCGATTATCTACATCGACGGCACAGCGAACATGGCCAGCGAGCAACTGGACCTGACCATCAGCCCGGAGTCCAAGGGCCTGCGCCTGTTTTCCCTGCGCTCGCCGCTGTACGTGCGTGGCCCGTTCATCAAGCCTGCGGCGGGGGTCAAGGCTGTGCCGTTGATGCTGCGTGGCGCGGGGATGGTGGCGTTGGGCGTGATCGCCGGCCCGGCCGCGGGCCTGCTGGCCCTGGTCGCCCCCAGCGGCGGCGAACCCAACCAATGCGCGCCGTTGCTGGAACAGATGAAAGCGGGCAAGGCGCCGAAGACGGTGAAAGGCTAATCAAGCCAAGGGGAGCTGGCGCCAAATGTGGGAGCTACTGTCTTACGGTTACCCTTCGTCACCGCCACTCAGTGCTGTCATCGCGAGCAGCCTGCTCGCGATGACAGCACTCCAAGTGCCAGAAGTGCGTCGCCTGTCCCGGCCTCATCGCGGGCAAGGCCCGCTCCCACAGGGGAACTGCGCCCAATTGAGGGTTGAGGGTTTGCCCTCAACGCTCAGGATCTCTCGCGGGGAGAGGGGCATCAGAGGTCTTTGAGGATGTCCGCCATGTCGTCGGCGTGTTCTTCTTCCTGGGCGAGGATGTCTTCCAGGATGCGGCGGGTGGTGGAGTCTTGGTCGCCGATGAACTGGATCATTTCCCGGTAGCTGTCGATGGCGATGCGTTCGGCCACCAGGTCTTCGTAGACCATTTCCTTGAGGGTGTTGCCGGCCACGTACTGGGCGTGGGAGTGCTTGGACAGCAGGTCCGGGTTGAACTCCGGCTCGCCCCCCAGTTGCACGATGCGTTCGGCCAGTGTGTCGGCGTGTTGGGCTTCCTGGGTCGCGTGTTCGAGGAACTCGTCGGCGGCGACGCTGGCCTTCAGGCCGCTGGCCATGAAGTAGTGGCGCTTGTAGCGCAGTACACACACCAGCTCTGTGGCCAGGGCCTCGTTGAGCAGGCGCAGCACTTCTTCGCGGTCGGCGGTGTAGCTGTGCGTCACCGCACCCTCTTCGACATGCTGGCGCGCACGCTGGCGCAGGGTGGCGACGTCGGTTAACTGATGCACATTGCTCATCTCAATCTCCTGGAGGCTAATCCGTGCGCCACGTTCTAGGGCCGTGATCGCAAAAGGGGTTACCTAGGTTGTGAGTCATGGGCGGGGCGAAAAGTTTTATCGGATATGGGCCAAGATCCTGAGCCTGCGTGGGATTTGTCATATACAAACGTGATCCTTGCCCTTGGCCCGGCCCTTGCGTCTAGGATGGGCACTTTGCGTGAACCCAAGGAGGCCGCCCATGCCCAGCCCACTCGCTCCCCGTTATCCGCTGGTCCTGGTCCCCGGGATGCTCGGGTTTGTCCGCTTGCTGCTGTACCCCTACTGGTACGGCATCCTCGGCGCGCTGCGCCGGGGCGGGGCGACGGTGTTTGCGGTGCAGGTGTCGCCGCTCAACAGCAGCGAGGTGCGCGGCGAGCAATTGCTGGCGCAGGTCGAGCGGATCTTGCAGCAAACCGGCGCCGCCAAGGTCAACCTCATCGGCCACAGCCAAGGCGCGCTCACAGCCCGCTATGCGGCGGCCAAGCGCCCGGATTGGGTGGCCTCGGTGACCTCGGTGGCCGGCCCCAACCACGGCTCGGAGCTGGCCGACTACCTGCAACGCCACTACCCGGCCGACAGCGTCAAGGGGCGCTTGCTCAGTGCGCTGCTGCGCGGCATTGGTGCGTTGATGAGCCTGCTGGAAACCGGCTACCGCGGGCCGAAACTGCCGGTGGACGTCCACGCCTCGCACCAATCCTTGACCTGCGAAGGGGTGGCGCTGTTCAACCGCCAGTACCCCCAAGGCCTGCCCGACACCTGGGGCGGGCAGGGCGCCGAGGAGGTCAACGGCGTGCGCTATTACTCCTGGTCCGGCACTCTGCAACCGGGCAAAACCGACCGCGGGCGCAACCTGTTCGACGGCACCAACCGCTCCTGCCGGCTATTTGCCAAGACCTTCGTGCGCGAGGCCGGGCATTGCGACGGCATGGTCGGGCGCTACAGCTCCCACCTGGGCACGGTGATTGGCGACGACTACCCGTTGGATCACTTCGACATCGTCAACCAATCCCTGGGCCTGGTGGGCAAGGGCGCCGAGCCGATCCGCCTGTTCGTCGAGCATGCCCAACGCCTGCACCTGGCCGGCCTTTAGGCCAGGGCGCGGCGCACCCGCAGCTCGGTGGTCCAGCGCTCGGAGACGATCACCCCGCCCAGGGTCAGCAAACCGCCCACCAGGTGGAACAGCGCCAATTGCTCATGCAGCACCACGGCGGCAATCAGCGCGGTAATCAGCGGCAGCAGGTTGAAAAACAGCGTGGTGCGGCTCGGGCCCAGGCGGATCACCGCTTGCATCCAGGCCAGCGGCGCCAGCATCGAGGCCAGCAGGCAGGCGTACAGCACCAGGGGGATATTGCCGGCGTTGAGCCCGGTTTTGTCCCCGGCCCAATACAGCGGGAACAGCACCACCACTGCCACCAGAATCTGCAAATACAGCAGCACCAGCGGTGGCAGGCGCAATTGCCATTTTTTCAGCAGGGTGCTGTAGACCGCGTAGGCCAGGGTGGCCACCAGCATCATCGCGTCGCCCAGGTTGATGCCCTGTTGCAGCAGCACATCGACGCTGCCGCTCGACACCACCACCAACACCCCGGCGAACGACAACAGCGCCCCCGCCAGGGCACCGGCCGTGAGGCGCTGGCCAAGGCTGGCAATGGCCATCGCCAGGGACATCAGCGGCATCAGCGACAAAATGATGCCCATGTTGGTGGCCGTGGTCAGGGCCGCGGCGAAGTACGCCAGGCTCTGGTACACCGCCATGCCCAGCACGCCCAGTACGGCGATCTTGGCCAAGTTGGGGCGGATCGTCGGCCAATGGGCGAAAACCTGCTTGAGCATGAACGGCGTGAACAGCAGGGCGGCGAGCAACCAGCGGTAGAAACCGATCTCGGCGGGAAAAATCGCCCCCACGGCGAGTTTGTTGATGACCGTGTTCCCGGCCCAGATAAAAATTGCCAATAACGGAAAAGCGTATTGCATCGGGTCAACCATAAGCGTGATGAGGGGCGATTATCCGCCTGTCCGGTTGCGCGCCTATACTCGCAACCGGACAACCCGCCCCTGGAACCGGACAGCATGCGTAAAAAGCCCATTGATGTACTCCACCTGCGCGGCCTGCCGTCGCCGGTGTACTTTCGCTACGCCGACTTCGCTGCCCACAGCCATGCCCTGGCGCACCGCCACCCCTGGGGCACCCTGGAATATTCGGCCCACGGCGTGATGCACATGCAGATCGGCGGCCAGCGCTTCATGTCGCCGCCGCACTACGCCTTGTGGGTGCCGCCGCACACCGAACACAGCTTCCACAGCAGCCAGCCCATTGCCTACCGCGCCGTATGCCTGGCCCCGGCGCTGTGCCAGGACCTGCCGGCGCAGGCCTGCACCCTGGCCATCAGCGACATCCTCAAGGCGATCCTCAAAGACTTCGCCGCCCGCGACGTGCAAATCCCCGAACGCCCCGCCGACGTGCGTTTGGCCCAGGTGCTGGTGGACCAATTGCAGCAAGCCCCGGTGCACACCGCTTACCTGCCCTACGCCAGCGGCCCGCTGCTAAGCCAGGTGCTGCGCGCCTTGCTCGCGGACCCGGCGGACAACCGGCCGCTGGCCGAGTGGGCCGCCGGGGTGCACGTCAGCGAACGCACCCTGGCGCGCCAGTGCGTGCGCGAGTTGGGCATGAGCTTTGGCGAGTGGCGCTTGCGGGCACGGTTTCTGGCGGCCCTGGAGGCGCTGGACAGTGCCCGCAGCATCCAGGAAGTGGCGTTCGACATGGGCTACAGCAGCGCTTCGGCGTTTATCGCGATGTTCCAGCGCCAGGCCGGGTGCACGCCCCAGCAGTACCGGTTGCAGAGCCGGTGAAGGTGTAACGGCGTTTGTCTACACTGCCAGGGAGGCCGCGCTCCTTGCTGCGGCGACCAGGAGAAAACGCCATGAAGATGCTGCATGTCCCTTTGTTGATGATGGGTTTGCTGCTGTGCTCCCAGGGGTTTGCCGCCACCGCGCAGCAAAACAAAATGACCACGTGCAACGCCGAGGCCAGCGCCAAGACCCTCAAGGGCGACGAGCGCAAAGCCTTCATGAGCACCTGCCTCAAAGCCGCCCCCGCCGCGGCCGCCACACCTCAGGAACGGATGAAAACCTGCAATGCCACCGCCACCACCCAGGCCCTCAAGGGCGATGCGCGCAAAGCCTTCATGAGCGAGTGCCTGAAGAAAAAATAACCCTAAGGGCAGCCTTGCCCCGGCCTGCATGAACCCTGTGTTTTCTGTGGGAGTGGGCCGGGCAAGCCCACTCCCACAGGGGCGCTGTTTTCCCTCCGTATGGCCACTTCCTCCTCCCTCTCTGGCGCTCAGTAATGGCACGCCATGATGGCACTCGTATTGGCAACTGCCGTTCGTCACCTTTTTGCAACCATTTGTAAATGTAGGAATCTTTACCACTTAAGATGCCCGCCGATTCAGTCGGGCGATTTGCATTTGCATTGCCCCGATACTCACGCCGGCATTCGCCGCAGTTAGCCATTCAAGGGAATGAAGGCATGTCACGTTTTGGCATTACGCACGTATTGGCTTGTTGTGCGGTGTTTACCTCCCTGGCCCAGGCCGCTCCGTTCCAGACGCCCGGTGACCGCGACCTGATTCGCGACCGCCAGCAGCAATTGCTGCAAGAGCAACAAAAGCGCCTCGACGAGCTCCAGCAGTTGCCCGGCAAGACTTTGCCCACCCCCGTGCCGGAAAAAACCGACGACGAGCGCTGCTTCCAGATCAATGCCATCGAGCTGGACGGTGCCCAGCACCTCGACGCCAACGCCCGTGCGCAACTGCTCAAGCCCTACCAGGACCAATGCCTGTCGGTGGGGCAGATCAACGCCTTGCTCAAAGCCGTGACCCACCACTACCTGGAACGGGGTTTTGTCACCACCCGCGCCTACCTGCCGCAGCAAGACCTGGCCGGTGGTGTGCTGAAAATAGTGGTAGTCGAAGGGCGCCTCGAAGGCCTCGACAGTTCCGCCCTGGCCAGCCCCCGCGAGTTGGCCATGACCTTCCCCGGCAAGACCGGCGAACTGCTCAACCTGCGTGAACTGGAACAACTGGTGGACCAGCTCAGCCGCTTGCCCTCGCGCCAGGCGCAGCTAGAGCTGGCCCCGGGCGAGCAGGTCGGTGGCAGCCGCATTGGCCTCAAGGGTGAGCGCAGCAAGCCCTGGCATGCCTCGGCCACGCGCCACAACGACGGCGACCGCAGCACCGGCCAGCAGCAGATGGGCGTGGGGCTGGACTGGGACAGCCCCCTGGGCCTGGCCGACCAATTGAGCCTGCGCGCCGGGCAGGACGCGGTCAGCGACCACTGGCGCCATTCCGATAACCAGAGCCTCTACTACAGCGTTCCCTACGGCTGGTGGACCTTCAATTACGCCTACAGCCAGAGCTACTACCGCACCCGCAGCGAACTGCAGGGCATGGATTTCGGCTTCGACGGCACCAGCAAGAACCACGCCCTGCGCGCCGAACGGGTGCTGCACCGCGATGACGTCAGCAAAACCGCCATGACCTTGGGCCTGAGCAACCTGCGCACGCGCAATTACTTTGAAGATGACTTGATCGGCATCTCCAGCACGCGCATCACCGAAACCCAGCTCAGCTTCAACCACGGCCGGCGTATCGGTACCGCGTTCGTCAACCTCGATGCCGGTTGGCAGCAGGGCATCGGTGCGCTGGACGCCCAGCGCGACAGCAGCCACCACGAACCACAGTCGCGCTACAACAAATACAGCCTGACCCTGAGCTACTTGCAGCCGTTCCAGCTATGGGGCGAGAACTTCAGCTTCGACAGCCTGGCCACCGGCCAGCGCAGTGAAGATGAACTGTTCAGTGCCCAGCGCATCAGCCTGGGCGGGGTCAGCTCGGTGCGCGGCTTCCAGGACCAGACCCTGTCGGGCGACAGCGGCGGCTACTGGCGCAACCAGTTGCGCTGGCGCCGGGCCGTGACCTGGCAGCCGCTGCTGCCGCTGGTCAACGAATACGGCGTGGCGTTTGCCTACGACGTTGGTGTGATCGAGGGGCGCAACCTGTCCCCCGAGGCGCGCGAAGTACATGGCCGCATGAGCGGCAACGCCCTGGAGTTCAACGCCCGGGGCAAGTACCTGGCCACTTCCGTGAGCTTCGCCCGCTCGCTGGAACGGCCCGGCATTATCGAAAAACGTGAGCGTCCGGTGTATTTCCGGGTCGACCTGTTTTTCTGACACCTGAAAGGAAGACCCGCACATGGAAGTCCGCAACCCGCTGTCTCAATGCATTGCCCTGACCCTGGCCTCGGTTGTGTTCCTCAACCCGTTAGTGGTCGTGGCCGCCGGCCTCACCGTGGACGCGGCAGCGGGCGGCAATACCAGCATTGGCCAGGCGGGCAACGGCGTGCCGGTCATCAACATCAACGGCGCCAACGGCAGCGGCTTGTCCCACAACAAGTTCACCGACTACAACGTCGGCGCCAACGGCGTGATCCTCAACAACGCCACCGGCAAGTTGCAGAACACCCAACTGGGCGGAATCATCCTGGGCAACGGCAACCTCAAGGGCCAGGCCGCCAAAGTCATCCTCAACGAAGTCACCGGCGGCGGGCGCAGCCAATTGGGCGGCTACACCGAAGTGGCCGGGCAGGCGGCCCGCGTCATTGTCGCCAACCCCCACGGCATCACGTGCAGCGGTTGCGGCTTTATCAACACCCCGCGCGCCACCCTGACCACCGGTAAACCGGTGATCGAAGGGCAACGCCTGGACCGCTTTGAAGTGGACGACGGCGACATCAGCATCGAAGGCGCCGGCCTGGACGCCAGCGACCTCGACCAGTTCGACCTGATTACCCGCAGCGCCAAGCTCAACGCCAATATCTACGCCAAAAACCTCAACGTGGTCACCGGGCGCAACGACGTCAAGGCCGACGACCTGAGCACCAGCGCCCGCGCCGACGACGCCAGCGCCAAGCCGGAACTGGCCATCGACAGCTCCGCCCTGGGCGGCATGTACGCCGGGGCGATTCGCCTGGTGGGCACGGAAAAAGGCGTGGGCGTGCGCCTGGCCGGGGACATGGCCGCCAGCACCGGCGACATCCAGATCGACGCCAGCGGCAAGGTCAGCATGGCCGGCGCCAGCGCCAACCAGGCCATTGCCGTCAACGCCCAAGGGCTGGACATGCAGGGCAAGGTCTACGCCGGCAGCGAAGTGCGCATCACCAGCCGCGGTGATGTGACGGTGAACAAAAGCCTCGCCGCCCGCGACAAGATCAGCGTGGCCAGCACCGGCCAAGTCACCAACAAAGGCATCGTCGAAGCCGGCGTGAATGCGGACAACAGCCGCAACCTGCTGGGCGACGTCACCCTCGACGCCAAGCACGTGGCCAACAGCGGCCAACTGATCGCCAACCGCACCCTGCAAGTGCAGGCCAGCGAGCTGCTGGACAACCAGAACGGCATCGTCCAGGGCGTCAACGTGGGCCTGACCACGGCACGCCTGGTCAACCAGGGCGCGGACGCCCGGGTGCTCGGCACCTCGACCCTGCTCCTGCTGACCCCGGCCATCGTCAACCTGGGCGGCTTGATCCGCTTCGCCGACGGCCAGGCCACCACCCTCAACCTCGACAGCCTGGACAACAGCGGTGGGCGCCTGGAACTGGCCGGGGCGGACCTGGAGCTCAACGCCAAGCAACTGAACAACCAACGCGGCTCGGTGATTGCCGACCAACTGCACATCACCGCCCAGCGCCTCGACAACCAGGGCGGTTTGATCGCCTCCAGCGTCGGCCAGAACAGCCTCAAGGTCAGCGGCCAACTCAACAACAATGGCGGCGTGCTGCAAGCCCAGAGCCTGGTGGACGCCAACACCGGGGAGCTGCTTAACGTCGGCGGCAAAGTGGTGGCCGACCAGTTGAAACTCACCGCGCAACGCCTGGACAACCGCCAGAACGGCCTGCTCAGTGCGGAGAAAGGCAGCCTGACGCTGACCCTCGCCCACGACCTGAACAACCAGGCCGGGCGCATCCAGGCCAGTGAAAACCTGACCCTGGACGCGGCCAGCATCGCCAACAATGGCGGCACCCTGGTTGGCCGACAACTGACCGTCACCAGCCAAGGCGCGCTGAACAACCAGGGCGGCAAGATCGGCGCCGAGCAATTGGTGCTCAAGGCCCAAGACCTGGACAACCGCCAAGGCGTGCTGCAAGGCACCACCAGCGCCAGCCTCACCGCGCGCGACCTGAACAACCTGCAAGGCAACATCAACGCCGGCACCCTCACCGCCCACCTCGACAGCCTCAGCCAGAACGCCGAGGGTGTGCTCAGTGCCGAAACCGGCACCCTGACGCTGGTGGTGCAAAACGACCTGAACAACGCCAGCGGCCACCTGCAAGCCAAGGCCGGCGACGTGGACCTGCGCAGCGCCGGCCTGAACAACCAGCAAGGCGTGGTGGTGGGCAAGCAACTGCTGCTGACCCACGGCGGCCTGCTGGATAACCGCGGCGGGCGCGTGGTGGGCGATCAACTGAGCCTCGGCGCCGGGCGCATCGACAACAGCGCCAACGGCCAACTGCTGGCCGGCGCGGGCGGCGCCCTGGTCAACACCGGGCAGTTACTCAACAACCTGGGCCGGGTGCAAAGCGACGGCCATTTGCAAGTCAACAACGGCGCCATCGACAACCATGGCGGCGTGCTGCTGGGCAACAGCCTGGGCCTGAACGTCGCCAGCCTGGACAACAGCGCCCAAGGCTCGCTGATCGCCACGGGCGGCGCGATTGAACTGGCGGTGGCCGGGGTGCTCAACAACGCCCTGGGCCTCATCGACGCCGGCGACCACGCCTTGCGCGTCAGCCAAGTCACCTCGCTGGACAACCAGGGCGGCACCCTCGCCGGCAAACGCCTGCAAGTGCAGGGCACGGTTGTGGATAACCGCAAAGGCCAACTGCTCTCGGGCATCGATGGCTTGAACCTCACCGCCAGCGCTGTGGATAACCGCGAAGGCCTGGTGCTGGCCCAGGGCGGCGCGGCCGCGTTGGTGCTCAGCCAGGGCAGCCTCGACAACCGGGGCGGCGCGGTGCAGGGCGACAGCGTCGAGGTGCTCGCCGCCTCGCTGGACAACAGCGCCCTCGCGGGCAAGGCCGGGTTGCTCAACGCCCAGGCCGGGGCCTTGAAACTGGTGGTCGATACGCTCACCAACCAGGCCGGGCGCCTTTACGCCAAAGGCCTGCTCAGCGTCAGCGGGCAACTGCTGGACAACCGCGCCGGCGGCGAAGTCAGCGCCAACAGCCTGAACCTCAACGCCCTCACCACCTACAACCAGAACGGCTTGATCGAATCGGCCGGCAACCTGCTGCTCACCGGCACCCGCCTGGACAACAGCGGCGGGCGCATGCGCGCTTTGGGCGGCGACCTGAGCCAGATCCTGCTCACCGATACCCTGAACAACCAGGGCGGCTCCATCGGCGTTATCAGCCAGGGCCTGACCCTCAAGGCCGGGGCCATGAACAACGTCGCCGGCAGTGTCGAGCACGCCGGCAGCGGCCTGCTCAAGGCCGAACTGGCCAGCCTCGCCGGCACCGGGGGCCGCCTCACGGGCCTGGGCAGCGGTGATTTCGACATCGGCGCCATCGACGGCGCCGGGCAACTGCAAGTCAACGGCGCGCTGGACGTGGCCGTGGGCGGCAACCTCAACCTGCTGGCCGGCGATCGCATCGCCAGCGCCAGCAACCTGACCCTGGGCGCCACCACCCTGAACAACGGCGGCGAAGTGCTCAGCGACGGCGACCTGAACCTGGCCCTGGGCGGCGACCTGAACAACAGCGGCCTGATTTCGGCGGCCAAAGCCGTGAGCATCGCGGCGGGCAACCTGGTGCAGAACGGCGGGCGCATCGCCAGCACCGGCGCCACCACCCTCAACCTGCGCGGCAGCCTGGACAACCTCGGGCGTCTGGTCGCCGGGCAGAACCTGCTGGTGCACGCCACCCAGGTCAACAACCGCGGCACCCTCGGCGCCATGGGCCAACTGGACATCTTCGCCGGCAACGGCATCAGCACCGGCGCCGACACCCTGATCTACAGCGGCGCCGACATGAACCTGCGCGGCGCCAGCCTGAGCAACTTCTACGGCGACATCTACAGCAAGGGCAACCTGAGCTTCGCCGGCCTCGACGGCGGCCAGGCGCAAAGCCTGAGCAACCGTTCGGCGAACATCGAAAGCGAAGGCGACATGACCCTCAACGTCGCCAGCCTGGAAAACCGCAAAGACGTGTTCGAGATGGGCGAATCCCTGGTCAGCCGGCGCATCGACATCAACTGCACCGACTGCTCCGGCAAGCACCACACCGCGACTTTCATCGTCAACAGCACCTACCAGGGCAAAGTCATCAAGGACTCGGCGGGCGCGCGCCTGATCGCCGGGCGTGACCTGTTCATCACCGCCGGTACCGTGGAAAACAAACAAAGCCTGCTGGCCGCCAACCGCGATGCCTTCGTCAAAGCGGCGAATTTCTACAACCGTGGCGCCACCCTCGACCAGCGTGTGGAAAGCACCACCTACTTCCTTCATGGCGTGAAACAGGGCGACTTCCGCTGGGCCGAATCCCAGACCCACCTGTGGAACAGCCGCAACGCCGCCAGCGCCCCCGACCAGCAGGAAGCGCTGCCGGTTGCCGTAACCCAGTACCCGCAGATCGGCCAGAGCAGCGTGGTGCACCCGGGCACGCAAACCGCCTACACCTCCACCCTGCAATCGGGCCGCGTGCTTAACCTGGATGTGAGCGGCAACCTGGAAAACGGCACCCTCAGCACCCAGGCCTTCGCCCAACTCACCGGCCAGGCCCTGACCGACACCGTCGGCCTGGTGGGCGGCCAGACCCTCACCGTCAATGCCCTGGGCAGCGGCGGCGCCAACCAAGTGGCGGCGGATGTACGCCGCGTCGAGCGGGTCAATGCCGACGGCAGCACCGTGGTCAGCTTCGTGCCCGTGGACTTTGCCGGCGTACCCTTTGTCGCTGTAGACCCCACCGCCCTGGCCAACTATCGCCTGCCCCAAGGCGAATACGGCCTCTTCGTACGCAACCAGGACCCGGCCAGCCGCTACCTGATCGAAACCAACCCGAGCCTGACCAACCTGTCCAAGTTCATCAGCTCCGACTACCTGTTCGGCTTGATGGGCTACAACGACGACCGCGCCTGGCGCCGCCTCGGCGATGGCCTCTACGAAACCCGCCTGATCCGCGAAGCGGTGCTGGCACAGACCGGGCAACGCTTCCTCGCGGCCGGCCTGACCAGCGATTTGGAGCAGTACCAATACCTGATGGACAACGCCATCGCCTCCAAGGACCCACTGCAACTGAGCCTGGGCGTGGCCCTGAGTGCCCAGCAGGTCGCGGCGCTGACCCACGACATCGTGTGGATGGAAAACCGCCAGGTGCAGGGCCAGAACGTGTTGGTGCCGGTGCTCTACCTGGCCCAGGCCGAATCGCGCAACCTGCGCGGTGGCAGCCTGATCCAGGCCCGCGACATCAACCTGATGGCCGGCAACGACCTGACCAACGTCGGCACCCTGCGCGCCAGCAACGACCTCACCGCGCAAGCGGGGCGCAACCTCTACCAGGGCGGTTTGGCCCAGGCCGGCGAGCGCGTCAGCCTGTTGGCCCAGGACAGCATCCGCAACGCCTTGGGCGGTGAAGTGCGCGGCAACCGCGTTGACGTCGCCACGGTCAAGGGCGATGTGGTCAACGAACGTGCGGCCATGCAAGTGCTGTACGGTTCCGGCTCGCGCACTAACTTGGACCAGGGCGGCCTTATCAGCGCCCGCGAGCAACTCAACGTCAGCGCCGGGCGCGACCTGAGCAATAGCGCCCAACTGCACAGCGACGGCAACGCCAGCCTCAATGCCGGGCGCGACGTGGAGCTGTTGGCGGTGCAAGACCACACCTTCACCCAGAGCGCCATCCGCCGTGGCCTGATTACCAACGACACGGTGAAAACCCTCGGTTCCAGCGTCACCACCGGGGGCGACCTAGCGGTCAACGCCGGGCGCGACATGGCCATCGTCGCCAGCCAGGTGAAGGCGGGCCACGACATGGCTCTCAACGCCGGCAACGACATCGCCATCGTCTCGGGCCAGGACGAACAAAGCTCGACCTTCTACCAGAAGAAAAAAGGCTCCTGGGGCAAGAGCAAAACCACCCAGAGCGCCGACTCGTCCACCACCAACGTCGCTTCGCAGATCGAGGCCGGGCATGACCTGACGGTCAACGTCACGCAAGACAAGGAAGGGCGCATCAGCCTCAACGGCGGGCGCGATGTCACCGTCGCCGGCAGCCAGCTCAAGGCTGGCAATGACTTGCTGGTGGGCGGCGTGCGCGACGTCAGCCTGGTGTCGGCGCAAGAACAGGCCGACAGCAGCTACAGCATGAAGAAAAAGGGCAGTTTCGGCCTGAGCAAAAGCGGCAACAGCTCAAGCGCCAGCAGCGTTACCCAGGTGGGTAGCGAGCTGAGCGCTGGCAACGATGCGGTGCTGGTGGCCGGCGGTAACGTCAACCTGTCTGCCAGCCGGGTGAGCGCCAAGCGTGACGCCGAACTGCGCGCCGGGATGATCGACAAGAACGGCGACATCAACCTGATGGACGCGGCCAACGAGTCCACTAGCCACAGCGAAAAATACAAAAGCAAAGTGGGTTTCAGCACCTCCGGCAACTTCATCTCCATCGCCTCGGCGAAGAAATCCGGCCAGGAAAACCTGCAAAGCCAAAGCGTTGGCAGCCAGGTCAGCGGGGGGCGCGACACCACCCTGCAAAGTGCCCGCGATGTGAACATGATCGGCAGCACGGCCCAGGCCGGGCGCGACTTGCAGGTCAATGGCGGGCGCGACGTCAACGTGCTGGCCGGCAGCAACAGCCAGGACCAGAGCCACTGGAGTTCCAAGAAACAGACTGGGCTGTCCCTGGAAAGCGACCGCAACGGCTTCACCGCGTTTGCCGGGCGTGAAGCGCTCAAAGAGAAATCCCGCGACGCCCAACAAACGGTCGCGCCGAGCCAACTGCTGGCCGGCCAGGACGTTAATGTGCGCGGCGGCCGCGACGTCACCCTGGAAGGTGCCAACGTGGATGCCGGGCGCGATATCAACCTGCACGCCGCCCGCGATATCCATGTGGATTCGGCCGACGAAACCTTCATCCAGGAACGCAGCAAAACCCGCGACCGCAATGGCCTGACCGTCAACGTCAGCCACAACTACGGCAACACCATGGACGCCATCAAAGGCACCGGCAAAGGCGAGGACAACGTCAGCAAGGCCTCCAGCGTGCTGAGCACCGTGGACGCCATCAACCAGTTCACCTCCGGCCCCACCAGCGCCACGCACTTTGGCTCGGCCAGCCAGGGCACCCGCTCGCGCCAGGAAATCCGCGACAACGTGCCGTCGACATTGGGCGCAGGGCGTGACATCAACGCCGTCGCCGGCAACGACCTGAGCGTGCGCGGCAGCCAGTTCGAGGCCGGGCGCGACATCACCCTGGTGGGCAAGAACGTCACCCTCGACGTGGCCCGTGGCACCGTCAACGAAGAAAGCCAGACCACCCGCAGCCAGGGCGGCATCAACGGCCAAAGCGGCGGCGGCAGTGCCCGCGCGGGTATCGGCGGCAGCAACGGCGTGGCCAGCGAAGAAAGCAGCCAAGGCACCTCCAACCCCACCGTGCTGCTCTCGGGGCGCGACACCAACCTTGAAGCGCTGGACGACCTGACCCTGGTCGGCACCCAAGTCATCGCCGGGCGCGACATCGACCTGCGCGCCGGCAAAGACCTGACCATCCGCGCCGCGCAGAACGATTCGAGCAGCGAATCGACCCGCCGCAGCGGCGGTGGTGAAGTGGGCCTGGCCCTGGGCGGCAAGGACTTCATCGCCGTCTACGCCAGCGTCGACATGGGCAAGGGCAAACTGGAACGCGAAACCGAGAAACAGCAGACCGCCTACCTCTACGCCGGTGACCAGTTGCGTTTTACCAGCGGCAAGGACACCACCATCGCTGGCGCTAACCTGCGCGGCAACGAAGTGCTCGGTCGGGTCGGCGGCGACCTGCTGGTATCGTCGGTGCCCGACACCGGCAAAGTCAGCGGCAAGCAACTGGACGTCAGCGTCACCGTCAGCATCGGCCTGGCCGGTGGCGGCGGGGTCAGCGGTTCGGTGGGCGCGGGCAAGACCACCGGCAAGACCAACTGGGTCGAGCAGCAAACCAGCATCACCGGCAAGAACGGCGTAGACATCCGCACCGAAAACCACACCCAACTCGACGGCGCGCTGATCGCGGCCGACAACGGCAAGCTCAAGCTCGACACCAACACCCTGGGCGTGCGCGACATCAACGGCAGCGACAAAGAGCACAGCTACTACGTCAATGTCGGCGGCGCCTTTGGCTGGGGCGCGGGCGGCGGCGAAGGTGGCGCCCAGGCGACCACCGGCAAGCAAGTGGCCTTCACCAGCGACAAGACCCTCAGCGGCGCGCCGAAGGAAGGCTTCAACGGCTGGAGCGTCAGCGGCTACAACTACCGCAAAGACCGCGAGCAAGATGTGCGCGCCACCGTCGGCGCCGGCAACCTCATCGTGCGCAACGACGCCAAGACCGGCCAGGACTCCACCGTGGGCCTGAACCGCGACGTGACCAAGGCCTACGAAATCACCCGCGACAAGGAAAAACGCACCGAACTGTACGTCAGCGAATCGTCCCTGCAGGCCGTGGCCAACCCCAAGGCCACCCTGGGCAAGTGGAAGCAGGGCCTGCAGGACTACGGCAAGAACAGCTCGGACCTGTTCAAACACTACGGCGACCTGACCAAGGCTGCCGAGCAAGCCCTGGAAGAAAACCCGGCTATCGCACCCTTGGCGTGGATCCCCGGCGTGATGCAAGGGGCCATGGACAAAACCTCCTACGCCACCCTCGGGCTGATGCCCGGTGTGGTCAGCCATGGCGGCGTGGTGACCCAGTTGCCGGTGTTGCTCAGCGGCGACATGAGCTTCTACCGCACCCAGTTGTTCTACCAAATGGACGACAAGGGCCAGGTCAAGGTCGACGCCGACGGCAAGCCGATGCTGGACATGAACAAGACCACCTACGACATGATCCTGCGCCCCGAAGGCTCGGGGCCTATCGCCACCAACGGCATCCAGAACGCCTTTGAGGCGGCGCTGGTCAACGGCGGCATGCAGACCGGCCACGACCAGTTCACCCAGGCCTACAACCCGGAACACGGCATGCTCGGCGACCTGCTGGAGTCGGCATGGGACGTGACCCTGGGCGGCGTCAAGCGCTCGGGCAACGCCCAGCAATTGCACGAGTTCTACCAGGCCGGTATCGACCAGGGCTTCAAGCTCGACCTGGTGGGCCACAGCCAGGGAGCGCTGCTGACCTACCGTGGCATCAGTGGCCTGGACTTCGGCAACAGCGCCGGGGCCATCCAGCTCTCCGGCGCGCCGGTGTACGCCAACAGCTTCTACGACGCGGCCGAGCAAGCGGGCTTCAACATCAACGACAACAACGCGGTGTTCCAGGTCAACCGGCCGGATTCCAAGGTGTTCTTCGGCATGCTGCCGATGACCGACACCGTGTCCGACCTGCTGGGCGGCAACGCCCTCAACTCCAACGACCCGATCAGCCGCTTCCTCGGCGCATTGGTCACCACCTCCAGCCTGCTGGGCAAGGACAGCCCGCACTCCAACTACCTGTGCCAGGTGCGCTCGATGTGCCAGAACGGCGCCAGCCAGTTGCAGCAGGACTTCAAGAACAGCACCACCACCAACAAGGACGGCACCACCAAGAAAACCTACATCGTGCCGACCTTTATCGACCGCAACGGCAACTCCGGCGCCGCCCTTTGAGGCAACGCCTTTGGGCGCTGACGTTGCTGCCCGTGGCCCTGTGGGGCTGCGGGCAACCGCCGCTGGTGCGCGAGAACGACCGCCACCTGAGCCGCATGCTCTGTGAGGTGGGCGAGCAACGGGTGACCCTCAGCCCGCGCTTGGCCTACGACTTGCCCGGGCCCTTGCGCCACACGGCCTGCGGCACGCTCAAAAGCGGCTTCAACTACGACAAGCGCCGGGATGTGCTGTCGGTGAGCACGGCGGCCAGTTTTTCCGAGGGCAGCGCGGACGTGCTCGCGGCGTCGCTGTTTTTGGTGGTGGAAAGCCTGATGGACGGCCAGGAACCGGCGGCGCTGTACCCGCCCGAGGCGTTCTTGCAGGCCAAGTTGGCGGCCATGGACCTGACCCCCAGCAAGGCCCGGCCCGAGGCCATCGAGTGGCGCACGGTAGAAGGGCTGCAATGCCTGCGGTTCTTCGACCAGTGGCACAGCCCCGGCGGCGTTCGCGAGGAAGAACTGCGCTACTGGTGCTGGGAAAACCAAAGCGGCCTCAAACAACCCTTCCTCGTGCGCGCCGGCCAGCGCGTGGCCGAAGGTAAACCGGGGTTGAACCTGGACCGGGACATGCTCCAACCCTGGTTCCACAGCCTCACCCTCAACCGCCTCGCACCCCCGGCCCTGGCCCAGGCCAACGCCAAACTGCGCGTGGCTTGCGCCCAAGCCAAAAGCCGCTACGACCAAGGCCTGCCCTGGGGCGACGACTTTCCCGACAAACGCCTGGCCCGCATGCGTTTGCAGTACTGCGGGTATTGAGTGGGGCGCCTCACTCCAGCGCCGGCCCAGCACTGAGACAACCTGTCACGCGACAAAAGACCACGCCAGTGGCGGGCGCAAATGGGACTACTCTTTCCACGTTAATTGATCCAGATCAATTTCATTGCGAAATGGGTCTGGCGGCCCGCGAGCCGGAATCCCTGCGTTGCGATGCTTTTAATAGAACGAATCCGAATTCGCCGCACTCCATAACCGTGGGGGCAGTGGTTGCAGGCCCCTGGCCAGCAGCCGGTATTACCTGACAGAGGAAAGCTTATGTTCGGTTTGGAGGCGCTTGATCTCGCCCGAATCCAATTCGCGTTCACCATCTCGTTCCACATCCTGTTCCCGGCCATCACCATTGGCCTGGCGAGTTACCTGGCGGTGCTCGAAGGGTTGTGGCTCAAGACCGGCAACAACACCTACCGCGACCTCTACCATTTCTGGTCGAAGATCTTTGCCGTCAACTTCGGCATGGGTGTGGTGTCCGGGTTGGTCATGGCTTACCAGTTCGGCACCAACTGGAGCCGTTTCTCGGATTTTGCCGGCTCCATCACCGGGCCGCTGTTGACCTATGAAGTGCTCACGGCGTTCTTCCTGGAGGCGGGTTTCCTGGGGGTGATGCTGTTTGGCTGGAACAAGGTGGGACGCAAGCTGCACTTTTTTGCCACGGTCATGGTTGCCATCGGCACGCTGATTTCCACCTTCTGGATTCTGGCCTCCAACAGTTGGATGCAGACGCCCCAGGGCTACGAAATCGTCAACGGCCAAGTGATCCCGGTGGATTGGCTGGCGGTGATTTTCAACCCGTCCTTCCCCTATCGCTTGATGCACATGGCCACGGCGGCGTTCGTCGCCACCGCGTTCTTCGTCGGCTCCTCGGCGGCCTGGCATTTGCTGCGCGGGCGCGACACGCCGGCGATCCGCACCATGCTGTCGATGGCCATGTGGATGGCCCTGCTGGTGGCGCCCATCCAAGCGGTGATCGGCGACTTTCACGGCCTCAACACCCTCAAGCACCAACCGGCGAAAATCGCCGCCATCGAGGGCCACTGGGAAAACCACGGCGACGAGCCGACGCCGCTGATCCTGTTCGGCTGGCCCGACATGAAGGCCGAAGAAACCAAGTACGCGGTGAAAATCCCCTACCTGGGCAGCCTGATCCTGACCCACTCGCTGGACAAGCAAGTGCCGGCGCTCAAGGACTTCCCACCCGAGGACCGGGCGAACTCGACCATTGTGTTCTGGTCGTTTCGCATCATGGTCGGCCTGGGCATGCTGATGATTTTCACCGGGTTGTGGAGCCTGTGGCTGCGCAAGCGTGACCGCCTCTATTCTTCGCGGCCGTTCTTGTACCTGACGTTGTGGATGGGCCCGTCCGGGTTGATCGCGATTCTGGCCGGGTGGTTCACCACCGAAATCGGCCGCCAGCCGTGGGTCATTTACGGGGTGATGCTCACCGCTGATGCGTCGTCCGGCCATAGCGTGATGCAGATGAGCATCACCCTGGTGCTGTTTGTGATGGTGTATTTCGCGCTGTTCGGTGCAGGCCTGGGCTACATGATGCGCCTGGTGCGCAAAGGCCCGCTCATCGATGAAGGCGCCGAGCCGGCCCATGGTGGCCCCGGCCAGCAACGCACACCTGCCCGTCCACTGTCCGCCGCCGATGATGGCGAAGACGCCGACAGCTTGAACAAGGGGAATTGAGTCATGGGTATTGATCTTGCGCTGATCTGGGCCGTGATTATCATCTTCGGCATCATGATGTACGTGGTCATGGACGGTTTCGACCTGGGCATTGGCATCCTCTTTCCGTTCATCAAGGGCAAGAGCGACCGCGACGTGATGATGAACACCGTGGCGCCGGTCTGGGACGGCAACGAAACCTGGCTGGTACTCGGCGGCGCGGCGTTGTTCGGGGCCTTTCCGTTGGCCTACTCGGTGGTGCTGGAGGCTTTGTACCTGCCGTTGATCCTGATGCTGGTGGGGCTGATCTTCCGTGGCGTGGCCTTCGAGTTCCGCTTCAAGGCCAAGGACGACAAGCGCCACCTATGGGACAAGGCGTTCATTGGTGGTTCGATCACCGCCACCTTCTTCCAGGGCGTGGCACTGGGGGCGTTCATCGATGGCATGCCGGTGGTCAACCGCCAGTTTGCCGGCGGTTCGCTGGATTGGTTCACGCCGTTCACCCTGTTCTGCGGCCTGGCTCTGGTGGCGGCCTATGCCTTGCTCGGCTGCACTTGGCTGATTATGAAAACCGAAGGCAAGTTGCAGGAGCAGATGCACGACCTGGCCCGGCCCTTGGCGTTCGTGGTGTTGGCGGTGATTGGCGTCGTCAGTATCTGGACGCCCCTGGCCCATCCGGAAATTGCTTCGCGCTGGTTCAGCCTGCCGAACCTGTTCTGGTTCCTGCCGGTGCCGATCCTGGTGCTGGTGACGATGTACGGGTTGGTGCGCGCCGTGGCCCGCAATGCCCACTACACGCCGTTCCTGCTGACCCTGGTGTTGATCTTCCTCGGCTACAGCGGCTTGGGTATCAGCCTGTGGCCCAACATCGTGCCGCCGTCCATCTCCATCTGGGACGCCGCCGCGCCGCCGCAAAGCCAGGGCTTCATGCTGGTGGGTACGCTGTTCATCATCCCGTTCATCCTGGGCTACACCTTCTGGAGCTACTACGTGTTCCGCGGCAAGGTCACCCACGAAGACGGCTATCACTAGAGGACTGGAACCATGGCTGACAAACCGGTTGCCCACAAACTCGCACACGAAGAACCCAAGCCGCTGTTGCAGCGCCTGGGCTGGCTGGCCCTGATCTGGACCGGCAGTGTGCTGGCCCTGTTCATCGTCGCCAGCCTGATGCGCCTGTTCATGAACGCGGCGGGCCTGTCCACCCACTGAGTGGCACGACTTCCCATCCCGTTGCCTTGCGGCACGGTTTTATAACCCTCCGTTGGAGGGTTTTTTTTGGGGCCTGGGGAGGGGGCTGTCGATACCGCGGCCCACCTCTTGGATTGACCGTGTGTGGCTGCTCTGTGGGAGCCTGGTTT
Organism: Pseudomonas sp. MF08817; assembly: GCF_059862705.1. NCBI lineage: Bacteria > Pseudomonadati > Pseudomonadota > Gammaproteobacteria > Pseudomonadales > Pseudomonadaceae > Pseudomonas > Pseudomonas sp. MF08817. The sequence goes on from NZ_JCBCUY010000024.1 coordinate 31,590, forward strand.
GCACAGATGTGCCGGGCATACCGACCTCATTGCGGGCAAGCCCGCTCCCACAGTTGAACGGTGGTGCGGGTGGGATTTTCATTTTCCTTTGTGGGAGCGAGCCTGCTCGCGATGGCCGCACGCAGTGGCGGCGACGAAGGCTAGGAGTAAGACAGTTGCTACCACACAAGCCTGCTTACACAGGGGTATTGATCGCCAGAGGGCTTAGCGCCGCGCCTTGAGGATGACGAACTTAGGCGTGGCGGCCACTTGCTCCACGCCGCGGAACAGGCGCGCCAGTTTGCTGTGATAGCCCAGGTGGCGGTTGCCGACTATATAGAGGGCGCCGCCGGCCACCAGGGCTTCGCGGGCCTGTTGGAACATGCGCCAGGCAAGGAAGTCGCCCACCACTTGCTGCTGGTGGAAGGGTGGGTTGCACAGCACCACGTCCAGGGATTGGGGCGCCTGGCCAGCCAGCCCATCGCCGGGGTGGATGTTCACGTCGCGCTCGCCCAGGGCCGCGTGCCAGTTCTCGGTGGCCGATTGCACGGCCATGAACGACTCGTCCACCAGGGTGTAGTGGGCCTGCGGGTTGTTCAGGGCGCTGGCGATGGCCAGCACGCCGTTGCCGCAGCCCAGGTCGGCGACGCGGGCGGTGCCCAGGTTTTTGGGCAGGTGCGGCAAAAAAGCCCGGGTGCCGATATCCAGGCCCTCGCGGCAGAACACGTTGGCATGGTTGAGCAATTCGATGGCCGGTGCGTCGAGGCGGTAGCGGTTAGGGTAGGGCGAGGCGGCCACGGGTTTGGCTTGGTAGGTGGCCACCAGCAGGCGCGCCTTTTTCACCGCCAGCGAGGCCTGCACCGGGCCGATGTAGCGCTCCAGCAGGTCGCCGGCGGCGCGGGGCAGGTGCTTAATCATTGCCCCGGCAATCACCTCGGCGCCGGGGGCCAGTTGGCCTTGCAGGCGGATCAGTTGTTCTTCCAGCAGGGCCAGGGTCTTGGGCACGCGCACCAGCACGCGGTCGAACGGGCCTTGTACCGTGGCGCTGGCCGGCACCTGGGGCACGGCGTCGAAGGCCAAGCCATTGCGCACGAGGTTTTTTTCCAGGGCCTGTGCGGCGAGGAACGAGTCACCGCTGCTGCTGACCTGCACCCGCCCGGCCAGGCTGGCCGCGATTGCGCCGAAACTGTCGTTGAGCACCAGCACCCGAGTGCCCGCGCCGGGCTGTTGCTGGGCCAGGTGATTGAGCAGGTACTCATCGGCCGCATCGAACGCTTGTAGAGGTTCGTTGGGTTGCTCGGGCTGGCGGATCAGGTCGAGTTGGGCGAAGGGCGTTTCAAGCAGGGGCATGGCGCGGGGACTCTGGGTAATCAACGGGTAGCGGGCCATACAGGCTCTGCGGGACCGCCTGAGTGCACTTCGACGCGGCCGGCGGGCGGCGCGGCATCACTCAGAGGGGCGGCAAATGGTACGTTTTTTTTACTTGGATTACTCACTGGTTTATCGGTTGCCAAGGCCTGCGCGGGTGGGGCGTCTGGGCGATGGGTCAGAAGATGCCTTCCTTGACGGCCTTGACCACCGCCGACATTTTGTTGCTGGCCCCCATTTTTTTCACGGCGCTGCACATATGGAAATTCACCGTGCGCTCGGAAAGGCTCAGGATCGTCGCGATATCCGCTGCGGTTTTGCCGGCGGCGGCCCACTTCAGCACTTCGGCTTCCCGTAGGGAAAGTTTGCTCTCGGGGCGAAATCGACCTTCCATCACCAACTTCTGTGCAATGACTGAGTGCAGGGCATGGCACAGCCAGATCAGTTGGCCGGCCTTTTCATAGAGCTCGCCGGGGGTGATGGGTTGTTGGCTGCGCGCCAGGCTGAGCATGCTGAAAAAACCGCGGAAGTCATGCAGCGATTGCGACCAGCCATGGCACAGGCCAAAGCTCTGGGCTTCGCGCCACAAATGCGGTGAGTCGATGAAGGCCTGGTCGGTCCAGACAATCGGCAACACGGAATGGCTGCAATGCCGGACGATTGGATCGCTGTTTTGATAGTTGCTGGTTTCGTACTTTTTATTCCATTCGTTGGGGTAGTTATTAATCCTCAGGTTGTGTTGGTGATGCTCGGGGGAATGGGGGCTTATCGCAAATGCACAGTATTCGAATCCCATCTCTTGGGTCAGGTTGAGGGCGATATCGAATGTGGTCTGTATGTCGTTGCCTTGAGTCAGTCGGCGTAGTTGAGCTTCCTTCCAGATGACCATTGGTAACTCTCCATGCTTGGATACTCCGTGATGCGCGCCATGGAATCAGAGACGGCAGAAACGAGTGTAGGACAGCTGATATTTGGCTGTAGGAAATTTTTCGGTCTGGAAATTGTTACAGCCTGTCCGGTTTGATTCTTAGTGCATTCGCACTGATTCATCAGTGCAACAGTTGGATTACATGCTGTTCGACATTCAGTGGGGCATGTTTGGGTTTTATATCGGTTTGTGTGGTTAATCGTTTTTGCAGCGCTGGCTAAGTTAGGTAAAACGCGATAGCGGCATGTAGAAACAATCTATGGCGCCAGGGCGTGCTCGCCTTGGGAAGTGGCCCTATACCATTACGGTTTATCGGTGTTCTTGCACCGGGCTTTGCGGGACACTAGGCGCTCCTGCCCAGTGGAGTGCCCCATGACCGCCAGTGCCGAGAAGTTCACCCGCCAGACCCTGCTCGATGTCCAGCCCCTGACCGCCAACCTGTTTACCCTGCGTGCGAGCCGCGATGCGGGGTTTCGCTTTCGCGCCGGGCAGTTTGCGCGCCTGGGGGTGACCAAAGCCGATGGCACGACGGTGTGGCGCGCCTACTCCATGGCGTCCTCGCCCCACGATGAGTTCCTGGAGTTCTTTTCCATCGTAGTGCCGGGCGGTGAGTTCACCAGCGAGCTGAGCCGCTTGCAGGCCGGCGACACCCTGCTGGTAGAGCGCCAGGCCTTCGGTTTCTTGACCCTGGACCGCTTCGCCGATGGCCGCGACCTGTGGCTGCTGGCGACCGGCACCGGGATCGCGCCGTTTATGTCGGTGTTGCAGGACTTCGAGGCTTGGGAGCGCTTCGAGCGCATCATCCTCGTCTACAGCGTGCGCGAGGCGCGGGAGCTGGCGTATCAGGAACTGATCGCGGGGCTGGCCCAGCGCGACTACCTGGCCGAGTACGGCCACAAGTTGCAGTTCATCCCCATCGTCACCCGCGAACAGCACCCCGGCGCCCTCAATGGCCGCATCACCGACCTGATCGCCAACGGCGAGCTGGAGCGCGCGGCGGGTGTGACGCTGACGCCGGAGCATTCGCGGGTGATGTTGTGCGGTAACCCGCAAATGATCGAAGACACCCGCCACCTGCTCAAGCAGCGTGACATGCAACTGAGCCTGAGCCGTCGGCCAGGGCAGGTGGCGGTGGAGAACTATTGGTAGGGCACGTTGTGCTTGTGCGGGAGCGGGCGGGCCCGCTCCCACAATTGAACTGAAGCGTGGGTGGGGTTTTGATTTTTCCTCTGTGGGAGCGAGCCTGCTCGCGAGGGCGGCACTGAGTGGCGGTCGCGAATGGCAGGGGTAAGGCAGTTGCTCCCACAAGGTCGCCTTGAGCCGATGGGCTCAAGGCCGGTTTTGCTGGGCCTTGAGCAAGTCGCGGATTTCACTCAGCAACTCTTCTTCCTTGGTCGGCACCGGGGGCAGGCTCGGTGCCACGGCTTCTTCGCGCTTGAGGCGGTTGATGGCCTTGACGCCCATAAAGATGGCGAACGCCACGATGACGAAATCGATCACGCTCTGGATGAACTTGCCATAGGCCAGCACGACCGCCGGGATATCGCCCTGTGCTGCCTTGAGCGTGATCGCCAGGTCAGCGAAATCCACGCCACCGATCAGCAGGCCAATGGGTGGCATCACCACATCGCCGACAAAGGATGAAACGATTTTGCCGAAGGCGGCGCCGATGATAATACCCACGGCCATGTCCACCACATTGCCCTTGACCGCGAAGGCCTTGAACTCACTTATCACGCCCATAGGTTATTCCTTGATACAGATTGAATTGGTGAGCGCAGTGTAAGTCAGCAAAACGACTCCTGCATGAAACCGCTTTTTACAAAACGCCATATAACGGACACATCGATTTGCAGAAAGTTTGCAAGGTGCCGTCAATCACCCGTGGGTAGCCCTTGTGAGCCGGGGCCTCCAGGCATTTTTTTCAATCGCCGGGCCTGGCAATTTCTATTTAGAAAACCCCCGCTGGCTCACTAGCCTCTGATGAGCGCACCTGGTTGCGCTCCATAAATACAGAGGAGTTCCACATGAAAAAGCTGATGAGCTACGGGGCCTTCCCCCCGTATCGCCATGCTTTGGGGATGCTCACCCTTAGTCTGCTTGGGGTCTGTGCCCAAGCCGCCAACCTGACCCGCGACAACGGCGCGTTGGTGGGTGATAACCAGAACTCGCAGACCGCCGGCGCCCATGGCCCGACCTTGCTGCAAGACGTGCAGTTGATCCAGAAGCTGCAACGCTTCGACCGCGAGCGCATCCCTGAGCGCGTGGTGCATGCCCGTGGCACCGGCGCCCACGGGGTGTTCACCGTCACCGACAGCCTCAGTGACCTGAGCAAGGCCCAGGTGTTCGCCGCCGGGCAACGCACGCCGGTGTTCGTGCGCTTCTCTTCGGTGGTGCACGGTAATCATTCGCCGGAAACCCTGCGCGACCCTCGCGGTTTCGCCACCAAGTTCTACACCGCCGATGGCAATTGGGACCTGGTAGGCAACAACTTGCCTACCTTCTTTATTCGCGACGCCATCAAGTTTCCCGACATGGTCCATGCCTTTAAACCCGACCCGCGCACTAACTTGGATAACGATGCCCGGCGGTTTGATTTTTTCTCCCATGTTCCCGAAGCCACCCGCACCCTGACCGAGCTGTATGCCAACTCCGGAACACCGGTCAGTTACCGGGAGATGGATGGCAATAGTGTGCATGCCTACAAACTGATTAATGCGGAGGGCGAAGTGAGCTACGTAAAATTTCAATGGAAAAGCGTGCAGGGAGTTAAAAATTTGAGGCCAGACGACGTGAATAAAATACAAAGTAATGAATACAGCCACATGACCAAAGATCTGGTGGCCAATATCGAGAAAGGCAACTTCCCCAAGTGGGACTTGTACGTGCAAGTCATAAAGCCGCAAGACCTGTACAAGTTTGAGTTTGATCCGTTGGATGCCACCAAGATCTGGCCTGGCGTACCGCAACGCAAAGTCGGGCAAATGGTGCTTAACCGCAACCCGGGCAATGTCTTCCAGGAAACCGAACAAGTGGCCATGGCGCCGTCCAACCTGGTGCCGGGTATCGAGGCGTCGGAAGATCGCCTGCTGCAGGGGCGCCTGTTCTCTTACGCCGACACGCAGATGTACCGCGTTGGGGCCAACGCCCTGCAACTGCCGATCAACGCCCCGAAAGTGGTGGTCAACAATGGCAACCAGGACGGCGTGATGAACTTCGGCCAAAGCCGTGGCGGCGTGAACTACCAGCCCAGCCGCCTGGCCCCCCGCGACGAGACCCCGGCGGCGCGCTCCAGCCAATTGGCGCTGTCGGGCACCACCCAGCAGGCGCAGATCAGCCGCGAGCAGAACTTCAAGCAGGCCGGGGATTTGTACCGCTCCTACAGCAAACAGGAGCGCAAGGACCTGATCGCCAGTTTCGGTGCGTCCCTGGCCGCGGCCGATGATGAAAGCAAGCACATCATCCTCTCGTTCCTTTATAAGGCCGACCCGCAGTACGGCGCTGGCGTGGCCCAAGTGGCCGGCGGCGACCTGGCGCGGGTCAAGGCCTTGGCGGCCAAGCTCAGCGATTGATTCATCGGGCGCTGCGGGCGGGCGTCAATTCCCCGGCCCGCAGCATGCTGCGCCTGAGCTATCATCGCGGTTTTTCCCCGGAGTTCAGATGGCCAAGGCAAAGCGCATGTACGGCTGCACCGAGTGCGGCGCCACCTTCCCCAAGTGGGCCGGCCAGTGCGGCGAGTGCGGGGCCTGGAATACCCTGACCGAAACCATGGTCGAAAGCGGCGGCGCCGCGCCCCCCAGCGGGCGTACCGGGTGGACCGGGCAACAGGCCCAGATCAAGACCCTGGCCGAAGTCAGCGTCGAAGAAATCCCGCGTTTCTCCACCGCCTCCGGCGAGTTGGACCGCGTCCTGGGCGGTGGCCTGGTGGACGGCTCGGTGGTGTTGATCGGCGGCGATCCGGGCATCGGCAAATCCACCATCCTCCTGCAAACCCTATGTGCCCTGGCGGCGAAAATGCCCGCCCTGTACGTCACCGGCGAAGAGTCCCAGCAGCAAGTGGCCATGCGCGCCCGGCGCCTGGGCCTGCCCCAGGACAAGCTGCGGGTGATGACCGAAACCTGCATCGAAACCATCATCGCCACCGCCCGCCAGGAAAAGCCCAAGGTGATGGTGATCGACTCCATCCAGACGATTTTCACCGAACAACTGCAATCGGCCCCCGGCGGCGTCTCCCAGGTACGTGAAAGCGCCGCGCTGCTGGTGCGTTACGCCAAGCAGAGCGGCACGGCGATTTTTCTCGTCGGCCACGTCACCAAGGAAGGCGCGCTGGCCGGGCCGCGGGTGCTGGAGCACATGGTCGATACGGTGCTGTATTTCGAGGGTGAGTCCGATGGCCGCTTGCGCTTGTTGCGGGCGGTAAAGAACCGCTTCGGCGCGGTCAACGAACTGGGCGTGTTCGGCATGACCGACAAAGGCCTGAAAGAAGTCTCAAACCCTTCAGCGATTTTTCTCACCCGCGCCCAGGAAGAAGTCCCAGGTAGCGTGGTGATGGCCACCTGGGAAGGCACCCGCCCGATGCTGGTGGAAGTCCAGGCGTTGGTGGACGACAGCCATTTGGCCAACCCGCGCCGCGTCACCTTGGGCCTGGACCAGAATCGCCTGGCCATGCTCCTGGCGGTGCTGCATCGCCATGGTGGCATTCCCACCCACGACCAAGACGTGTTCCTCAACGTGGTGGGCGGGGTCAAGGTGCTGGAAACCGCGTCCGACCTGGCGCTGATGGCGGCGGTGATGTCGAGCCTGCGCAACCGGCCGTTGCCCCACGATTTGCTGGTGTTCGGCGAGGTCGGCCTGTCTGGCGAGGTGCGCCCGGTGCCCAGCGGCCAGGAGCGCCTGAAGGAAGCGGCCAAGCACGGCTTCAAGCGCGCCATCGTGCCCAAGGGCAATGCGCCCAAAGAAGCGCCGCCGGGGTTGCAGATCATCGCCGTGACGCGCCTGGAACAAGCCCTGGACGCCTTGTTCGAGTAACGCCTCAAGGGCTGGCGAGCAAGCCTGCGGCGCGCAATGCCTGGAGCACCTCAGCCACCGCCGTAAACTCGCGGGCCACGGCCGGCAGCGGCGGGCGGCGCAAAATCAGCACCGGCACCCCGCGCTCGCGGGCCACTTGCAGCTTGGGCTCAGTGGCGCCGCTGCCGCTGTTCTTGCTCACCAATACATCGATGTTGCGGCGCGCGAACAGCGCCCGCTCGTCCTCCAGCAGAAACGGCCCACGGGCACCGATCACTTCGCAGCGCTCATTGCCGGGGCAGGTGTCCAGGGCGCGCAGGGTCCAGAACTGTGCGGCGGGGATTTCGTCCAGGTGCTGCAAGGGCTCGCGGCCCAGGGTGAACAGCGGCCGCCGGAACGGTGCCAGCGCGGCGATCAACTCGGCCCAGTCGGCCACCTCACGCCAGTCATCCCCGGCGCCGGCCTGCCACGCGGGGCGGCGCAAGGCCCAGCAGGCGATGCCCGTGGACTGCGCCGCGTGGGCGGCGTTGGCGCTGATCTGCGCGGCGTAGGGGTGGGTGGCGTCCAGCAACAGGTCGATGCCCTGCTCGCCGATAAACCGCGCCAACCCCTCGGCGCCGCCGTAGCCGCCGACCCGCACCGGGCACTGCAAATCTGTCGGCACGCGACCGATTCCGGCCAGGCTATAGAGGTGCGCCGGGCCGAGGTGGCGGGCGATGGCCAGGGCTTCGCTGACGCCGCCCAGCAGCAACACGCGCTTCATGCCCAGCCCCCGGCGTGGCCGACCACCGCACCCTGGCGGTCGATGGCGAACACTTCCACCTGCACCTGGGCCGGCACCACGCTGCGGGCGAAAGCCAGGGCGTGCTGGCACACCGCGTCGCCCAGCGCCACCCCCGCCGCACTGGCCATTGCCAGGGCCTGCTGGCTGGTGTTAGCCGCGCGTATGGCGTGCTGCAAGGCTTCGTCGGCGCCGACGGCGGCGGCCCAACCGGCCAGTTGCGCCAGGTCGATGCTGGAATGGCGGCTGTGCAGGTCCATGTGCCCGGCGGCGAGTTTGCTGATTTTGCCGAACCCACCGCACAGGCTGAGCTTGGCCACCGGCACTTTGCGCAGGTGCTTGAGCACGGCGCCGACGAAATCGCCCATCTCGATCAGGGCGATTTCCGGCAGGCCATAGACGCGGCGCATGCAGTCTTCGCTGGCGTTGCCGGTGCACGCGGCGATGTGCTGGTAGCCGTTGCTTTTGGCGACATCGATGCCCTGGTGGATCGAGGCGATGTACGCGGCGCAGGAAAACGGCCGCACGATGCCGCTGGTGCCCAGGATCGACAAGCCGCCGAGGATCCCCAGGCGCGGGTTCATGGTCTTGAGAGCCAGGGCCTCGCCGTCCTGCACATTCACTGTCACCTCGAAGCCGCCGCCATAGCCGTGTTCGCGGGCCAGTTGCGCCAGGTGTTCGCTCATCATGCGGCGCGGCACCGGGTTGATCGCCGGCTCGCCCACCTCCAGCACCAGCCCCGGGCGGGTGACGGTGCCGACGCCGCGCCCGGCGTTGAAGCGAACCCCCGGCGTGGCTTGCAGGCGCACCTGGGTATAGAGCAGCGCGCCGTGGGTCACATCCGGATCGTCGCCGGCGTCCTTGATCGTGCCCGCCTCGGCGCCGTGGGTGGTGAGGCGGCAGAACTCCAGGCGCATCTGCACCTGCTTGCCCTTGGGCAGCGTGATGTGCACCGCGTCATCCACCGCGCCGCCCAGCAACAGGCGCGCCGCCGCCAGGCTGGTGGCCGTGGCGCAACTGCCGGTGGTCAGGCCGCTGCGCAGGGGCGCCGGTTTTTCGGCGGTTTCGTCACGCATCATGGCCCTTGGCGACCTCCAGCACGGTGATCGGCAGTGCTTGGCGCCAGGTGTCGAAATCCCCCAGGGGCTGGGCCTGGGCGATATGGATACGGGTCAGTTCGCCGCCATGGCGCTCGCGAAAAGCCATCAGGGCGATTTCACTTTGCAGGGTCACCGCGTTGGCCACCAGCCGCCCGCCAGGCTTGAGGCTGGCCCAGCACCGATCGAGCACGCCGTCGCGGGTGACGCCGCCGCCGATGAAGATCGCGTCCGGCGCTTCCAGCCCCTCCAACGCTTGCGGCGCTTGGCCGCGAACCAGTTGCAGGCCGGGCACGCCGAGGGTGTCGCGGTTGTGCTCGATCAGGGCTTGGCGGCCTTCATCGGCCTCGATGGCCAGGGCCCGGCACGCGGGGTGGCTGCGCATCCATTCGATGCCGATGGAGCCGCTGCCGGCGCCCACATCCCACAGCAGTTCACCGGGCAGGGGCGCGAGGCGGGCGAGGGTGATGGCGCGCACGTCGCGTTTGGTCAATTGGCCATCGTGGCGAAACGCGCTGTCGGGTAGCCCCGCCAGGCGCGACAGGCGCGGGGTGCCGGGCTCGGCGAGGCACTCGATGGCGATCAGGTTGAGGTCCGCGATGGGCGGGTCGGCCCAGTCGCGGGCCAGGCCTTCGACGCGCCGTTCGGCTGCGCCCGCCAAGTGTTCCAGCACGGTGACGCGGCTGGGGCCGAAACCCCGCTCGCGCAGCAGCCGGGCCACGGCGGCGGGGCTTTGCCGGTCGTTGCTCAGCACCAGCAGGCGCGCGCCGCTGTGCAGGTGCGCGCTGATGGCCGCGACCGGGCGTGCCACCACCGAAAGGGTGACCAGTTCCTGCAACGGCCAACCGAGGCGGGCGGCGGCCAGGGAATAAGAGGAGGGCGCGGGCAGCACCTGCATCTGCGTGCTGTCCAGGTGCCGGGCCAGGCTGGCGCCAACGCCGAACAGCATGGGGTCGCCGCTGGCCAGCACGCATACCGCCTCACCGCGCAGGGCCAGCAGCGGTTCCAGGGAAAACGGCCGGGGCCATTCGTGGCGCTCGCCACGGATGCAGTGGGGCAGCAGCGCCAGTTGCCGGGGGCTGCCGACAATCCGCCCAGCGCCCAACAGCGCGCGCCGGGCCTGCTTGCCCAGGCCACTGAAGCCGTCTTCACCGATTCCCACTACCGTCAGCCAGGGCGCCATTGCGGTTCCTTAAAAATGCAGCGTCCGACGAGGCTTTTCATGCCGCCGGACAAAGCAGGCATAATACCGCGCCTTCGCCAGCGAAGTGCCTCTACTCTCCAACCGGTCATGCCCGTGAACTCACCTCAGATCCCCGTTGCTGTGCGCCCCTCCGGTTGTCCGGGGCTGTTGCGTATCGTCCAGGCGTTGGACGGTGGTATTTGCCGGATCAAACTGGCCGGCGGTGCCATCAGCACGGCCCAGGCGCGGGCGGTGGCCGACGGCGCCGAGCGCTTTGCCGCTGGGGTGATCGAGGCGACCAACCGCGCCAACCTGCAAATCCGCGGCATCGGCGCCGATCACCCAGGCCTGATCGACAGCCTGCTGGCGGCGGGCCTGGGCCCGACCACGGTGGCGGGCGACGATGTGCGCAACTTGATGCTCAGCCCCACGGCGGGCATCGACCGCCAGCGGTTGGTCGACACGCGGCCACTGGCGCAGCAGATCCTCGCGACCCTGCAAAGCCACCCGCGGTTTGCCCAGTTGTCGGCCAAGTTCGCCGTGCAACTCGATGGCGGCGAAGCCCTGGCCATGCTCGACCACCACCACGACCTCTGGCTCTCGGCCTGCACCTTGGCCGGGCAACCGGCGCTGGCCTTCGGCGTGGCCGGGTGCCTGCGGGATCGACCTCTGGCGGCGGTGCCCCTGGCCCAGGGCCATGACCTGGTGGTGGCGGTGCTGGAGTGCTTCCTCGACCACGCCCGCCCCGAGCACAACCGCATGCGCCAACTGCTGGTCGAAACCCCTGTGGATAAGTTGCTGGCAGACCTGGCCACACGCCTGCCGCTGCTGGCCATCGCCGATTGGCAACGGGCCGCGCCTACCGCGGGTCTGCACCTGGGCACTTATCCACAGGGCGACAGCGGCTACGTCTACGTCGGCGCTGCTGCGCCCTTGGGGCGGCTCGACCCGGCCAAGCTGCGCGGTGCCGCTCACTTGGCGCAGGCGTTCGGCGATGGCAGCCTGCGCCTGACCCCGTGGCAAAGCCTGCTACTGCCCAACATCCGCGCCGAGGACGGCCCGCAGGTGCTTGCGGCGCTTGAGCAACTGGGCCTGCTCGGCTCGGCGGACCAGGCCCTGGCCCATGTGATTGCCTGCACCGGCTCGCCCGGGTGCGCCAAGGCCCAGGCCGACACCAAGGCCGACGCCGTGCGCCTGGCAGCCCTGTTGCAGGGCACCGAGCGCTGCACCGAGGTGCACCTGTCGGGCTGCCCGCGCTCCTGCGCCGCCGCCCACCCGGCGGCCGTCACCCTGCTGGCCGTCGCCCCGGGCCATTACGACCTGTATTTCTCCGCTGCGGGGCTGCCGGGTTTCGGCGCCCCGCATGCGCGCAACCTTACTATTGAAGCGGCGGGCGCCTTACTCGGCGCCCGCCCACGGAGCCACCCTTGATGCTTGATTACATCCGCGACGGTCAGGAGATCTATCGCCATTCGTTCGCGATCATCCGCGCCGAAGCCAACCTGCAACGGATCCCCGCCGACCTGGAAAAACTCGCGGTACGGGTGATCCACGCCTGCGGCATGGTCGAAGCCATCGATGGCTTGCAGTTTTCCGAGGGCGCCGGCCAGGCCGGGCGCGATGCCCTGGCCGCCGGTGCGCCGATCCTGTGCGATGCGCGCATGGTGTCCGAAGGCGTGACCCGCACGCGGCTGGCGGCCAACAACGAGGTGATCTGCACCCTGCGCGACGAGCGCGTGCCCGAACTGGCCCGGGAGCTGGGCAACACCCGCTCCGCCGCCGCCTTGGAACTGTGGCGCCCGCACCTGGCGGGCAGTGTGGTGGTGATCGGCAACGCACCCACCGCGCTCTTCTACTTGCTGGAAATGCTCGACGCCGGCGCGCCGAAACCGGCGCTGATCCTCGGCTTCCCGGTGGGCTTTGTCGGCGCCGCCGAGTCCAAGGCAGCGTTGGCCGCCGACAGCCGTGGCGTGCCGTTCGTGATAATGCAAGGTCGCCTGGGCGGCAGCGCCATGGCCGCCGCCGCCGTCAACGCCTTGGCCACGGAGATCGAATGATGGCCCAGCCTGGACGCTTGATCGGCCTGGGCGTAGGCCCCGGTGACCCGGAACTCATTACCCTCAAGGCCCTGCGCCTGCTGCGCGAATCGCCGGTGGTGGCGTACTTCGTGGCCAAGGGCAAAAAGGGCAACGCCTTCGGCATCATCGAAGGCCACCTGCAAGCGGCCCAGACCCTGATGCCGCTGGTTTACCCGGTGACCACCGAGGCGCTGCCGGCGCCCTTGTCCTATGAACAGGTCATCAGCGACTTCTATGACGTGGCCGCGCAAGACGTGGCCGCGCACCTGGACGCCGGCCGCGATGTGGCGGTGATCTGCGAAGGCGACCCGTTCTTCTACGGCTCTTATATGTACCTGCACGACCGCCTCGCCGAGCGCTACCCGGCCGAAGTGGTGCCGGGCGTGTGCTCCATGCTCGGCGGCGCCTCGGTGCTGGGCGCGCCGCTGGTCTATCGCAACCAGAGCCTGTCGGTGCTCTCCGGTGTGTTGCCCCACGACGAACTCAAGCGGCGCCTGGGCGACGCCGACGCGGCGGTCATCATGAAGCTGGGGCGCAACTTCCCCAAGGTGCGCCAGGTGTTGCAAGAGCTGGGCCTGGCCGAGCGGGCGCTGTACGTTGAGCGCGCGACCATGGCCAACCAGAAAATCGTCGCCCTGGACCAGGTCGAGCCGATGTCGTCGCCCTACTTCTCGCTGATTATCGTCCCGGGTGAGAGGTGGCAAGGCTGATGAGCGCTCCCACTCTCGCCATTGTCATCCTCGGTAGCGGCAGCCTGGCCACGGCGCGGCGCATCCAGCAAGGTTATCCACAGGCGCTGATTTATGGCCTGGCCGGGCGGGTCGAAGGCGCCGACCGGGTGTATCAGGAATTCGGCGCCACCCTGCGTCAGCTCTACCAGCAAGACACGCCGATCATCGCCCTGTGCGCCGCAGGTATCGTCATCCGCACCCTGGCCCCGTTGCTGCTGGAAAAAGGCGCGGAGCCGGCCGTGCTGGCGGTGGCCGAGGACGGCAGCGCGGTGGTGCCGCTGTTGGGCGGCCTCAGTGGCGTGAACGACCTGGCGCGGGGCATCGCCGCCGCCCTGGAGGTGGCGCCCGCCATCACCACCAGCGGCGAACTGCGCTTCGGCACCTGCCTGCTCAACCCGCCCGGCGGCTACACCCTGGGTGACGTGGAACTGGGCAAGCGCTTTGTCTCGGACCTGCTGGCCGGCGAAGCGGTGCGCATCGAAGGCGCGGCGCCATGGCTCGACGCGGCGCCGCTGCTGCGCGACGAACAGGCGCGGTTGGCGATCCATGTCGGCCACGCCGAGCGCTCGCCCACCGCAGACGAACTGCTGATCTACCCACGCAATGTGCTGGTGGCGCTCACGGCAGCCGGCGAAGGCTTGGCGGCGTCGGTCCGCGTGGGCCTGCATGAAGCGGGGATTGCCGCGCAGTCACTGGCTTGCCTGGTGGCGGCGGATCATCTGATGGCCAGTTCGTTGCTGCGTGACGCGGCGCGCGAACTGGGCGTGCCGCTGCGTTTCATGACCCACGCCGGTTCGGCGCTGGAATTGGCCCAAGGGGCGGTGGCCGCGCAGGCGCTGCACAGCGCAGGCGACCTGGCCATCGCGGTCGCCGCCCGGCCCCTGGAACCGGCCCATATCGGCCGCCCCCGTGGGCGCTTGGCGGTGATCGGCCTGGGCCCCGGCGCCGCCGAACTCATGGTGCCAGCGGTCAAGGCCGAACTGGCGCGGGCCAACGACGTGCTCGGCTATGAAACCTACGTGCGTATGGCCGGGCCGTTTCGCGACGACCAGGTGCTGCACTGCACCGACAACCGCGAAGAAATGCAGCGCGCCCGTCACGCCTTTGAACTGGCGGCCCAGGGACGTTCGGTGGTGGTGGTCTCCTCTGGCGACCCCGGTGTGTTCGCCATGGCGGCGGCGGTGCTCGAAGCCCTGCACGAATCCACCGACCCGTTGTGGCACAGCGTCGATCTGGACATCCTGCCCGGGGTTTCCGCCTCGCTGGCCACCGCCGCCCAGGCCGGCGCGCCCTTGGGCCATGACTTTTGCGTGTTGTCGCTGTCCGACAACCTCAAGCCCTGGGCCATCATCGAAAAACGCCTGGACCTTGCCGCCGAGGCCGACCTGGCGCTGGCTTTCTATAACCCGATCTCGCGCTCGCGCCCCTGGCAACTGGGGCGTGCCCTGGAAATCGTCCGCACCCACCGCACTGGCGCGACGCCCGTGGTGCTGGGCCGCGACATCGGCCGCCCGGGCCAGACCCTGCGGGTCACCACCCTGGGCGACTTGACCCCGGAGCAGGTGGATATGCGCACTATGGTGTTGATCGGCTCCTCCACTACCTGCACGTTCCCTCGCGCCGAGGGGGGCGAGTGGGTGTATACGCCGCGTTGGTACGGTGTAAAACACTGAACCTGAGTTGGCTACCCGCCGGGTAGCCAAGCTAACGATGGGAGAAAGTGGGGGCGGCCTCTGAATTGAGCCAAGGTTATTGCCTATTCAAAGCAAATCGCGGCAAGGTGATTTCGCGAATTTTTTTATCCAGTAGTTGCCGGCGATCTTCCAGCTTAGTTCTATTCAATGTGAAGACAGCGCGCTGTTGTACAAGTATTGTCAGGTTGTCCTCCCATTCCCAGAATAAGAAGCCGGTGCGCTCTATTTGTACGGTAAGTTCAAGATGGAAGACTGCAATGCTCAGATTGTTCTGCGCGCCATAACTGGCGGGGATTATCTGGAAACGCCGCCCATGGAGACTTTCCCTATCTAGGCTTAAGGTCGCGGGTTGGTTGGGCTTTAACGCGTCGAGTGTATCGATCATGGCATTTCCTTGTTGCCGGTTTTGCATGCTTTGCGCGCTTTTTACCAAGTAGTCGGCCACCGTTCCTGATACATCAGTACGGGTCCGGGTAGTGATGGCGCCCTCATGCAGGGACCAGCCTAAAAAGTCCAGAGTGTTTGCATATTCCTCGAACCACAGCTGCGAATTGGTGAAACGGTTATGGCCCATGTCCGCAGACGCTGTTGCGATACGGGTGCAATCGGTCAAATCATCAAGGTCCTGAAGTGATAAGTCTTGGCGGTTGCAGGAACTGAGTGCAACACAGTTATTGAATTGAAGTGGGCGCATCGTGCCGCATAACCACGGCCATTTGCATCACCTCACCCATCATTTCGATCGGACATTTGAAATCGAAGCGTTTACGGGGGCGCATATTCAGTTGCAAGGCAATGGCATCCAACTGTTCTTGGCTGTGTCCCGACAAGTCCGTCCCTTTGGGCAGGTACTGACGGATCAGGCCGTTAATGTTTTCGTTACTGCCTCGCTGCCAGGGGCTGTGCGGGTCGCAGAAGTAAATGGCCACCCCGGTCTGCTGGGTGATTTCAGCATGCCGCGCCATCTCCCGGCCCTGGTCGTAGGTCATGCTCTTGCGCATCGCCAGCGGCATGCCATTGAGCGCCGCACTGAAGCCCTCCATCGCCGAGGTTGCCGTCGCATCATTCATTTTCACCAACATCAAATAACCACTGGTACGCTCCACCAGCGTGCCTACAGACGAGGCGTTGGCCTTCCCCTTGATCAGGTCGCCTTCCCAATGCCCAGGCATCAGACGGTCTTCGATCTCCGGCGGGCGCACATGAATGCTGACCATCTCGGGGATCTGGCCGCGCCGATCCACGCCGCCAGAGCGCGGTCTGCGCGTGGTCTTGCTTTGGCGCAGGCAGATGATCAGCTCCTTACGCAACTCGCCGACCGGCAAGGCATAGATCGCGTTATAGATCGTCTCGCGACAGACGTAGGCATCTCTGAGATTGGGTATGTTCATACTGCGCAGCTTGCCGGCAATCTGCTCGGGAGACAAACGCTCACGCAGCATGTGGGTCACCAATTCGAAGCGCTCGCTACCCGGCAACAACTTTCGCACCGGTCGACAAACCTGGCGGCGGGCCTGCATCTGCTGCTGGGCCACGCGGGCCGAGTAGCCGCCGCAGGCCTCTCGATTGCGGCGCAACTCCCGGCTGATGGTCGAAGGCGATCGGGTGATCAAGCAGGCAATCCTGCGCAGGCTCAAGCCTTGGGCATGACCGATTTGAATGGTGGCGCGTTCTTCAACGCTGAGTTCGGAATAAGACATAGGGGCAGCACCGTACCGGAAAGGTCAGGTGTTGCACTCAGTTTTCGCGGCCGCCCTTCGATAAACGACATCAGGTTGTGGCCGGTGACCATGCCGGCTGGAGTTTGACTGTTCATGATGAGATCTCGGTGGGGTTATTGAAATAGAAGTTTTTATCGAGCGGTGTTTATTGGGTGAAAAAACGTGAAGGTTGAGTGTCATTATTAAGTATGAATTTGTCATGGGGGAGGCTGTAACGGAATATTTAATTATTGTTATGTTTTGGTTTTTACATGGTTTGAAATTATTGTTTTTTTAGGTTTTTCGGGTGTTGTCTAAGCTCGTTGTAGCCCCCAGTGGGGTTTGATGTTTAATTACAAAGGAATGTGAGTTATGGAAAATTTTGAGAGTCGGTACGATGAAGACGAGTGCGTGGCGCGAATAGAGGCTCGCGCAAGCAAGTATTTGACAAAGGCCAGTTTTATTTCCCGCCCGCGCCGGTCCGTACTGTCACCCCCTTCCTTCCCAACTAAGGACTTCGATGCGGTGGTGCTGAGTAATTCTTTGGTGGGTTATGGCGATGATATTTCGCTGGATAACATGCTTATTATCGAGAACCTCATCAAGTTCGCAAAACTGGAGGCCAATGCTGAGGTTCCCGACGTAAGCGACGCCGAGGGATGGTATTTGGCTTTCTTGAAGTGTATGGAAGAAGCGGGCTGTCTTGTGGCCGATGCGGGTTACAACGCATACGACAAAAGTTCTCTCCAACTGACAATGGACAATATCGTTACGGATATCATCCTCGCCGGAGTTAACGCGGCTAAAGCAGCGATTCCCGCAGTTGGGGTACTTGGGGCTATCGCTGACTCAACGCTGTCGGCCCTGAAGAAGGAACCCGAGGCCATTACCCTGTTCAATCGCGAGGTTGTGAAAGCCCGTGGTGGAAGGCTGGCGGTGATGCCCTGTAATCAGTTGAAGAACGGCGCGATCATCACCTCGTTATGGTCCATCCGCGCGACCACTGTTAGCAATGACAGCGGGGTGTTGTTCTTCGACTGGAAAAGTTCTGGGCGCGGTATTTTCTACGGGAACGCCTACATCACGTTTAACCCGCAGCGCTATGCCGGAATCCGAGACAAGATCGAGAGTGTGGTCAACGGTTACTTCAGCGCGGCATTAAGCCGACGGTTTGCCCGGTACAAGGGCTAGTTGGCACGGGTGGGTAAGGGCCGAAGGCTTATAACTTCGGCCTCAATATTCAAGGCACCAGATACCCTCTGATCCCGGTGAAGATGATCTGTGCCGCCAGGGCACATACGAACAGCCCCATCAAGCGGCTGACGATCTGTAGGCCCTGGTCTCCGAGGATGCGTTCGATACGGTGCGAGAGGTAGAGCACCACGCCCACGGTGAAACTGGCCAGTGCGATGCTGAGGATCGCGGCGAGCTTGTCATCCCAGTGTGGCTGGCTGACGCCCATCACCAACAGGGCGCCGATAGTGCCGGGGCCGACGGTGAGGGGAATGGTCAACGGCACGATAGTCACGTCCTGCTGGACGTTGTCGGTTTGCACGGCGGACTTGCCCTGGGCCATGCCCAGCGCCGAAATGAACAACACACTTCCCGCGCCGATGCGAAAGGCGTCCACGGTAATGCCGAAGACACTGAAAATCACCCGCCCGAACAGGTACAGCAGAATGCTGGACACCAGTGTCGCGAGGGCGACTTTCCAAGCCAGACGCCGGCGTTCCTTGCTGGAATAACCGCGCGTGAGGCTGATAAAGCACGACAGGACGAAGAACGGGCTGTAAAGCACCAGCATCTTCAGATAAACGCTGAACAGCACATGCAGCATGGTGGGAGCTCGCAGCGAGGGAGGGCCCGCAGAGTCTATCAGGGGTTAGGCAGCCTGTCGGCTCACAAGGTGGGTGCGGTGGCTTGGCTATGGGCGTCGCGCTGGGCGACCCAGTGCTCGATCAGTTCGCGCAGCTGCGACAATTCCACTGGTTTGGCCATGTGCCCATCCATGCCGGCCAGGCGTGCACGTTCTTTGTGCTCGGTCAGGATGTGGGCGGTGAGGGCGACGATGGGGGTGCGCTGGCGCTGGTTGCCAACTTCCCAGGCCCGCAGTTGTTGGGTGGCGGAGAAACCGTCGAGGATCGGCATTTCACAGTCCATAAGCACCAGGTCGTAGCGCGTGGCTTTCATGGCGCGCAGCGCTTCTTCGCCGTTGCTGGCGGTGTCGGGCTGCAGGTTGAGTTTGCCCAGCATGCCGCGGATGACCTTGGTGGAGATGCTGTTGTCCTCGGCCACCAGGATGCGGAAATCGCCGGGTACCTGGACATTGTGCAGGTTGGCCTGTGGGGCTTGGTAAGGCTTGGTCTGGCCTTTGCTGCGTTGGGTCAGCTCGTCTGCCAGGGTGGTCTTGAGGGTGTAGCCGGCCACGGGTTTGGCGAGGATGCGCTTGATTCCGCAGTTGCGCGCAATGATCTTGCTCGGCGCATTGCTGATGCCAGTGAGCATTATCAGCAGGATGTCGTGGTTCAGGCTCGGGTCTTCCTTGATCTTGGCCGCCAGTTGCATGCCGGTCATGCCGGGCATGTTCTGGTCGAGTAGGACCACGTCGAAGTAGTCGCGCAAATGGGCCTTGGTGCGCAGCAGCGCCAGGGCCTCCTTGCCCGACGGCACGGCGCTGACGTTCAGGCCCCAGGCGCTGCACTGCTGCACCAGGACTTTGCGACACGTGTCGTTGTCGTCCACTACCAGTACCCGCGCGCCCTGGAGCGGGCTATCGAGGTCGCTGGTGGGGTGTTCTAGGCGCTCCGGATCCAGGGGCAACGTCAGCCACAGGGTGCTGCCACGGGGGCTGCCTTTCTTGATGCCGAACTCGCCATTCATCAACAGGATCAGTTGCCGGGCGATCACCAGCCCCAGGTTGGCGCCCAGGCGTGTGGTGGAGAGGAAGTTCTTGCTGTGCAGCTCGGCGTTGAGCAGGGCGTCGCGCTCGTCGCTTTCCATGGGCTCGCCGCTGTCTTTGACGGCGATGCGCAGTTGCGGCTTGGCGCTACGGTCGTCCAGGGCGACGACAATCAGGATTTCGCCTTCATCGGTTTTCTTCAGGGCGTTTTCCAGCAGGCTCAACAGGGCCTGGCGCAGGCGCGTGGGGTCGCCGCTGATGACCCGGGGCACTTGCGGCTGGATGAAACTGATGAGTTCCACGTTCTGCTGTTCAGCCTTGGCGCGGAAGATGTTCAGGCAATCCTCGATCAGGGCGTTGAGGTCGAACTGCACGTCATCGAGTTCGATCTGCCCGGATTCGAGGCGGGAAATGTCGAGAATCTCGTTAATCAGGGTCAGCAGTTCGTTGCCGGCGCTGTGGATGGTTTGCACGTAGTCGCGCTGTTTGACCGACAGCGGTGTGCCCAGCAGCAACTCGGTCATGCCCAGCACGCCGTTCATCGGGGTGCGGATTTCGTGGCTGATCTTGGCCAGGAACTGGGCTTTGGCGTTGATCTCGGCATTGCTGGCGGCCAGGTCGCGGCTGGCGCTGAAACGGTCTTCGGCAATGCTGCGCTGGCGCTCGCCCAGGGCCACGCTCATCAGCAGGCCGCTGATGCAGATGAACACGAGCAGGGTCATTATCAGGTTCTGCGGCGACACCAGGGTCAGGCCCAACAGTGCCGGGAGAATGATGAGGCTGCCGACGTTGAATATCACCATCGCCACCACATACAGGCGCGCCGGGCGGTAGCCCTTGTGCCAGTGATACGCGCCCACCAACAGCATGCTCAGGCCGGCCAGCGACACCAGGCAGTAGGTCATGATGTTCAGTGGCAGGGTGGAGACGAACAGCAACAGCAGGCTACCCAGGGAAATCACCACCAAGTCGCCGATCAACAGTTTGTTCAGCGGATGCGGGCCCAGGGGCTCGAAAAACCGGTAGGCGAACATCAGCCCACAGGGCGCAGTCAGCAGTAACGCGATATAGGCGCCCGGGGTCTGCAGCGAGTGCCAGCCCGGAAACCAGGGCGAGGCCAGGTTCAGCAGCAGGAGCAGGCTGAGCAGCAGCAAGGCTTCGCACGCGGCCAGCCATAGGCTGCTGCGCGAACGGGTGTAGGAATAGCGTGTGAGGTTATGCAGGATGAGCATGGCCAGGCAGCCGAACAGCAGGCCGTAGATCAGTGTCTGGCCCTGATCCGCCGCGGCCTTTACCGCCGGTTGCAGGCTGACGTGAGGGCGTAACTGGTATTCGGAGACCAGGCGCACATACACATCGAGGGTATTGGGGCTTTGCGGCAAGGCCAGCATGAAATCGCTGCTGGGCAGTGGCCGCTCGGTACGCGGCGGTTCGCTGCCGGTGTTGACCTGCTCGATCAGTTTGTCGCCATCGAGCACATAGAGATTGAGGTGGGCCAGGTCGGGGGCGAAGACCCGCAGCAGTTGTTCATGCTTGCCTGGTTGCAGCTTGAAGCGCAGCCACAGTGCGCCATCGGGTTCGGCAGCCTTGAGCTGGTTGAGTTCGATGGGGCTGAATTGGTTGGTGTAGCGCGAGGAGCGGATGTCGCTCAGTTGCAGGTCGGCCTGTTCGTCGAGCAATACCGCCCAGCCACTGCCTTGCGCGGCCTGGGCCGGGAGCAAACAGAACAGGGTCAGCAGGCTGACGGTGAAACCTATGGCGATCCTGAGCCAGCGCACGGCGAAATCCCTTCGTAGATAGAGGCCGGATAGTAACTATGCGCGGCGCTGCAATAGCGCGGCAAGGGCCGGGGGCCCCTGCCTGTCCGAACGGATAGCTTAGTCCTGATTTTCGCCACGCTCGCGGGCAATGGCGCGGTAGCCGATGTCCTTGCGATAGAAGCAGCCCTGCCAGTCAACCTTGGCGGCCAAGGCGTAGGCTTGTTGCTGGGCGGCATCGACGCTTTGGCCCAGGGCGGTGGCGCACAGTACGCGGCCGCCAGCGGTAACGACCTGACCGTCCTTGAGCGCGGTGCCTGCGTGGAAGATCTTGCCTTGCAGTGCCGCCGCCGCGTCCAGGCCTTCGATGGCCACGCCTTTGGCGTAGTCACCGGGGTAGCCGCCCGCCGCCAACACGACGCCGACGCTCGGGCGCGGGTCCCATTGCGCTTCGACCTTGTCCAGGGCTTGCGCCAGGGCGGCTTCGACCAGCAGCACCAGGCTCGATTGCAGGCGCAGCATCACCGGTTGGGTTTCCGGGTCGCCGAAGCGGCAGTTGAACTCGATGACTTTCGGGTTGCCGGCCTTGTCGATCATCAGGCCCGCGTACAGGAAACCGGTGTAGACGTTGCCTTCCTCGGCCATGCCGCGCACGGTCGGCCAGATCACCAGGTCCATGACCCGCTGATGGACTTGGGCTGTGACCACCGGGGCCGGGGAGTAGGCACCCATGCCACCGGTGTTGGGGCCGGTGTCGCCGTCGCCGACGCGCTTGTGGTCCTGGCTGGTGGCCATGGGCAGCACGTTCTTGCCATCGACCATGACGATGAAGCTGGCTTCTTCGCCATCGAGGAATTCTTCGATAACTACCCGCGAACCTGCCTCGCCAAAGGCGTTGCCGGCGAGCATGTCGCGCACGGCGTCCTCGGCTTCAGCCAAAGTCATGGCGACGATCACGCCTTTGCCGGCCGCCAGGCCATCGGCCTTGATGACGATGGGCGCACCTTTTTCACGCAGGTAAGCCAGGGCCGGCTCGATTTCGGTGAAATTCTGGTAGTCGGCGGTGGGGATCTTGTGGCGTGCCAGGAAGTCCTTGGTGAACGCCTTCGAGCCTTCGAGCTGGGCGGCGCCAGCGGTCGGGCCGAAGCAATCCAGGCCACGGCTGCGGAACAGGTCAACCACGCCGGCCACCAGCGGTACTTCCGGGCCAACGATGGTCAGGGAAACGTTCTTCTGCGCGAAATCCGCCAGTTGTTCCAGGGCCAACACGTCGATGGCGACGTTCTCGCACTTGGCTTCAATGGCCGTGCCGGCGTTGCCGGGGGCGACGAATACTTTCTGGACGCGAGGGTCCTGGGCGACTTTCCACGCCAGGGCGTGTTCACGGCCACCGCTGCCAATAATAAGGACGTTCAAGTCAGACTCCTTTGGAGGACATTGCGAGATGCAAGCTGCAAGTCAAAAGCTGCAAGTTTAAAAGCGCTGAGTCAGCGTGCAATTTTCTAAGTTTTAGGGCTGCAAGCGGCAAGTTAAGGGCGACGCGGGTCTGCTCAAACTTGCCGCTTGTGGCTAAAAACCGGCCACTGCCTTAATGGCGGAAGTGGCGCATACCGGTGAAGACCATGGCAATGCCCGCTTCGTCAGCGGCAGCGATCACTTCTGCATCACGCATCGAGCCACCTGGCTGGATCACGGCGGTGATGCCGGCCTTGGCCGCGTTGTCGATGCCATCGCGGAACGGGAAGAACGCGTCCGACGCCATCACTGCGCCCTGCACTTGCAGGCCGGCGTGTTCGGCCTTGATCGCGGCGATGCGCGCGGAGTTCACGCGGCTCATCTGGCCCGCGCCGACGCCGATGGTCTGGCGGTTCTTGGCGTAGACGATGGCGTTGGACTTGACGTACTTGGCCACTTTCCAGGCGAAGATCAGGTCATGGATTTCCTGTTCGGTCGGCGCGCGCTGGGTGACCACTTTCAGGTCTTCGCTGCCGATCATGCCGATGTCGCGGCTCTGGACCAGCAGGCCACCGTTGACGCGCTTGAAGTCCCAGGCTGCGGCACGTTCAGCCGCCCACTGGCCGCACGCCAGCAGGCGCACGTTGGCCTTGGCGGCGACGATGGCGCGGGCTTCGGCGCTGACGCTCGGGGCAATGATAACTTCGACGAACTGACGCTCGACGATGGCCTTGGCCGTTTCGGCGTCCAGTTCACGGTTGAAGGCGATGATGCCGCCGAACGCCGACTCGGTGTCGGTGGCGTAGGCCAGTTCGTAGGCCTGGCGGATGCCGCCCTCGTCGTCCGGGCTCACCGCAACACCGCACGGGTTGGCGTGCTTGACGATGACGCAGGCAGGTTTGACGAAGCTCTTGACGCATTCCAGCGCGGCGTCGGTGTCGGCCACGTTGTTGAACGACAGTTCCTTGCCTTGCAGTTGGGTCGCGGTGGCGATGCCCACTTCGGCAGGCTTGGCTTCCACGTAGAACGCCGCGCTCTGGTGCGGGTTCTCGCCGTAGCGCATTTCCTGGGCCTTGATGAACTGGCTGTTGAAGGTGCGCGGGAACTGGCTGCGGCCTTCGGTGGACAGGGTCTGCGCCGCCTGGTCCACGGTGCCCATGTAGTTGGCGATCATGCCGTCGTAGGCGGCGGTGTGCTCGAAGGCCTTGAGCATCAGGTCGAAACGCTGGGCGTAGGTCAGGCCACCGGCCTTGAGGCTTTGCAGCACCTGAGCGTAGTCGCTGGCGTTGACCACGATGGCCACGTCTTTATGGTTCTTGGCCGCCGAGCGGACCATGGTCGGGCCGCCGATGTCGATGTTCTCGATGGCGGTCGGCAGGTCGCAGCCGGGCTTGTTGATGGTGGCTTCGAACGGATAGAGGTTGACCGCCACCAGGTCGATTGGCTTGATGCCGTGCTCGCTCATGATGGCGTCGTCGATACCGCGACGGCCGAGGATGCCGCCGTGGATTTTCGGGTGCAGGGTCTTGACGCGACCGTCCATCATTTCTGCAAACCCGGTGTAATCCGCGACTTCCACTGCGGCCACGCCGTTGTCCCGCAGCAGCTTGAATGTCCCGCCGGTGGAGAGGATCTCGACGCCCAGGGCTTCCAGCTCACGGGCGAATTCGAGGATCCCGGTCTTGTCGGAAACGCTTATCAAGGCGCGGCGGATCGGCAGGCGGGTAGTCTGGTCGGTCATCTCAATTTCCATCAAAAGCAAAGGAGTCAGCAAAAAAGGCGACCGGTTTGACCCGTTCGCCTTTCTGGTTTGATTGAATGCTTACAACAAATCGTACTGCTTGAGTTTCTTGCGCAAGGTGCCTCGGTTGAGCCCCAGCAGTTCGCTGGCCTTGGTCTGGTTGCCCTTGACGTAGTTCATCACGCTTTCGAGCAGCGGCGCCTCGACTTCGGAGAGCACCAGGTTGTACACATCCGTGACGGCCGCGCCCTCAAGGTGGGCGAAATAATTGTGCAGCGCCTTCTCGACACTCCCGCGCAGGGTCTGGCCCTCTTCGCTGGGTGTGTTGAGGTGCTGTTTCAAATTCACGTTGTCGCTCACGGGTGTTGTTCCACTCACTAAAGTCTCGGTCATCATCGTCATGCGGCCACCCCTTCTCCGTCCCCTGTCGCCAGGCTCTTGTAACGCTCGGCGAAGAACGCCTGAACGTTGGCGCATTGTGCTTCCGTATCATCCAAACGATTGAAGTGGGCGCGAAACTCCCTGGCGCCCGGCAGGGTTGCGAGATACCAGCCGACATGCTTGCGCGCAATGCGTACACCCATGACATCCCCGTAAAAGGCATGCAGTGCGGCCAGATGCTCAAGCAGAATACGTTCCACCTCGAACAGCTGCGGTGCCGGCAGGATTTGCCCGGTACGCAGATAGTGTTCGATTTCACGAAAAATCCATGGCCGCCCCTGGGCGGCCCGGCCGATCAACAGACCGTCGGCACCGGTGGCATCCAGAACCTGGCGCGCCTTGTGGGCCGAGTCGATGTCGCCATTGGCAAAGACCGGGATCGACACGGCCTGCTTGATCGCGGCGATGGTGTCGTACTCGGCTTCACCGGTATACAGGTCGGCGCGGGTGCGGCCATGCACCGCCAGTGCCGTGATGCCTGCCTGTTCGGCGATCTTCGCCACCGTCAGGCCATTCTTGTTCGCCCGGTCCCAGCCCGTGCGGATCTTCAACGTCACTGGCACATCGACCGCCGCCACCACGGCGTGCAGGATCTCGGTGACCAGCGCTTCATCCTTCAACAACGCGGAGCCGGCGGCCTTGTTGCAGACCTTCTTCGCCGGGCAACCCATGTTGATGTCAATAATCTGGGCCCCCAACTCGACGTTGGCCCGGGCCGCGTCCGCGAGCATCTGTGCATCGCCGCCGGCGATCTGCACCGAGCGGGGCTCGGGATCGCCTTCGTGGATCATGCGCAGACGGGATTTGCGGGTGTTCCACAAACTCATGTCGCTGGTGACCATTTCCGAGACTACAAGACCGGCGCCCAAACGCTTGCACAGCTGACGAAAGGGCTGGTCGGTGACGCCCGCCATGGGGGCGAGGATCAAGCCGTTGTGCAATGTGTATGGGCCGATGCGTACCGCCGACATAGGACTTCCCTGTTGTGGGGCCGGATCATGAGACTACGAAAAAGGGTTGGCATGATACCCGCTCTCGATGACTGGTTAAAGGCGCAATTGGATAAAATCTGAGCAGTTATTGCGTTATCGCCAGCGGTTTGGTTGGCGGATCAGCCAGTCAGAAAACCGCCGTCAATGGGCGGTCGGGCTTGTGGGCTGAACCGTTTTATTCGGGCGAATGAAAGCTGAGGCTGTAATTGACGGCCTTGGTACCGGGGTCAAGGATGTCCAGGGCGATGTGGATGGGCGTTTGCGGCGGCATTTCCGCTACGCCTTCGAGGTCGCCGCCCAGGTATTCCGCCGGCTTGAAGCGCCGGCTGGCGATCAAGTGGCCGTTCAGGTCGGCGAAGCGTAGCTCCAGCAGCGGAAAAGGTTGGGAAAACGGTGCGCGGTTGTAGATGATCGCGTCCACCACCAGAGCACCGCTGAAGTCCGGGTGGCTGCGCACCACCAGGTTGCTGCTCTTGATGCGGGCGATATCGACCTTGGACGGCACGGTGCAGCCGATTTGCGGGCACAGTTGCTGGAACCACGGGCGGTACTGATCCTGGCGCGCCAGTTCTTCAAAGTGGTAGGCGATGTACTGCCCGGCCAGTGCGCCGGCGGCGAGCAGGATCAGCAGGCCCCAGAGTAGACGGCGGCCCCAGGGCGAGCGGCGTTTTTGCGAGTCCAGGTGCAGCGGGTCGTCTTCCAGGTCCTGGAGGATTTCTTCGTGCATGGGCGGTTCGCTGCGTTCGCGTTTTTTGCGCGGTGCGGCAGGTTGCGGCGTGGCTTCGTCGAGGTCGTCGGCCGCGGACAGGCGTTCGTGGCGCGGTGCGGCTTGCTGCTCCAGGCGCAAGGGCGGGGCCGGTGGGGCGTCGTCCAGGTCGAGGGTGGAGAAGGACAGCGAGGGTTCGGTGCGCTCGGCCTTGGCCGGGGCTTCTTCGATGTCGTCGGCCAGGGGTGGCTCTGCGCTGACCGGCGGCTCGTCATTCAGGGCCCGGTCGGCGGCCGATTCGCTGAACAGGCTGTCGGACCACTGTTCTTCTTCGCCGGCCTGGCTGTCGCGGCTGGCGCTCAGGCTGTCTTCGCGGGGTTTGCTGGCGTCGGTGATGGGCTGGATTTCCCGCTGTTCGAGGCGGGCGAGCTCCTTGTCGAGGTCGAGGCTGTCCAAGTCCAGCTCGGTGGCGCTCCATTGCTTTTGGCTGATGGCGCGCGGCACTGGCGGTTGGGCGGCAGCGGGCGGCTGCACTTGCTTGCCCCGTTGCTCCAGCAATTGCTTGGCCGCGTTGAACACTTGCAGGCAGGAGCCGCAGCGCACCACACCACGGGCCACGCTCAATTGGCCGTGGCTGACGCGAAAACGGGTCTGGCAGTGGGGGCACTGGGTGACGAAGCTGTCGCTCATGCGGCTATCCGGTTCGGGCGGGCGGCCATTTTAGCGCCGACGCCCGCTAATGCGCACCCAGCCGTCGCGATTGGCGATGGGGTCGAGGTCGAAGTCCTGGGCGTAGGCGGCGGCCACTTCTTCGCCCTGCTCGGCGAGGATGCCCGACAGCGCGAGGCGCCCGCCCGGCTTGACCAGGCTCGACAGCTGTGGCGCCAGGGCCACCAGCGGGCCGGCGAGGATGTTGGCCACCAGCACGTCGGCCTGGGTTTGCGGCAGGTCCTGGGGCAAGTACAGCGGGAACAGCGCTTCGGCGATGTGGTTGCGCCCGGCGTTGTCGCGGGACGCTTCCAGGGCCTGCACGTCGATGTCGGTGCCCACGGCTTGCTTGGCGCCCAGCAGCAGCGCGGCGATGGCGAGGATGCCGGAGCCGCAGCCGAAGTCCAGCACGTCGCAGCCTTTGAGGTCCTGGCCGTCGAGCCATTCCAGGCACAGCGCAGTGGTGGGGTGGGTGCCGGTGCCGAAGGCCAGGCCCGGGTCGAGCAGCAGGTTCACCGCCTCAGGCTCGGGGGCCGCGTGCCAGCTCGGCACGATCCACAGGCGCTGGCCGAAACGCATGGGTTGGAAGTTGTCCATCCAACTGCGCTCCCAATCCTGGTCGGCGATGATTTCGCTGTGATGCTCGGGCAACGGGCCGCCGGTCAGCAGTTCCATGTGGGCCAGGACGCTGTCGGCGTCGGTGCCGTCCTCGAACAGGGCCAGCAGATGGGTGTGGGACCACAGCGGCGTGGTGTTGAGCTCGGGCTCGAAGATCGGTTGGTCTTCGGCGTCCATGAAGGTCACCGATACGGCGCCCACTTCCAGGAACGCGTCTTCGTAGGTTTCGGCTTGTTCTGGGCTGATGGCCAGACGGACTTGCAGCCAAGGCATGGCGGGCACCTTTGAAAAATGAGGGTGCAGCCGGGTGCGGCTGCGAAAGCGCGCAAGTTTACGCCAGCGGGGGGCAGAAAACGAATCCTGGCATCAAGGTATGAGGTGCGGCAGATCCTGTGTGGGGGCTGGCGGGCTTGCGAGGGCGTAATGGCCGTCGATAAATGCCGGGCTGAACCACCGCCATCGCGGGCAAGCCCGCTGCCACAGAGGAGCAGTGCAGATGCGACAAAGCCGCCCGTAGGCGGCTTTGTCGTAGTGCGGCGGGCCTTAGTGTTGCGCGGCCAGCTTGTGCTCCAGGTAGTGAATGTTGACTCCGCCTTTGCAGAAGCCTTCATCACGAACCAGGTCACGGTGCAGCGGGATGTTGGTCTTGATCCCGTCGACCACGATTTCGTCCAGGGCATTGCGCATGCGTGCCATGGCTTCGTCGCGGCTGGCGCCGTAGGTGATGAGCTTGCCGATCAACGAATCGTAGTTCGGCGGCACTGCATAACCGCTGTACAGGTGCGAGTCGACCCGCACGCCGTTGCCGCCCGGGGCGTGGAAGTGCTTGACCGTGCCTGGGCTTGGCATGAAGGTTTTCGGGTCTTCGGCGTTGATCCGGCATTCCAGCGAGTGACCGCGGATTACCACGTCATCCTGGGTGAACGACAGCTTGTTGCCAGCGGCGATGCTCAGCATCTCCTTGACGATGTCGATGCCGGTGACCATTTCCGATACCGGGTGCTCGACCTGGACGCGGGTGTTCATCTCGATGAAGTAGAAGCGGCCGTTCTCGTAGAGGAACTCGAACGTGCCGGCGCCACGGTAGCCAATGTCGATGCAGGCCTTGACGCAGCGTGCAAAGACTTCCTGGCGCGCCGTCTCGTCGATGCCCGGTGCCGGGGCTTCTTCAAGGACCTTCTGGTGGCGGCGTTGCAGCGAGCAATCGCGGTCGCCCAGATGGATGGCGTGGCCCTGGCCGTCGGAAAGCACCTGGACTTCCACATGGCGTGGGTTGGTCAGGAATTTTTCCAGGTAGACCATCGGGTTGCCGAACGCTGCGCCCGCTTCGGAGCGGGTCAGTTTCGCCGAGGAGATCAGGTCTTCTTCTTTATGCACCACGCGCATGCCACGGCCACCGCCGCCGCCAGCGGCTTTGATGATGACCGGGTAGCCCACTTCACGGCCAATGCGCAGGGCGGTTTCTTCGTCCTCCGGCAGCGGGCCGTCGGAACCCGGAACCGTCGGCACGCCGGCAGCGATCATGGCGTGCTTGGCCGATACCTTGTCGCCCATCAGGCGGATGGTGTCGGCTTTGGGGCCGATGAAGGCGAAACCGGAGTTCTCGACCTGTTCGGCGAAGTCGGCGTTTTCCGCGAGGAAACCGTAGCCGGGGTGAATGGCGGTGGCGCCGGTCACTTCGGCGGCCGCGATGATCGCCGGGATGTGCAGGTAGGACTGGGCCGCTTGTGCCGGGCCAATGCACACCGACTCGTCGGCCAGACCCAGGTGCATCAGCTCCTTGTCGGCCTTGGAGTACACGGCGACTGTCTTGATGCCCATCTCTTTGCAGGCGCGCAGGATCCGCAGGGCGATTTCACCGCGGTTGGCGATCAGGACTTTTTCCAACTTCGCAGGTTTGTGCATCAAAGAATCTCCGCGGCTCAAACGATGGTGAACAGCGGTTGGTCGTACTCAACCGGCTGGCCGTCTTCAACGAGGATGGATTCGATCACACCGCTGGTTTCAGCTTCGATGTGGTTCATCATCTTCATGGCTTCGACGATGCACAGGGTGTCGCCTTTCTTCACGCTCTGCCCGACTTCAACGAAGGACGGCGAAGTAGGCGAGGATTTGCGATAGAAAGTGCCCACCATCGGCGAGCGGGCCACGGTGCCGTTGAGCACGGGGGCGGTAGGCGCGGCAGGCGCAGCGGCGGCTACCGGGGCAGCAGCAGGTGCGGCGGCCGGCGCGGCCATTGGGGCTGGCGCGTAGTATTGCTGTTGCGGGGTCTTGCTGTTACGGCTGATGCGAACGGACTCTTCGCCTTCTTTTATTTCCAACTCGTCGATGCCGGATTCTTCCAGCAGTTCGATCAACTTCTTAACTTTACGAATATCCATGAATCGTCAACTCCCAAGGGTCGGTCAGGGGCGTTTAGCTTGTTGTTCAAGCTGTTCCAGGGCGGCCTCCAGGGCCAGTCGATAACCGCTGGCGCCAAGGCCGCAGATCACTCCGACTGCAACGTCTGAGAAGTAGGAGTGATGGCGGAAAGGTTCGCGTTTGTGCACGTTAGACAAATGCACTTCGATGAATGGGATGCTCACCGCTAGCAGCGCGTCACGTAATGCGACGCTTGTGTGCGTAAAAGCTGCGGGATTAATCACAATGAAGTCCACGCCTTCATCGCGGGCGGCGTGGATGCGGTCGATCAATTCGTACTCGGCGTTGCTTTGCAGGTACAGCAGGTGATGGCCGGCATTGCGGGCGCGCTGCTCCAGATCCTGATTGATCTGCGCCAGGGTGGTTGCCCCGTAGACGCCCGGTTCGCGGGTGCCGAGCAGGTTCAGGTTGGGGCCATGCAGCACCAGTAGGGTCGCCATCTGCTGTTCCTTGTTATCGATGTGCAGTTGTCAGAACCCGGCGACTATGCCGCAAAGCCTTTGTGACTGTCCAGTTCCCTGCAATAGCCAGCACGATGAGCGATGTTCGCGCGAGATATGTGACCCGCAGCGCGCTTGTGGTCAGTGTGGGACGGATCTTGCCGGCCCGCAGGCTGCCCCGCCGAGCAGGCTCGGTTCTACAAAATCCCTGCACAACAGCGGCCGGGCGCTACACCCGAAACGCCTGCACCGCCGTATTGAGCTGCCCGCCCAGGGCCAGGAGGTGGTCGCCTTGCTCGCGGCCTTCGCCGATGCGCAGCAGGTTGTCGCCGCCCAGTAGATGGATGCGCTCGCTGTGGTCGCGGATTTCGCTCACCGCACCGCTTTGTTGTGCGGTGACGTCGGCGATGCGCACGGCGGTGTCGGCGATGGTCTGGATCGCACCGACGATTTCGTCCAGTGCGCCGTCGGCGGCCTGGGCCTGGTTGGCGGTGGCTTCGGCGTGTTCAACCTGGGCGCGCATGCCTTCCACCGACTGGCGCGCGGCCAGTTGCAGGCCGGCGATCAGGGTCTGGATCTCGGCGGTGGCGCCCGCGGTGCGCTGGGCGAGGGTGCGCACCTCTTCGGCGACCACCGCAAACCCGCGGCCCATCTCGCCGGCGCGGGCCGCTTCGATGGCCGCGTTGAGGGCCAGCAGGTTGGTCTGGTCAGCGATCGAGCGGATCACCGTGAGCACGCCGCCAATGGTGGCCGACTCTTCGGCCAGGTGTTCGATCATTTGTGCATTGCCCTGCACTTCGCCCACCAGGGCGTGCAGCCCGGTCAGGCTCTGGCCGATGACTTTCTGCCCGTGTTCCACCGCCAGCCCCGCGTGGCGGCTGGCGTCGGCGGCCTGGCTGGCGTCGCCGGCTACTTGCACGATGGTGGCTTCCAACTCGCCGAGTGCATCGCGGATTTGCGCGGTGTCCCCGGCCTGGCGCTCGGCGCCGCCGTGCAGGCCGCTGCTCAACTCGGCCAGGGCATGGCTGCTGGCCGCCACTTGCTCGGCGTTGAGGCGGATGGTGCCCACCAGGTCCACCAGATAGGCGCGCAGGCGATTGAGGGATGCTTCGATGTCATGCAGTTCGCGGTTGGTGGGGCCCAATTTGATGTCGCGGCTGAAATCGCCCTCGGCCCAGGTGGACAGGGCCGGCGCCAGGTTGGTCAGGACGCGGGCGAGGCGGCGTTGCAAGGTGTCGATCAACAGTGCGATCAGCAGGATCAGGCCGATCATCAGGCCTTGGATCAGCCGCACTTCGCTTTGTATCTGCCCGTGTTGGGCGCGCACGGTGGGTTCGAGGCCGGCGATGGCGAGCTGCACGGTGCTGATTTTTTGCCGCGTGGCGGCGCCCAGGCCAGCCCGTTGTTCGATTTGGCTGCGGGTGCGGGCCAATTCCGCCGGGTAACGGGCGAGCAAGCTATTGAGTTCACGTTTGAGGCCGATCCCTGCATCTTCAGCGACCTTCTGTTCATTGCTTTCCAGCCCCATCAGCGCTGCGAAGTCGTTGCTGTTGGAGTCGCTGCTGGCAGCGACGCCGAGCAAGGGGAGGGCGTCGAGGCGTTCGGCCTGGGCGCGGATGTTGTCCACTTCGCGCTCGACGTCGGCGGCCAGTTCGGCGCGCCCGCTGCTGACCAGTTTTTCCCGGGCCAGGGACAGGGTGGTGAGGTGCTGGGAGGCGTTGAACAGCAGCGGCAAGTAGCCCGACGCGGCAGGGTTGGCGCCGGCGCCGCTGGCGTACTGGTTCAGTTGCTCGACACTGGCCGCCAATTCGCGCTCGGCTTGCAACAGCAAGGCTTGCGGGTCGCCGGCCAGTTTGCCGGCGGCCAACAGGTCGGTTTTGCTGAAGTCGATGAGTTCGCTCAGGCTCGGGCGCACGCGCTCGGCCAGGTCGGCGGGCATAGCCGCCAGCTCCTGCTGCAAGGCATCCATGGCCTGGCTGGCGCTGCTCAAGCGCAGGGCGTCGCCGTTGGCCAGGTAGTCTTCGATGTTGCGCGCCACTTGGTTCTGGAACTGCTGCGACAGGCCCAGGTAGCGCTCCATCAGCAGGTAGGGGCGCTCCAGCGCCCGCTGCGACCACCACAGGGTGGCGGCCAGGGCCAGGCAGACGGCAACCAGCAGGAGGGTGTTGAGATTGGTCAAACGCTTGAGGCGCATCTAAGTCTCTACCAGTGACAGAGGTAAGCGCCTGAATTTATTGCGTTTGTGTTACGGGGTTGTGACGGCTTCGGTGGATTCCGGTGAAAAGATGGCACTTTGCTTTGATTGCTGGGCCGCTTGTACCCGGTTGCGCCCGGCATCTTTGGCGCGGTACAGCGCTTCGTCGGCCTGGCTGGCCATCATCAGGCTGTCAGAGCCTTCGCGCAGTTCCACCACCCCGGCGCTAAAGGTGCACCACAAATCCTGGGGCTGGGCCGGGTAGTGAATTTCGGCAAAGCGCTGGCGGATTTGGTCGAGCACCTTGTAGGCCGATTCAACGTCTGTGTCGGGCATCACAATGGCGAATTCTTCGCCGCCGTAGCGCCCGATGAAGTCGGTCTTGCGCAGCCGCTGCTTCAAAAACAGCGCCAGGCTCTTGATAACGCGGTCGCCCATGGGGTGGCCGTGGCTGTCGTTGACCCGTTTGAAGTGGTCGATGTCGAGCATGGCAAAGCTCAGCGGCTTGTTCTCGCGCCGCGCACGGAAGCTGCAGTCTTCGAGCAATTGCAGGATGTGGGTGTGGTTGTACAGCCCGGTCAGGCTGTCGCGCACCATGCGCGCCTTGAGGTGGCGGGCGCGGGCGGCGCGGTTGCGCACGGTGGTAATCAGGTGGCGCGGCTTGATCGGCTTGGTGAGGAAGTCGTCGCCGCCCTCGCTCATGGCGTCGAGCTGCTTGTCCAGGTCGTCTTCGGCCGACAGGTAGATGATCGGCACGCTGACGTAGCGGTCGTTGTGGCGGATCACCTTGGCCAGTTCCGTGCCGGTGCAGGCCGGCATGTACATGTCGAGGATTATCAGGTCGGGCTGGAAGTCCGCCAGTTCGGCCATGGCCTGGATCGGCTCGATCAGGGTGCGGGTGACGATCCCGGCGCTGTTGAGCAGGCGCTCGGTGTGCAGGGCCTGGGCGCGGGAGTCATCGATAATCAGCACTTTATAAGGCTCGTACTGGGCGACGCAGGTCAGCACCTCGATTTTTTCCAGCAGGCTGGAGGCCTCCAGGGTGCCGGTCAAAAACTCCTGGCCCCCGGCCCGCACCGCCGCCAGGCGTGTGGGGGTGTCGGTTTCGTGCAGGCTGAAAAACAGCAGCGGCAGCTTGTGCTCCAGGCCTTCCTGGGCTTCGGCGGCCAGTACCAGGCCCATGCCCGGGCCGCAGAAATCCACGTCCATGACGATGGCCGCCGGCAGGCGTTCGACCAGAGAGGCGCGGAACGCCTCGATGCTATCCAGGGACTGGGCGCTGAGGCCGAAGAATTCCAGTTGCTTGGCCAGCCGCTCGGCGCGGTCGTGGTCTTGCAGCATCACGTAGATGGGTTTGCGCAGCGGCGGCAGGAAGGTTTGCTCGAACTGGTCGCCGTGACGCAGGCCAGTGCGCGACAGGCGTTGCATCAGGCGATTGAGGTCGGTGATGAGTTCACTGCTTAAGCGCCCGCGGTTGGCGTCCACCGCTTGCAGCGCCTGGCTGATGCTGCGGGCCAGCACCGTGTGCTCGGGTTGCTCGAAGCGTTCGGCAAAACGCAGCAGGCGCAGGTTGGCTTCGCCCAACTCCGACAGGTCGACGTTGGACCACTCACTGCGTTGCAGGCGCTGCCATATCTCAAGTATCTGACGTGCCTGATGAATTACCCGCTGGGCAAAGTGGTGCTTGAGGCGCTCGCGGCTGGGGTCTTCTGGCTCGGTCATATCCTGACTACTAGTTAGGCTGCATGCTGAGGTCGACTGGTGGCTCTATGCTAGCACCTCTTTTCAGTGGGATGAGTGTCGTACGTCAATAATCTGCTGGGTGGCACGATTCAGTTTTTGACCGCTGGGTCAATTTGCCTTCTTCAGCGCGTTGGCGCAGATAGTTGGGGTTTAAACCAATCGCCGGTGCCGGTAAAAGGCACGTTGTTGTAAGGTTGCGGTCGAACCGATGAATCCCCAGATCTGAAAGGACATAGCCATGCTGGACTGGAAGAACCGCGCAGGTAGCGCGCCTGAACATGCCGCGCAACCCAAGTCGGCGACCCGCAGCTATTTTGGTGGGCTGTTGTTCAGCCGCGCGTTGGCGACGTTGGTCGGCCTGTATTTATTGGTGGCCATTGCCTTGGGTTGGTACTGGAGCCAGGAGCCGGCGCTGTTCCCGGTGCAGCAAAACGCCCAGGTGGCGGCCGAGAAAGAAGGCAAGCCGATGGTCATCGGCTACACCACGGTGGAAACCCTCAAGACCGTAGCTGGCACGTTGCTCAGCAAGCAGGGTGGCTACATTTCCAACGACCGTTTCCCGCCGGGCCTGTGGATGGACAACATGCCGAGCTGGGAATACGGCGTGCTGGTGCAGGTGCGCGACTTGAGCCGCGCCCTGCGTAAAGACTTCGCCCGCTCCCAGTCGCAGTCCGCCGAGGACGCCGACCTGGCCAAGGCCGAGCCGCGTTTCAACTTCGACAACAAGAGCTGGGTGCTGCCGTCCAGCGAGTCCGAATACCAGGAAGGCATCAACTCCCTGAGCCGTTACCAGGCGCGGTTGTCCGACCCGAACCAGAAGGGCGCGCTGTTCTACTCCCGTGCCGACAACCTGAACAACTGGCTGGGCGACGTGGGCACGCGCCTGGGTTCGCTGTCGCAGCGCCTGTCGGCCAGCGTCGGCCGGGTCAAGCTCAACACCGCACTGAAAACCGAGGCGCCGGCGCCGGGGCAGATCCTGCAAGTGGACGAAGAAGTGGTGGAAACGCCATGGATGCAGATCGACAACGTGTTCTACGAGGCCCGTGGCCAGGCTTGGGCCTTGTCCCACTTGCTGCGCGCCATCGAAGTCGATTTCGCCGACGTGCTGGCCAAGAAAAACGCCACGGTCAGCGTGCGCCAGATCATCCGTGAACTGGAGGCGTCCCAGGAGCCGGTGTGGAGCCCGATGATTCTCAACGGCAGCGGCTTCGGCGTGCTGGCCAACCACTCGCTGGTGATGGCCAATTACATTTCCCGGGCCAATGCCGCGGTCATCGACTTGCGTCAGCTGCTGTCCCAGGGCTGAACCATGGTCGATGCGTCCAACGAGGCGGCCCACCGGGCGGCCTCCGATGCCGAAACCATCGCCTGGGTCGACGAGCAGGACAACCTGCTCGGCGCCCTGGTGCGACGTGACTTGCGCGAACGCGGCCTGATCGGGCGCGGTACGTACATCCTGCTGTTCAACTCTGCCGGTGAGCTGTGCGTGCATCAGCGCACCGAGAGCAAAGCCATCTACCCCGCTTATTGGGACGTGGCGGCAGGGGGCATGGTGGCGGCGGGCGAAACCTACGCCGAATCGGCGGCCCGGGAACTGGAAGAAGAGCTGGGCGTGGCCGGTGTCGAGTTGACCGCCCACGACCATTTCTACTTCGAGGACACGGGCAATCGCCTGTGGTGCTCGGCGTTTTCCGCGGTCTGGGACGGCCCGTTGCGCTTGCAGCCCGAGGAAGTGCAGCGGGCTCATTTCCTGCCCATGGACGTGGTGCTGCGCGAGATCAAGGAAAAGCCCTACTGCCCAGACTCCCTGGCGGCATTGCAGCGCTACCTGAAACGACCGCTATAGCCAGACACCCGCGGACCCTCTGCTTAGCGAGTCGCAAAAGTCGCATAAATTTGCGCGAATTGGCTCTTAGCAAGTAGGCAATTTGCCGTTACACTGCGCGACTTTTCAAGCTGCACCGGCCTGGCCCGGTTCAGTAGCGCTGCCCCTGCCTGAGTGGGGCTTCGCGGTCGAGGGCCCTTGCCAAAGTGCTTCGACCAGTCTTTGTCCTCACAAGAGGATTGCCGGTGGCCAAAAAAGCCGCATCCTTCGCCGCCCTCGGTGGCTTGGTATTTTCCACCGACGCAGGTCGCCACTGCCCGGACTGTAGCCAGCCCGTGGCGGCCTGTATCTGCAAACAGACCCTGCTCCCGGCCGGCGACGGCATTGCCCGCGTGCGCCGCGAAAGCAAGGGCCGTGGCGGCAAGACCGTGACCACCATCAGCGGCGTGCCGCTGGCCGAAGACGCGCTCAAAGACCTGGCCACCAGCCTGAAAAAGCGCTGCGGCACGGGCGGGGCGTTGAAGGACGGGGTCATCGAGATCCAGGGCGATCACGTCGAACTGCTGCTGGCCGAGTTGCTCAAGCACGGCTTCAAGGCGAAGAAGTCCGGCGGCTAGCAGCCTCTGTGAAAACCACCTCGGCTTGACTCTTTGTCCTGTTTTCCTACAGGGCTTGGCGTCGTCTCCATGGTTTTCACAGAGCCTGTTCTGACTGGTTTCTAAACTCTGTCCTGGCAGCGAGGTCTACCTCCCTTACAGGCAAACCGTCATTTTCATTCTCTAGACTGCGCCAGCCTCTGATTGGGCCGGTGCTCTTTGACTTCATTTATAGGGGACTTCGATGTCCGTACGACGCACACGCAAAGACGATGGCAGCCAATGGACAGTTGCGGACAGCCGCAGTGTTTACGGGATTCGCCATTGGGGGGCCGGATATTTCGCGATCAATGACGCCGGTCGCGTCGAAGTTCGTCCGAACGGCCCGAACAGCTCGCCTATCGATCTGTACGAGCAAGTCGATCAACTGCGCCAAAGCGGTTTGTCGCTGCCGTTGCTGGTGCGCTTCCCCGATATCCTGCAAGACCGCGTACGCCAACTGACCGGCGCCTTCGACGCCAACATCGCGCGCCTGGAATACCAGAGCAAATACACCGCGCTGTACCCG
The DNA here is from genome assembly GCF_059862705.1 of Pseudomonas sp. MF08817. Taxonomy (NCBI): domain Bacteria; kingdom Pseudomonadati; phylum Pseudomonadota; class Gammaproteobacteria; order Pseudomonadales; family Pseudomonadaceae; genus Pseudomonas; species Pseudomonas sp. MF08817. The sequence goes on from NZ_JCBCUY010000024.1 coordinate 69,240, forward strand.
ATCAAGGTCAACCAGCAAGAGGCGGTGATCGAGAACATCATCGCCACCCAGGACGTGTCCATCGGCCTGGAAGCCGGCTCCAAGCCGGAGCTGCTGGCGGTGCTGGCCCTGGCGCCCAAGGGCGGCACCATCGTTTGCAACGGCTACAAGGACCGCGAGTTCATTCGCCTGGCCCTGATGGGGCAGAAGCTGGGTCACAACGTGTTCATCGTGATCGAGAAAGAGTCCGAAGTTGAACTGGTGATCGAAGAAGCCAAGGCCCTCAAGGTCAAGCCTCAGGTCGGCCTGCGGGTGCGTCTGTCGTCGTTGGCGTCGAGCAAGTGGGCAGACACCGGCGGTGAGAAATCCAAGTTCGGCTTGTCGGCCGCGCAACTGCTGTCGGTGGTCGAGCGTTTCCGCGACGCGGGCCTGGACCAAGGCATCCGCCTGCTGCACTTTCACATGGGTTCGCAGATCGCCAACCTGGCGGACTACCAGCACGGCTTCAAGGAAGCTATCCGCTACTACGGCGAGTTGCGCAACCTGGGCCTGCCGGTCGATCACATCGACGTCGGTGGTGGTCTGGGCGTGGACTACGACGGCACTCATTCGCGCAACGCCAGTTCGATCAACTACGACATGGACGACTACGCCGGTGTCGTGGTCGGCATGCTCAAGGAGTTCTGCGACGCGCAGAACCTGCCGCACCCCAACATCTTCTCCGAGAGCGGCCGTTCCCTGACCGCGCACCACGCCATGCTGGTGGTGCAGGTCACCGATGTCGAGAAACACAACGACGACGTGCCGGTGATCGAGAACAAGGAAAACCTGCCGGAAACCGTGCAATGGCTGGTGGACCTTTTGGGCCCGACCGACATTGAGATGGTCACCGAAACCTACTGGCGCGCCACCCACTACATGAGCGATGTGGCCGCCCAGTACGCCGATGGCAAGTTGACCCTGGCCGAAAAAGCCTTGGCCGAGCAGTGCTACTTCGCCGTGTGCCGGCGCCTGCACAACTCCCTCAAGGCCCGCCAACGCTCCCACCGCCAGGTGCTGGACGAACTCAACGACAAGTTAGCCGACAAGTACATCTGCAACTTCTCGGTGTTCCAGAGCCTGCCCGACACCTGGGCCATCGGCCAGGTGCTGCCGATCCTGCCGCTGCACCGCCTCGATGAAGAGCCGCTGCGCCGCGCGGTGCTGCAAGACCTGACCTGCGACTCCGACGGCAAGATCAAGCAGTACGTCGATGAGCAGAGCATCGAGACCAGCCTGCCGGTCCATGGCTTGAACGAAGGCGAGGATTATCTGCTGGGCATCTTCCTGGTGGGCGCTTACCAGGAAATCCTCGGCGACATGCACAACCTGTTCGGTGACACCGACTCGGTGAACATCTACCAGAACCCCAACGGCACGGTGTACCACGCCGGCATCGAGACCCACGACACCATCGAGGACATGCTGCGCTATGTGCATTTGTCGCCCGAGGAGTTGATGACCCACTATCGCGACAAAGTGGCCAGCGCCAAGATCACGGCCGCCGAGCGCACCCAATACCTGGATGCGTTGCGCCTGGGTCTGACGCGTTCGTCGTACCTGTCGTCTTGAGGTAGCAGCCTCGTTATGCCTGAAAACGCCCCGCCTATGCGGGGCGTTTTCGATTTGGCGTGTACGGTTTTTCCTCTATATGTAAGGGGTTTTTCAGACGACCCGAGGGTTGCCCTAACGCTCCAGTAGGTTTGTCTGTTTTTTGTGTAGGTCTGTTCCTGATCTGCCCTCTTGCTCTCTACTCGAACCGGTCTCTCGGAGAGAATCCCCAGTCGCCCTTCCTGTTAGAGAGACGCCAATGCCTGATCCAGCCTGCGAGCCTTTATTTCGTCTGGATATAGCGGGCCAGGGCCGCGGCTTCGAGGTGCTGGCGTTCACGGGCACCGAGGCCATTAGCACACCCTTTGTCTTCGACCTGCAGGTGCAGGTGGGCGACTTGGCACCTGACGCCGGGCGCCTGATGTACCGCGATGCCTACTTGCACATGGACGGCCGTTGCGGCATCCACGGGCAAATCCACGGCGTGGTCCAGGCCGACCCCTTGGCCCGGCCCGCCGTATGCCGCTTGCGCCTGGGGCCGAAACTGGCGTGCCTGGGGCAGCGCTTCAATCAGCGGGTGTTCAGTGACCTGGGCGTGCCGCAAATCCTCATGCAAGTGTTGCGCGAGCACGGCATTCACCAGGAGGGCTGGCGTTTCGACCTGGTCGGCGACTACCCGGTGCGCGACTACTGCACGCAGTACAGCGAGACCGACCTGCAATTTCTCCAGCGTCTGTGCGCCCAGGAAAACATCCACTACCACTTCGAGCACCACCGGGCCGGCCATTGCCTGGTGTTTGCCGACACCCACCAGGCTTTCGCCCGGCAACCGCCGCGCCTGCTGGGCACGGAGCGCTTCCACCTGCAATTGCGCGAACCCCTCGGGCTGGGCAGCCCCGGCCCGGTCGAAGGCCACAGTGACCTGGTGGACCTGCGCAGCGGCGTCATCCTGCCGCTGGCCGGGCACAGCCGCAGCGCCTGGAACCGCCTGTGGCTGCTGACGGGCGTGCAGCACCAGGGCGGGCGCTGGGGAGCACCCGATACGGCCGACAGCGGCGGTTATCGCAACCATTTCCGCGCCCACCCCCTGGACATGCCCTACATGCCCGCCCACCCGCCGGCCGAGCCGCTGACAGGCATCGTCCAGCGGGCGTGGGTGGTCGAGCCTCTGGGCGATCAGTCTGTGCATGCTGCCCAGGGGCGGGTGGCGTTGCGTTTTGAATGGCTGTACTCGGGGCGCGGGGCCGCCACGGACTACTGCTGGGTGGCGGTGTCGCCGCTGCTCACTGAGGAAGCGATCAAGGGCTTGCTGCCCGGTGTGGAGGTGCTGGTCAGTTTTGCCGAAGGCAACCCTGACCGCCCGCTGATTATTGGCTACCTGGCGGGGCAGCAGGTACCGGCCGCAGATGCCGGGCAATGGATGATCCCGCCTCAGGAGCCGGACCGCGCCGTGATCGAAGCGACCCTGGACCGCACCCAGTTCATGGAGGCCGGGCGTGGCATTGAAGTGACCGGCGACCTGGAACTGGTGATAAAGGGCGATGGCGAGTTGCAATTCAATGTCGGCCAGAGTCAGGTCAAGACCCAAGGTGACGGGCTTGACCTGTGCGGCGCGCAAGTGGTGCTGGACGCCCGCCCGGCGCAATCGGGGCATAGCGATGAAGGCGAGGGCCAGCAAGGTTTGCTGGAGCTGCTGCAAGGTGGCCACCCGCTGGTGATGCTGTGCATGCTGCCGGCCGGCGGCAGTTACAAACACTGCCGGGAGCGGGTCTGTACCTGTCGGGCGCTGGCCCGGTTCCGCCAGAGTGGTGCGGCATGAACCCGGCACAGATCCCGCAGCAGGCGGCGCAGTGGTTCTTGCTCGATGTACCCGGTTCGCCCCAGGCCCGCCAACAGGCGCACCTGCTGGACGGGCACTGGCACGCGCTGTTCGAGGCCACCGATTTGCGCGCGTTGGCGCAGCAGGGGCCGGTGCTGATCGACCTGGAGCGCCACCCCGCGCTGGCCGTGCTGTGCCGTAGCCAACCTCTGGCCTGGCCAGGGTTATTCCTGGGCAGCAACGCCTCGCTGCCCACCCTGTTGGGCCATTTGCGGCGCATGCTCACCGTGACCATCGGCCTGCACTTCAAGGGGTTGCTCAGCTACTACAACCCGCAAACCGCCAGCTATTTTTTCGACGCCTGCGATGCCACCGAACTGAGCCGCTGGCTGGGGCCGGTCGAGCTGCTGTTCTGGCATGGCGGCACCTGGGCCGACAAAGCGGTCGGCAGCCTCGGCTGGCAGCAACTGACCAACCCCGCGCTGCCCGGGCACCGCTTGCGCATCGAGCAAAGCCTCAACAGCCGCCAGCAAGGCAAGTTGCAAGAATGCCTGCTGGAGCGCCACGCCTACCAATGGAGCCTGGACACCGAGCTTGAATACGAGGTGATCTGGGGCCACTTGCAAGAGGGCCTGCGCCACGGTTTTTGCGAGCATGGGCTGCTCGATGACTGGCTGCGCCTTCGCCTGCGCTACCCCTACGCCAGCGTGCCCGAAGGCCCGGCGGGCAGCGCCAGCGAACGCCTGGCCCGGTTGCGCCAGGTGTGGGAGGGACGTTCGGGTTAGTGGGCGCCGGCGATAAACCATTGGTCGCGGGCCTGCAAGCGCCAGGCGATGACCGCCAGGGTTGCACTGCGCAGCAGCATGAACAGTAGGAACGTCAACCACAGCCCATGGTTGCCCAGCCCTTGTAGCCCCCAAGCGAAGGGCAGCACCAGCAGCATCGTCAACAGCATGCCGTTGCGCATTTCCCGGGCGCGGGTGGCGCCTATGAACAAGCCGTCCAGCAGATAGCTCCACACCGCGATCAACGGCAGCAGTGCCAGGTAAGGCAGGTACTCGAACGCGGTCTGGCGCACGTCGGGCATGTCGGTCTGCATCTGGATAAACAAATGGCCGCCCAGGCCAAACAGCGCGGCAAAGCCCAGGCTGGCCAGTAGCGACCAACCGCAGGCCACCACCAGTGCGCGGCGCAAGGCCGGCCGGTCGCGGGCGCCGATGGCATGCCCACACAGTGCCTCTACCGCGTGGGCCAAGCCGTCCAGCGCATGGGCGGTGAGCAGCAGGCCGTTAAGCAACAAGGCGTTGGCGGCCACCGTGGCGTCCCCCAGCCGCGCGCCTTGCACCGTGATAAGAAAAAACACCGACTGCAACGCGAGGCTGCGGATAAAAATGTCGCGGTTCACCGCCAGCAACGGCCGCCAGCTCTGCCACAACGCCAGCGCGGCCCAGGCAATGTGCCCGGGGTAGGCGCGCAGGGCTTTGCGGGTCATGGCCAGGCCGATCAGGGCGCCGGTCCACTCGGCAATCACCGAGGCCCGCGCCGAACCGACCACGCCCCAGTCCAGCTCCAGCACGAACCACAGGTTCAGCACGATGTTGACCAGGTTGGTGCTCAGCAGAATCGCCAGCGGCGCCCGGGCGTTCTGGGTGCCCAGGAACCAGCCCACCAGGGCATAACTGGCCAGCGCGGCGGGCAAGCCGAAGAGGCGGGTGTGGAAGAAGTCGCGGGTGAGCTGGTCCAGCTCGGCGGACGGCTGCATAAAGTGCAGGGCCACGCCACTCAGCGGAACTCCCAGCGCCCCCAGCAGCACCGACATACCCATGGCCAGCAACAGCCCCTGCAACAGCACCTGGCGCAATGCCGCGCCATCGCCGCGCCCGGCCGCCTGGGCGGCGAACCCAGTGGAACCCATGCGCAGGAACCCCATCGCCCAGGCGAGAAAGGTATAGAGGCTGGCGCCCACCGCGACTGCGCCCAACTGATGGGCGTGGGGCAGATGGCCGATCACCGTGCTGTCCACCAACGCCACCAAGGGCACCGAAATGTTCGACAGAATCATCGGTGCCGCCAACGCCCAGACGCGCCGGTGGGTGGGGCGGTGACGCCAATCGCTAAGCAGGGTAGACATGAAGGGCTCCAGGCAAGAGGCGGCATTGTAGCTGCCCGCCCCCCGGCGCACAGCCCGCGCTCGGCTGCGCGGCGGCCGTAAAAATGCCACGGCATAACGTCGCCATGGGGTTGCTGCGCACCCCCGCGCGGGCAAACCCGTTTGCTACGGGGAAATCAGCCACGCCCGCGAACCAAACCGCCCTCTGTCGGTCAATGTGAGCGGCGCCACAGCCGTGTGGGCGCCGGTGATATATAGTTCAACCCCTCGATGCCCCTGCCGATGAGTGCCCCATGCTTAACAAAGGACTGTTCCTGGCTTGCGCGCTTGCGCTGCTAAGCGCTTGCGATTCTTCGACCCCCGACCCGGCCCCGCCCGCCGCCTCGACGGCCGCGCCTGCCGCTGCCGCCAAGGCTGCGCCGGATGTGAACGCGCTCAAGCAGCGTTACGCCGGGCGCGAGTTAAGCGTGGTGGACGTCTCCGAGGTGCAACTGGATGGCGCCAGCACCCTGTCGGTGAGTTTTTCCATCCCCTTGGACCCGCAGCAGAAGTTCGCCGACCGCGTGCACCTGGTGGACAGCAAGTCCGGCAAGGTCGATGGCGCCTGGGAGCTGTCGGATAACCTGATGGAACTGCGCCTGCGCCACCTGGAGCCGCAGCGCAAACTGGTGCTCACCGTTGACGCCGGGCTGCGTGCGGTGAACGAGGCAACTCTCGCCGCCGAGCACATCAGCCGCCTCGAAACCCGCGACCTGCAAGCCACCGTCGGTTTCGCCAGCCGTGGCACCCTGCTGCCCACGCGCCTGGCCGAAGGCCTGCCGGTGATCGCGCTGAACGTCGACAAGATCGACGTCGAGTTCTTCCGCATCAAGCCCGAGTCCCTGCCCGCATTCCTCGCCCAGTGGGGGCGCAGCACCAGCCTGCAAAGCTACGAGTCGCGTGAGTTACTGCCCATGGCCGAACTGGTCTACGGCGGGCGTTTCGACCTCAACCCGGCGCGCAACACCCGCGAAACCCTGCTGCTGCCCATCGCCGGCCTCAAGCCCCTGCAACAGCCGGGCGTGTACCTGGCGGTGATGCGCGCCTCGGGCACCTACAACTATTCGCAACCGGCCACGCTCTTCACCCTCAGTGACATCGGCGTGTCGGTACACCGTTACCAGAACCGCCTCGATGTGTTCGCCCAGGCGCTGGAGGGCGGCAAGGCCCTGGACGGCGTCAGCCTGGAACTGCTCGACAACGAAGGTCGCGTGGTTGGCCAGGGCAAGACCGAGAAGGGCGGCCACGCCCAGTTGCCGCTGCCGAAAAAAGCCGAAGTGCTGCTCGCCCACCAAGGTGAACAGACCAGCCTGCTGCGCCTCAACAGCGCCGCGCTGGACCTGGCCGAATTCGACATCGGCGGCCCCCAGGCCCATCCGCTGCAATTCTTCGTGTTCGGCCCCCGCGACCTCTACCGCCCCGGCGAAACCGTGCTGCTCAACGCCTTGCTGCGCGATAACGACGGTAACGCCGTCAAACCGCAGCCCATCAGCGTCGAAGTACGGCGCCCGGACGAGCAGGTCAGCCGCAAATTCGTCTGGGACGCCGACGCTTCCGGCCTCTACCAGTATCAACTGCAACTGGCCGGCGAAGCGCCCACCGGGCGCTGGCAACTGGTGTTCGACCTGGGCGACGGCAAGCCCCAGCTCTATGAATTTCTCGTCGAAGACTTCCTTCCCGAACGCCTGGCCCTGGAACTCAAGGGCAGCGACGCGCCGATCACCCCGGCGGCCACCGCCGAAATCAACGTCAACGGCCGCTACCTCTATGGCGCGCCGGCGGCGGGCAACCGCCTCAGTGGCCAGGTCTACGTGCGGCCATTGCGCGAAGCGGTAAAAGCCTTGCCCGGCTATCAGTTCGGCTCGGTCACCGAGGAAGAACTGAGCCAGGACCTGGAGCTGGAAGAAACCGCCCTCGATGCCGACGGCGAAGCGGTCATTGCCCTTGAAAGCAAATGGGCCGAGGCCAAGTCGCCGCTGCAGCTGATCGTCCAGGCCAGCCTGCAAGAGTCGGGCGGGCGGCCCATCACCCGCCGCGTGGTGCAACCGGTGTGGCCGGCCGAGCGTTTGCCGGGTATCCGTGCGCTGTTCGACGGCGAGGAAACCGACGGCGACGGCCCGGTGGAGTTCGAGCTGCTGGTGGCCAACAACCAAGGGCAAAAACTGGCGGCCAACCAGCTCAAGGTGCGCCTGGTGCGCGAGCGCCGCGACTACTACTGGAACTACTCCGACAGTGACGGCTGGAGCTACCACTTCAACGAGAAATTCCTCAACCTCGACGAACAGAGCCTGAACATCAAGGCCGGCGACACCGCCAAGGTCAGCTTCCAAGTGGAGTGGGGCCCGTACCGCGTCGAGGTCGAAGACCCGCAGACCGGGCTGGTCAGCAGCCTGCGCTTCTGGGCCGGCTACCGCGCCCAGGACAACGCCGAAGGCGGTGCCGTGCGCCCCGACCAGGTCAAACTGGCCCTGGACAAACCCGCCTACGGTGATGGCGACACCGCCAACGTCACGGTGACCCCGCCCGCCGCCGGCAAGGGCTACCTGTTGGTGGAATCGGCCGAAGGCCCGCTGTGGTGGGAAGAAATCGACGTACCGGCCGAGGGCAAGAGCTTCGCCATTCAGCTCGACCCGAAATGGGCGCGCCATGACCTCTACGTCAGCGCCTTGGTGATCCGCCCGGGCGAGCGCAAGGCCAATATCACCCCCAAACGCGCCGTCGGCGTGCTGCACCTGCCGCTGGATCGCACGCAACGCAAATTGGGCCTGACCCTCAGCGCGCCGGAAAAAATGCGCCCCAAACAGCCGCTGACCGTGAAAATCCAGGCGAAAAACGCCGATGGCAGCGTGCCCAAACAGGTGCATGTGCTGGTGGCTGCGGTGGATGTGGGCATCCTCAACATCACCGAATACCCCACGCCCGACCCGTACTCCAGCCTGTTCGGGCGCAAGGCCTACGGCGCCGACCAACTTGACGTTTATGGGCAGTTGATCGAAGCCGGCCAGGGCCGCTTGGCCAGCCTGGCCTTTGGTGGCGACGCGGCGCTGGCCAAGGGCGGTAAACGCCCGGACACCAGCGTCACCATCGTCGCCCTGCAAAGCGCGCCGGTGACTCTCAACGCCCAGGGCGAAGGGGAAGTCAGCGTCAACATCCCTGACTTCAACGGCGAACTGCGCCTGATGGCCCAGGCCTGGACCGACGAGCGCTACGGCATGGCACAAGCCAAGACTGTGATTGCCGCGCCGCTGATCGCCGAATTGTCGGCGCCGCGCTTCCTCGCCGGGGGCGACCAGACCAAAGTCGCCCTGGACCTTTCCAACCTGTCGGGCAAGGCGCAGAAGCTCCAGGTGCAACTGAGCGCCGAAGGCCAGTTGAGCTTGCCGGGCGAAGCCACCCATAGCGTGCAACTGGCCCAGGGCCAGCGCACCACCTTGCAGATCCCGGTGCAGGCCCTGGGCGGTTTTGGCCAGGGCAAGGTCAAGGTGTTGGTCAATGGCCTCGACCTGCCGGGCGAGAACCTGCCGCCGTTCACCCGCGAGTGGACCCTGGGCGTGCGCCCGGCCTACCCGGCGATGCTCAAGCACTACCGCGCCGTGCTCAAGGACCAGCCGTGGACCCTGCCCGAAGGCGAGTTGGCGGCGTTTGAACCAGCCGGCCGCGAAGCCCTGCTCAGCCTGTCAAGCCGCCCGCCGCTGAACCTGGGCGAGCAGATCCGTGCGCTCAAGGCCTACCCCTACGGCTGCTCGGAACAAACCACCAGCGGCCTCTACCCCTCGCTCTACGCCGACGCCGCGAGCCTCAAGCGCCTGGGCCTGGAAGGCGAGCCAGAGGCGGAGCGCAAACGCAAGATCGAACTGGGCATCGAACGCCTGCTGGGCATGCAGCGCTACAACGGCAGCTTCGGCCTGTGGGGCGCGGACGGCGAAGAGGAATACTGGCTGACGGCCTACGTCACCGATTTCCTGCTGCGCGCCCGCGAGCAAGGCTTCGCCGTGCCGCCCGAGGCGCTAAAAAAGGCCAACGAACGCCTGCTGCGTTATGTGCAGGAACGCAACCTGATTGAAGTCAATTACAGCGAGAACGCCGAACATACCCGCTTCGCCGTGCAGGCCTACGCCGGCCTGGTTCTGGCCCGCAGCCAGCAGGCACCGCTGGGCGCCCTGCGCAGCCTGTTCGAGCGGCGCACCGACGCCCGCTCTGGCTTGCCGCTGGTGCAACTGTCGGTGGCCCTGCAGAAAATGGGCGATCAGCCGCGCGCCGACCAAGCCCTGATCGCCGGCCTGGCCGCCACCCGCAGCAGCAAGAGCTGGCTTGCGGACTACGGCAGCCCGCTGCGCGATCAAGCGCTGATACTGGCGTTGTTGGAAGAAAACGACCTGGCCAAGGGCAAGCGTGAAGAGCGCCTGTTCGAGCTGGCCGATCAACTGGCGGCCAGTCAGTACCTATCGACCCAGGAACGCAACTCGCTGTTCCTCGCCGGCCGTGGCCTGTTGGGCAAGCCGGAAAGCGCCTGGGCCGCGCAACTGAGCAGCGCCAGCGAAACCCGCGAGCTGAACAACAACCAACCGGGGTTGAAACTCGAAGGCCCGCTGCTGGCCTCGCCGCTGTCGTTGCGCAATGAAGGCAGCGAAGCGGTGTATCAGCAACTGACCATTTCCGGTTATCCGGTGCAGGCGCCGGTGGCAGGGGGCGAGAACCTGAGCATCCGCCGCGAGTACCTGGGCATGAACGGCCAGCCGTTGAACCTCAATGCCCTGGCCAGCGGCGACCTGGTGCTGGTGCACATTGCCGTTGCCGCCAAGCAGCGCGTGCCCGATGCCCTGGTGGTAGACCTGCTGCCCGCCGGCCTGGAGCTGGAAAACCAGAACCTGGCGCAAAGCGCTGCCAGCCTGGAAAACGCCAGCAGCAAGGTCAAGGAATGGCGCGAATCGATGCAGAACGCCGGGCTCAAGCACCAGGAGTTCCGCGATGACCGTTACGTCGCGGCCCTGAACCTGGACGGCTACGGCACCACGCACTTGCTGTACCTGGCGCGTGCCGTCACCCCGGGCACCTACCGCGTACCGCCGCCGCAAGTGGAGTCGATGTACCGGCCCAACTGGCAGGCCGTGGGCGATGCGCCGGCGCAGATGGTTATCAAGGGGCGTTGATCGGATAGGAGTAGGGCAAGCCCCAGTGGGAGTGGGCTTGCCCGCGAGAGTGATCGTGTAGTAAGCGGGCTCGCCCGCGACGCTGTCGTAATCGGCGCTCATTGAGTACCGATTCAGGAGCGCTACACACTCCAGCGCGGGCGAGCCCGCTTGCTACAACTACAGCCATCGCTCAATGAATAACCCAGCTCAACAGCCACAACCCCAGCAGCAGCCAGATGATCCCCATGATGATGGAGGCGCGCATAAAGGCGCGGATCGCCGAATACAGCAGCATCAGGCCCACGATCAGGGCCAGGATGCTGATGATTGAGGTGTCCATGCCCAGCGTCTGCGACAGCCCTTCGACAAAATTGCCGCCCGCGTGAGTCAGTGCATTGAACAACCCGCTCAACCCATCGACGATAAACCGGATCACCGCGCCCAGCGCCTGGCCGAGCCACTCGAAAAAGCTTTCTACCTGCATATGTGCATCCTGATGAAAAAGTGGGCGGCAATGCCGGACCTGAACCTTGGGCCGCGGATACCGGCGCCGAGTTCCGCAAGCACCATGGCCTTGCGCGCATGAGCCTGCAACCCCCTGCTGTGCAGCCAACCCGTTGTGGGAGCGGGCTTGCCCGCGATAGCGGCGCCACAGCCAGTAAAGAGGAGCCGCTGCCTCAGAAAGGGCGGCGTCTATTGGGGTTTTTGCCCTGGGCGGCGGCCACGCTGTTGCTGCTGCTCGCCCTGCTTTGGCTGGCCGACCGCCTCTGGCCCTTGCCGCTGCCCCAGGATGACCTCGCCCGCGTGGTGCTGGCCGAGGATGGCACGCCGTTGTGGCGGTTTGCCGATGCCAACGGCGTGTGGCGCTACCCGGTGGCCACCGACCAAGTGTCGCCGTACTACCTCGATGCCCTGCTGACCTACGAAGACCGCTGGTTCTACCGCCACCCTGGGGTCAACCCGCTGGCGCTGGGCCGTGCCGCGTGGCAGAACCTGGTGGGTGGGCGCGTGGTGTCGGGCGGCAGCACTCTGTCGATGCAGGTGGCGCGCCTGCTCGACCCCCATTCGCGGACCTGGCACGGCAAGTTGCGCCAGTTGTGGCGCACCGCGCAGTTGGAGTGGCACCTGTCCAAGGACCAGATCCTCGCGCTGTACCTCAACCGCGCGCCATTCGGCGGCACCCTGCAAGGCGTGGCGGCCGCCAGTTGGGCGTACTTGGGTAAATCGCCGCTGCACCTGACCCACGCCGAAGCCGCGTTGCTGGCGGTGTTGCCCCAGGCGCCGAGCCGCTTGCGCCCCGATCGCCACCCGGCGCGGGCCCAGGTGGCGCGGGACAAAGTGCTGCGGCGCCTGGCCGAGTTCGGTATTTGGCCGCAACCGGCGGTGGATGAGGCCCTGGAAGAACCGTTGCTGCTGGCCCCGCGCCTGGAGCCGAGCCTGGCGCCTCTGCTGGCGCGGCGCCTGAACCGCGCCGACAGCCCACCGCTGATCCGCACCACCCTCGATGCCACCTTGCAGCGGCGCCTCGAAGACCTGCTGCTGGGCTGGCGCGCGCGGCTGCCGGAGCACACGTCGGCGGCGATTCTGGTGGTCGAGGCGCAGACCATGGCGGTGTGCGCCTACCTGGGCTCCGTGGACATCAACGACGCCCGCCGCTTCGGCCATGTCGACATGATTAGCGCCCTGCGCTCGCCGGGCTCGACCCTCAAGCCGTTCCTTTACGGTATGGCCCTGGACGAGGGCCTGATCCATTCCGAGTCGCTGTTGCAGGACGTGCCCCGGCGTTACGGCGATTACCGCCCCGGCAACTTCTCCATGGGCTTCAGCGGCCCGGTGCCGGCCAGCAGCGCGCTGTCCACCTCCCTCAACCTGCCCGCCGTGCAATTGCTCGAAGCCTACGGGCCCAAGCGCTTTGCCGCGCAGATGCGCATCGGCGGCATGCCCCTGGCACTGCCAGCCCTGGCCGAGCCGAACCTGTCGCTGATCCTCGGCGGCGCGGGCAGTCGCCTGGAAGACCTGGTCAGCGGCTACAGCGCCTTCGCCCGGGGCGGCAAGAGCGCGGCCATTCGCCTGCAACCGGACGATGAGTTGCGCGAGCGGCCGCTGCTGTCGCCGGGGGCGGCGTGGATCGTGCGGCGCATCCTCAGCGGCCAGGCCCGCCCCGACCGCGACCCGCGCGCCGAACTGGTGCAACGCCCGGTGCTGGCCTGGAAAACCGGCACCAGCTACGGCTTTCGCGACGCCTGGGCCCTGGGCGTGGGCCCGCGTTACCTGATCGGTGTGTGGATCGGCCGCCCCGACGGCACGCCGGTGCCCGGGCAATTCGGCCTGGCCTCGGCGGCGCCGTTGATGCTGCAAGTGCACGACGTGCTGATTAACCGCGACAGCCAGCGTGGCATCAGCGCCCCGGTGCAAGCGGTGCCGCTTAATGTCGGCGTAGCGGCGATCTGCTGGCCCCTGGGCCAACCGCTGAGCCGCAGCGACCCCAATTGCCGTCGCCAGCGCTTTGCCTGGACGTTGGACGGCACCACGCCGCCCACCTTGCAGGCGCTGGACCAACCGCTGGGCGTGGGCCTGCTGGAAACCATCTGGGTCAACGACAAGGGCCTGCGGGTGGACGCCAAGTGCCCCGGCGCCGTGGCCCGCGAGGTAGCGCTGTGGCCGGCGCCGCTGGAACCCTGGCTGCCCCGGGCCGAGCGCCGCGAGGCACGCCTGCCGGCCACCGACCCGCAATGCCCCGGGCCGCTGCTGTCGGCGGCGGCACCGCTGTCGATTGTCGGCGTGCGCGAAGGCGACCAACTGCGCCGCCCGGCTGCCAGCCAAGAGCGGCTGCGCCTGAAACTCTCGGCCCTGGGCGGCAACGGCCGGCGCTGGTGGTTCGTCAACGGCGCGCCCCTGGGCGATAGCGCCCACCAGGACAGCATCAACGCCACTTTCGGCGACGTGGGGCGCTATCAACTGAGCGTGCTCGACGAAGGCGGGCAGACGGCACGGGTGGAGTTCAATGTGGTGGACTGAGTGTTAGGCCGCCATCGCGGGCCGGTTATCGGCCTGTGGGAGCGAGCCTGCTCGCGATGAACCCACCGCAAATCGCGCGCCAGCCACCCACCAGTTGCTTCCCAACCCCAACCCCCCGAAGCTATGCGCCTTGAGGAGAACCCGATGAACCTTGTAGAACTCACCCAACGCCTGCACGCCATCCGTGATCGCAACGATTGGCGGCCCTTCCACAGCCCGAAAAACCTGGCCATGGCTGCCAGCGTGGAAATGGCCGAGCTGGTGGAAATCTTCCAGTGGCTCAGCGAAGACCAATCGCGCCAACTGCCCGCCGACAAACTGGCCCACGCCGGCCAGGAAGTGGGCGACATCGTGCTGTATCTATTGCTGCTGTGCAGCGAGCTGGGGTTGGACATGAACGACGTGGTACGCAGCAAACTGGCCGACAGCGAACGGCGGTTCGGCGCATGAGCGACCGGCATTTCGACCAGTTGGCGACCCGCTTCGCCGAGAAAATCTACGGCGGCGCCAAGGGTGCGATTCGCCTGGCGGTGCTCCAGGCGGATTTGCTCCAAACCCTGCCCGAGCGGCCGCTGCGGGTGCTGGATATCGGCGCGGGCCTGGGCCACATGTCGCTGTGGCTGGCCCAGCGCGGCCATGACGTGACCCTGGCCGAGCCGGCCGAACCGATGCTCGCAGGCGCCCGCCAGCGTTTTGCCGAGGCGGGGCAGAGCGCAACCTTTATCCAGGCACCGTGGCAAGACCTGCTCGGCCAACTCACCGAGCCCTATGACCTGGTGCTGTGCCACGCGGTACTGGAATGGCTGGCCGAACCCCACGCGATCCTGCCGGTGCTGCACCAACTGACCCGCGCCGATGGCTGGTTGTCCCTGGCGTTCTACAACCGCGATGCGCTGATCTACCGCAACTTGCTCAAAGGGCATTTTCGCAAGATGCGCAAGAACGACATGGCCGGCGAAAAGCAAAGCCTGACCCCGCAACAGCCCCTTGATCCGCGTGAACTGGCGGCGCAACTTGAAGGCTTGTGGCAGGTCGAAAGCCAAAGCGGGGTGCGGGTGTTCCACGACTACATGCCGGTGGAGTTCCAGGCCCGCGCCGAACTGGCCGATTTGCTCGAAATGGAACTGGCCCACAGGCGCCACCCGGCGTTCGCCGGGTTGGGGCGTTACTTGCACTGGGTCTGCCGTCCCGTCTAGGCAGCCCTCAACGGAGCGCGAGATGAAACGCGGTGCTGGTCTTCTGCTGTTGTGCCTGAGCCTTGGCGCCTGCCAAAGCCAGAACCCTTATGTCGCCGACTCCAAACCCCTGCCGCCCGCGCCGGCGCAAGCGGCCAACACCGTCGACCGCAGCGCCTACCCGGCGCCCGTGCGCGACTACGGGCGCTACCGCAACTGGGCCTGGCGCGACGGGCGCCTGCCCGCCAGCAGTGCCTGGGCCGATTCAGCGCAAGTGGCCGAAGCGGTCAGCGACGCCCTCGACCAACGGGGGCTGCGCCCGGTGCACGACAACCGCCCGGCGGATTTGTCGGTCAGCGCCGACTTGCACCTGGAAAAACGCCTGCGCCAGGTCCGCGACGATTACGCCTATGGCGGCTATGGTGGCTACAACCGCTACGGCAACGGCTATGGCATGTACAACACGGTGCCCATCGTGCGCACCTATGAGGTGGAAGTGGTGGTGGTGCGGGTCCACCTGTTCGATGGCGCCAGCGGCCAACCGGTCTGGAGCGCCAGCGCGGAGGCCAGCAGCCAGGGCAGCCTGAGCGAGCGCGTCGATGCGCTGCGCCAGGCTGTGGAAAACGCCCTGGCGGCGTATCCTCCCAGCTAGCCATCGGGTTTTGCGTTCATGTCTTCCATGGGAGAAACATCATGCTGCGTTACGTCGCTGTACTGGCTTGTGCCGTGTTGCTCAGCGCTTGCCAATCGAACCAGGTCAACCACGACTTCGATGCCAGCCGCGATTTTGCCGGTTATCGCAGTTGGAGCTGGAAAGAACCCGCGTTGCAGTACCGCCCCGACGACCCGCGGATCAAGAGTGACTTGACCGAGCAACGCATCCGCCAGGCAGTGGGCGAACAACTGGACCAGCGCGGCTTGCGCCCGGCAGCGAGCGGGGCGCGGGCGGACCTGAACGTGCAGACCTACCTGATCGTCGAAGACCGCCAGCAGCAAGTCACCACTAACTACGGCGGCAGCGCCTGGGGCGGCCCGTGGAATGGCTACTGGGGCGCGCCGATGTACAACGAAACCCGCAACGTGACCTATAAGGTGGCGACCTTGCAGATCGACCTGCTCGACGGCAAGGACGGCAAACTGGTCTGGCGCGGCAGCGACGAGCAACTGCTCAGCACTTCCCCGAACCCCGCCGACCGTAGCGCCGCCGTGCGCGCGACCGTGAGCCGGATTCTGGCGAACTATCCGCCCAGGTAAGGCGGAGTCAAAAAACACTGTGGGAGCGAGCCTGCTCGCGATGGCGGCCTATCAGCCCTTAATGGTTTGGCTGAAAACCGCTATCGCGAGCAGGTTCGCTCCCACAGATACACACACAGCAAGTGGCAGGGTGACCGCTTACCCGCGATGACGCCCGCGGAAGTAGTCGATCAAACCTTGGGTCGAGGCATCGTCGGCCGGGGTTTCTTCGCTGCCGATCAACCGGTTGTAGACGCCTTTACCCAGCTCCTTGCCCAACTCCACGCCCCATTGGTCGAAGGCGTTGATACCCCAGATCACGCTCTGCACGAAGACCTTGTGTTCGTACAGCGCCACCAGCGCGCCGAGGCGACGGGGGCTGATGCGCTCCACCACCAGGGTGTTGCTGGGGCGGTTGCCGGGGATGACTTTGTGCGGCGCCAGTTTCTGCACTTCGTCTTCGCTCAGGCCTTTGTCGCGCAGTTCGGCTTCGGCTTCGGCGCGGGTCTTGCCCAGCATCAGGGCCTGGCTCTGGGACAGGCAGTTGGCGTACAGCCACTGGTGATGGTCGGCCACCGGGTTGAAGCTGACGATGGGCACGATGAAATCGGCCGGGATCAACTGGGTGCCCTGGTGCAGCAACTGGTGGTAGGCGTGCTGGCCGTTGCAGCCGACGCCGCCCCAGATCACCGGCCCGGTGTCGGTGGACACCGGTGTGCCGTCCTGGCGCACGCTCTTGCCGTTGGACTCCATGTCCAGTTGCTGCAAGTGCTTGGTGATGTTGCGCAGGTAGTGGTCGTACGGCAGGATCGCGTGGCTTTGCGCGCCCCAGAAGTTGCCGTACCACACGCCCAGCAGTGCCAGCAGCACCGGCATGTTCTGCTCGAACGGCGCGTTCTGGAAATGCTGGTCCATGGTGTAGGCACCCGACAGCAGTTCCTTGAAGTTGGACATGCCGATGGCCAGGGCAATCGGTAGGCCAATGGCCGACCACAGCGAGTAGCGCCCACCGACCCAGTCCCACATCGGGAAGATGTTCTCTTCACGGATGCCGAACGCCACGGCCGCGGCGTTGTTGCTCGACACCGCGATGAAGTGTTTGTACAGCTCTGCCTCGGAACCGCCCTGGGCCAGGTACCAGGCGCGCGCGGCCTGGGCGTTTTTCAGGGTTTCGAGGGTGTTGAAGGATTTCGACGAAACGATGAACAGCGTCGTTTCAGCGCGGATTTTCTGCGCCAGTTCATGGAACTCACTGCCGTCGATGTTCGCCAGGTAGTGGCAGCGCACGCCTTTCTGGGCGTAGGACAACAATGCCTCAGACACCAGCTCCGGGCCGAGGAACGAGCCACCGATGCCGATGTTGACGACGTCGGTGATTGGCTTTTCGGTGTAGCCGCGCCACAGGCCATCGTGGATGCGGCCCACCAGTTCGGTGATCTGGTTGAGCACCTTGTGCACGTCGGGCATGACGTTGACGCCATTGACCGACAACTTGTCGCCCACCGGGCGGCGTAGGGCGGTGTGCAGCGCCGGGCGGCCTTCGGAGGAGTTGACGATTTCGCCGTCGAACAGCGCCTTGATGGCGTCCTTGAGCTTGACCTCGTTGGCCAGGGTCACCAGGCGCTCGCGGGTTTGGGTGGTAATCAGGTTTTTCGAATAGTCGAGCAAAAGCCCGCAGCTGCTCAGGGTGAACTGGCTAAAGCGCTGAGGATCGCTGTTGAACGCCTCGCGCATGCTGAAATCCTGCATGGCCTGGCGGTGGTCATTCAACGCCTGCCAGGCAGGCAGAGCGGTCACGTCATGGGGAGTGCGGTAGTACGCCATCGCTGCGGGGTTCCTTAACTTGAACTTGGACTGGCTTTTGGACACTGAACGGCCCGGAACGTCCTGTTCGGTACAAGACAAATCCGGTCAAGCTGCGCCACCAGGGCTTACTGGCGCAAGGCCAATACCATAAACCTTGTGCCTGGAGCTGTCTTGATTTTGTCGGAGGCTATTTTCAACGGCCGGCGCCGGCAGGTTGGCTGCCGGCGGGGCGGGTGCGCAGGGCTGCGCGAAGGTTCAGGCGACCTGGACCGGGATGGCGTTGCTGGTGTGGCTCAGTTCGTTGCCCGGCGCCATGTACAGCATGCGTGGCTTGAAATTGAGCAACTCGGCTTCGCTGTAGTGGGCGTAGGCGCAGATGATGACGCGGTCGCCGACCTTGGCCTTGTGGGCCGCCGCGCCGTTGACCGAAATCATGCGCGAGCCTTCTTCGCCACGGATCGCGTAGGTGGTGAAGCGTTCGCCGTTGTCGACGTTGTAGATCTGGATCTGTTCGTATTCACGGATGCCGGACAGGTCCAGCCACTCGCCATCAATGGCGCAGGAGCCTTCGTAATCCAGCACGGCGTGGGTGACTTCGGCGCGATGCAACTTGGCCTTGAGCATGATGGCGTGCATGAGTGTTTCCTTGGTCAGAACCCCGAATCGGCGCGCAGTTTGCCCGAAGCGGGAAGGGGGAGCAATTGCTGTCTGCGAGGGCATTTTGGCGGCACCAGGCCCTGGTGAGGAGGGCCTGTGTGCTCCCACAGGGGATGCCCCTCAGGCATCCAGATTCACATGCAAGTTGTCGATCAACCGTGTCGCGCCCAGGTACGCGGCGGCCAGGATCACTAGGTCGCGGTCTTCGCCGGTGGCCGGGCGCAGGGTCAGGGCGTGGCGGATTTCCAGGTAATCGGGACGAAAACCCGCGGCTTGCAGTACGCGGCTCTGCTCGGCCAGCAACGCCGGGTAGTCGCGTTCGCCCTGCTCGATGGCCGCGCCGATCTGGCTCAGGCTGCGATACAGCGCTGGGGCGATGGCCCGTTGTTCGGCGCTCAGGTAACCGTTGCGCGAGGACAGCGCCAAGCCGTCTTCGGCGCGCACGGTGGGCTCGCCGATGATCTGGATCGGCAGGTTGAGGTCATGCACCAGAGCGCGGATCACGGCCAGTTGCTGGAAGTCTTTCTGGCCGAAAATCGCCAGGTCCGGCTGGACCATGTTGAACAGCTTGCTGACCACCGTCGCCACCCCCTCGAAATGCCCGGGGCGGCTGGCACCGCACAGGCCTTCGGACAGTTGCGGAACGCTGACGCGGGTCTGCCCGGCCATGCCGTCGGGGTACATTTCCTCGACTGTGGGCGCGAACAGCAGGTGGCACCCGGCCTGCACCAGGGTTTCCTGGTCGGCGGCGAGGGTGCGCGGGTACTTGTCCAGGTCTTCGCCAGCGCCGAATTGCAGTGGGTTGACGAAAATGCTCGCCACTACGAAATCGACGCGTTGGGCGGCCTTGGTGACCAGCGCCGCGTGGCCGCTGTGCAGGTTGCCCATGGTGGGCACCAGGCCAATGCGTTTGCCTTCGCTGCGAGCGCGGGCGACGGCGGCGCGCAGTTCACGCACGGTTCTGACCATGTTCATGCGCTAAACCCGTGTTCGGTGGCGGGGAAGGTCACAGCTTTGACTTCCTTGACGTAGGCGCTCAAGGCATCCTGGATGCTGGCTTGGCCTTGCATGAAGTTCTTCACGAATTTGGGCGAGCGGCCGGTCAGGGCCAGGCCGAGCATGTCGTGGATCACCAGCACTTGGCCGTCGGTGCCGCTGCCGGCGCCAATGCCGATCACCGGCACTTTTACCGCGTGGGAAATTTCTTCGGCCAGTTCGCTCGGCACGCATTCCAGCAAAATCATCGCCGCACCGGCCTGTTCCAGGGCAATGGCATCGGCGCGCATCTGCCGCGCCTGGGCTTCGTTGCGCCCCTGCACTTTATAGCCGCCCAGCACGTTGACCGATTGCGGGGTCAGGCCCAGGTGTGCGCACACCGGCACGCCGCGTTCGGCCAGCAGGCGGATGGGCTCGGCCAGCCAGGCGGCGCCTTCGAGCTTGACCATGTGGGCGCCGGCCTGCATCAGTTGGCCGCTGTTGTGCAGGGCCTGTTCGATGGTGGCATAGGCCATGAAGGGCAGGTCGGCGACGATCATCGCGCCCTGGTTGCCGCGTTTGACGCACGCGACGTGGTAAGCCAACTCCGCGTTGGTGACGGGCAGCGTGCTGTCATGGCCTTGCAACACCATGCCCAGGGAATCGCCGACCAGCAGCACATCCACGCCAGCCTGGCAGCAGGCCTGGGCGAACGTGGCGTCATAGCAGGTCAACATGGCGATTTTCTCGCCCTTTTGCTTGAGGCCTTGCAGGGTGGTCAGGGTGGTGTCTGGCATGAAAAAGTCCTCGTTCAGGCGCCGGGAAACTACTGCGAGTAACGCGCGTGATGCTTCGTTTATACAGGCGCACGGTCTGTTGTCGTGCTTATAAGGCCTGGATTGCGCCCTTCAGCGCCGGGTTGGCGGCAGCGGGACGCCTATAGTCGTGAGGAGAACTCGGTAAGTCAATTGGATGTGTTACCGCGTTGTTACGTCTGCGGTGTTACCCCTGTTACTGATGCGTTTCAGCAATAAAACAGCGAGGCTACAGGCGTTCGAGGCCGACAAACGGGCAATCGGCCAGCAAGTCCTTGAGCATGCGGCCGTCGGCCAGGCGCAAGTCAGCGGGTGCCAATTCCGCCAATGGATAGAGGACAAATGCCCGCAGGTGCACTTGGTAGTGGGGGACTTTGAGACGCGGCTCGTCGATCAGGCGATCGCCGAACAGCAGGATATCCAGGTCCAGGGTGCGCGGGCCCCAGCGTTCCAGGCGTTCGCGGCCCTGGTCGTTTTCGATGGCTTGCAGCGCGTCCAGCAGTTGCAGCGGCTCAAGGCTGCTGTCCAGCGCCGCGACCGCGTTGGTGTAGCGCGGTTGGCCGGGGAGCAGGGAGTCGCTTTGATAGAACGCGGACGTGCCGACGAGGCGGGTCTGGGGCAGGTGCGCCATGGCCTCGAGGGCGTGGCGCAGTTGTTCGGCCGGGGCGGCCAGGTTGCTGCCCAGGCCTATATAGATGCGTTCCATCGGTTTAGTCGTCGGCGCCGGCGGCGCGTTTACGCTTGCTGCCGCTACTGCGCCGACGTTTGCGGGGGGCAGCGCCGGTGCCGTCGTCCTTGCCGCTGAGCTCGCGAATCATCTCGCGGCGCTCGCTGTCGTTGCTGTCCTGGTAGTCGGTCCACCATTCGCCCAGGCCATCGGTCTGCTCGCCGGCGCTTTCGCGCAGCAGGAGAAAGTCGTAGCCAGCGCGGAAACGCGGGTTATCCAGCAGCAGGTCGGCGCGTTTGCCGCTGCGCCGGGGCAGGCGTTCCTGCATGTCCCAGATCTCGCGGATGGGCAGGGTGAAGCGCTTGGGGATGGCGATGCGCTGGCATTGCTCGGCGATCAGCTCGTGGGCGGCTTCCTGCATCGCCGGGATCGGCGGCATGCCGCGGCTTTGCAGGCGCAGCACTCGGGCGGGCAGGGCCGGCCAGAGCAGGGCGGCGAACAGGAAGGCTGGGGTCACCGGTTTGTTCTGCTTGATACGCAGGTCGGTGTTAATCAGCGCTTCGCTTATCAGCGTGTGGGTGTAGGTCGGGTTGTGCTCCAGCGCCTCGGCACTGGCCGGGAATAGCGGGTCGAACAGTTGCAGGTCGACCAGCATCTCGAAGGTGTCGGCGGCGTGGCCGGACAGGAACAGCTTGAGCACTTCTTCGAACAGGCGCGCCGACGGGATTTCGCGCAGCATCGGCGCCAGGTCGCGGATAGGCGCTGCGGTGTGCTTCTCGATGCCGAAATTGAGCTTGGCGGCGAAACGCACGGCCCGCAGCATGCGTACCGGGTCTTCCTGGTAGCGCTGGCGCGGGTCGCCAATCAGGCGCACCAGGTGGTTGCGGATGTCGTGTACGCCATTGGCGTAATCGAGAATGCGCTCGCTGACCGGGTCGTAGTACAGGGCATTGATGGTGAAGTCGCGGCGTTGCGCGTCTTCTTCCAGGGTGCCGTAGACGTTGTCGCGCAGGATGCGCCCGCTTTCATTGCGTGAGGACTGGTTGCTGTCTTCCTCTTCATCGGCTTGCGGGTGGTTGGCGCGAAAGGTCGCTACTTCAATGATTTCGCGGCCAAAGTGGATATGCACCAATTTGAACCGACGGCCAATGATGCGCGCGTTACGAAACTCGGCCTTGACCTGTTCGGGCGTGGCGCTGGTGGCGACGTCGAAGTCTTTGGGGGTGATGTTGAGCAGCATGTCGCGCACGCAACCACCCACCAGGTAGGCCTGGTAACCGGCGTTTTGCAGGCGTTCGACGATGTTCACCGCATAACGGCTGAATTGCGCCTTTTGCAGCGAATGTTGGCTGCTGTTGAGCACTTCAGGGGTGCTACGCAGGTGCTGTGTGCGACGCAGGGGAGAACGGAATGACTGGAACAGCTTCTTCAGCATGGGATGCACTGTTTGAAGGAATGTTCGGCCATAACGAAGAATGACCGCATGATGGGCGGGGATTCTAGCATTTAGTCGGGGGATGGTGTAGGAGACTGGAGCAGCCACGTGTTTTAAGCGGCAAACTGCAAGGGAAATGCGCAATTACGGAAACTACAAGGGGAGCCGAAGCTCCCCAAGAAGTAGTTGCATGCTCTGTTTTTATTATTGGTTTCGGGCTTCTTGTTTTTGTTGAGTGCCCTTGCCACAAGGCTGTTGACCGTTGTGACACTCCCAATCGGGAGTCAAGAGCAAACGGATTGCTTTGATCGCTGTGTTGCAATGATCTCGATTGATCCAACCAGTTCAGGCTCTGTCTTAGGACAGTTTTTATTGTTCTCGGCCTGGTTGTGGGGCAAGCCCCAAATACAACGCCTCTCCAAAAGAATCAGTTAGCTGCGCCTCTCGCCGTCTTGTTTTTATTGTGCGTGAGTCGATTCGTCTTATTTTTATTGTCGTGTGCATTGCTTGTTATTGTTCTTGTACTGAATACATAGCAGGTGCCGTGCCAACTTTTGCAAAGCCCAATGAAACAAGGGGTTGGCTGGGTGTCGATGGTTTTTCATGGCCCAAAAAAACCGGGGCTTCGTTACCGTAAGCCCCGGTTTTTGTTACGTGAAAGTTAACGGGTAACAGTTTTTTCACATCGTTACCTGTAACGCACGCCCCTGGCGACGCCGATCAGCTCTCGCTGGCCACACCCGTCTTGCGCCGCGGAATACCCAGGCGCTGGCGGCGTTCCCACAGGCATTTACGGCTGACCCCCAGTTTGCGCGCCAGCTCTGTCTCGGTCATGTGGTCCTGGTGCTCCAGGACGAAATGCTGGAAGTAGTCTTCCAGGGACAGGTCTTCGGTGGGTTCGTGGCTGGTGGTGTTGGCGCTGCCCTGTTGTGGTGCCAAGCCGATGAAGTCGTCGTCTTCCAGGTCGCTGAGTTCGATGTCGATGCCCAGCAGTTCGGCACTGATTTCCGGGTTTTCGCACAGGATCACCGCGCGTTCCACGGCGTTTTCCAGTTCGCGCACGTTGCCCGGCCAGGAGTAATGGCGGATCGCCTGCTCGGCGTCTGGGGCAAACGTGAGGTCGGTGCGGTTGACCCGCGCGCTCTGGCGCGCCAGGAAGGCGCTGGCGATTTCGTTGACGTCGCTGCCACGCTCGCGCAGGGCGGGCAGTTTCAGGGCAATCACGTGCAGGCGGTAATAGAGGTCTTCGCGGAACTGGCCGACCTTGGCCAGGCTCTTGAGGTCGCGGTGGGTCGCGGCGATCAGGCGCACATCGACCTTTTGCGACTGCACCGAGCCGACGCGGCGGATTTCCCCTTCCTGCAACACGCGTAGCAAGCGGGCCTGGGCTTCGAGGGGCAGTTCGCCGATTTCGTCGAGGAACAGCGTGCCGCCGTCCGCCGCTTCCACCAGGCCCGCGCGCCCGGCGCTGGCGCCGGTGAACGCGCCTTTTTCGTGGCCGAACAGCTCGGACTCGATCAGGCTTTCCGGGATGGCCGCGCAGTTGACCGAAATCATCGGTGCCTTGGCGCGCCGCGACAGGTTGTGCAGGGCACGGGCCACCAGCTCTTTGCCGGTGCCGGACTCGCCCTGGATCAGCACATTGGAGTCGGTGGGCGCGACTTTGCGGATCTTCACGTAGAGGTCCTGCATCGGCGGGCAGGAGCCGATGATGCCGATCTCGCCGTTGCTGTTGTCCGGGCCTGGCTTGTCGCCGCCGGCGGCTGCCTTGCCGGCGGGTTTTTCGCCGCTGGCCTGGGCCGACTGGCGGTCACGCAGGATGCGCGCCACGGCCTGGAGCATTTCGTCATGGTCGAAGGGCTTGGCGATGTAGTCCACCGCGCCCATCTTCATCGAGTCCACCGCCGAGCGCAGGCTGGCATAGCTGGTCATGATGAGCACGGGGGTGCCCTGGCCCAGTTTTATCAGCTCGGTGCCCGGGGCGCCCGGCAGGCGCAGGTCACTGACGATCAGGTCAAAGGTGGGAATGCTGAATCGTTCTTGTGCTTCCTGCACGGAACCCGCCTCGCTGACCTGGTACTGGTTGCGTTCCAGCAGGCGGCGTAGGGCGGAGCGGATAATGGTTTCGTCTTCGACGATCAAAATATGCGGCATTGATTCGATTCTCTCGACGGTCTCAGTTCACAGCGGACGTCGCTTCGACATGACGTGGCAGGGTTACCCGAATACGGGTGCCGCGTTGGCTTTCAAGGTCAGCCGGGCTGTCGATGGTGATTTGTCCATAATGCTCTTCAACGATTGAATAGACCAGAGCAAGGCCCAGACCGGTGCCCTCGCCAGGATCCTTGGTGGTAAAGAAGGGTTCGAACAAACGGTCGACGATGTTCTTGGGAATACCGCTGCCTTCGTCTTCCACGATCAGGTCGACCGTGTGCTCGCTGGCTTCGCTCTTGACCCGCACGGCATTGCCCGGTTGCGAGGCGTCGCGGGCGTTGGACAGCAGGTTGATAAGCACCTGGGCCAGGCGTTGCGGGTCGCCGCAGACCCAATGCTCGGGGTCGCACAGGTTGTAGAACTGCACTTCGAAATTGCGCCGGTTCAGGGCCAGCAGGCCAATGGCGTCTTGGGCCACTTCGGCCAGGCACACCGGTTCGTCGCTGTGCTGGTGGCCACCGGCGTGGGCAAAGCTCATCAGCGACTGCACGATGCGCGAGACGCGCTTGGTCTGTTCGAGGATCTGCCCGCTGATTTCCGTCAGCTCGCTGTCGTCCTCGCGCTCTTCGCGCAGGTTCTGCGCCAGGCAGGCGATGCCGGTGATCGGGTTGCCGATTTCGTGGGCCACCCCCGCCGCGAGCCGGCCGATGCTGGCCAGGCGTTCGGAGTGCACCAGTTTGTCTTCGAGCATCTGCGTGTCGGTGAGGTCTTCGACCAGTAGCACCAGGCCGCTGTTGCCCGGTGCCAGGGGCTCGTCGATGGCGGCTTTGTGCAGGTTCAGCCAACGGGTTTGGCCGTCGAGGGCCAGGTGTTGCTTGTGCAAGTGCTCGTCGGGCAGGTCGATGAAACCTTGCAGCAATTGCCGCCACGGGTCGCTCAGGGTACTCAGGCGCGAACCCACCACGCGCTGGGCGGCGATGCCGGTCAGCTCTTCCATGGCTTTGTTCCACATGAGGATTTCCTGGTCCTTGGCCAGGGAGCAGACGCCCATGGGCAGCTCTTGCAGGGTCTGGCGGTGATAGCGGCGCAGGGCATCGAGTTCGGCGGCCAGGCCGGTGAGGCGCGAGTGGTAGTCCTCTAAACGGCTTTCGATGAAGTGGATGTCTTCAGTGACGTAGTTTTCGCCGCCGGCCTTGTACGGCAGGAAGGTTTCGACCATGTCCTGGGCCACGCTCGGCCCCATCAACCCGGACAGGTTGGCCTCGATGCGGTCGCGCAGGCGCCGCAGTGCATAGGGGCGGCGCTCGTCGAAGGGCAGGTAGAGGTCGCGCAGCGCTTGCTCGACTTCCTTTTGCGCGGCCTTGGCGCCCAACGGCTTGGCCAGTTGGGTGGCGAATTCCTGAGGCGAGGCGGCGTGCAATTCGCGCCGTTGCGGGCGGCGCACGTTGTCCACCGCGCAGGCTTCGGCGGCGCTGGCCTCTTCGGCGCTGGCGTTGGTGAACAGGGAGATCAGGGTGAACATCAGCACGTTGGCCGCCAGGGACGCGATGGCCGCCATATGCCAACTGGTGTCGTCCAGCACGTAGATCATGTTCAGGATGGGTATATAGAAGCCCTGCAAGTTGCCGATCAGCGGCAGCAGCATGGTCACCATCCACACCAGCGTCCCGGCCAGGAGCCCGGCGATGAAACCGCGGCGGTTGGCGGTGGGCCAGTACAGCACCGACAACACCCCCGGCAGGAACTGCAAGGTGGCGACGAAGGCGACGATGCCCAGGTTGGCCAGGTCTTGCTCGGCGCCCAGCATCAGGTAGAAGCCGTAGCCGGCCATGATGATCGCGACGATCAGCGCCCGGCGCGTCCACTTCAGCCAGCGGTAGATATTGCCCTCGGCGGGCGGCTGGTACAGCGGCAGCACCAGGTGGTTGAGGGCCATGCCCGACAGCGCCAGGGTGGTGACGATAATCAGGCCGCTGGCCGCCGACAGCCCGCCGATGTAGGCCAGCAGGGCCAGGGCCTTGCTGTTGGCGGCGATGCCTATCCCTAAGGTGAAGTACTCCGGGTTGGTGGTGGCCCCCAGCTTCAGCCCCGCCCACAGGATCAGCGGCACCGCCAGGCTCATCAGCAGCAAAAACAGCGGCAGGCCCCAGCTTGCGCTCACCAGCGAACGGGGGTTGAGGTTCTCGGTGAAGGTCATGTGGTACATGTGCGGCATCACGATGGCCGAGGCGAAAAACACCAGCAGCAAGGTGCGCCACGGGCCTTCTTGCAACGGCGTGTGCAGGGCGGCGAGGGCGGTCTGGTTTTGCAGCAGCCACAGCTCCAGTTGCTGCGGGCCGTCGAACACGCCGTACAGGGCATAGAGGCCGACGCCGCCGATGGCGATCAACTTGATGACTGACTCAAAGGCAATCGCGAACACCAGGCCTTCGTGTTTTTCCCGGGTGGCGATGTGCCGCGAGCCGAAGAAAATCGTGAACAAAATAATCAGCGCGCAAAAGCTCAGGGCCACGCGGTGTTGCACCGGCTCGCGGGTGAGGATGCCAATGGAGTCGGCCACGGCCTGGATCTGCAAGGCCAACAGCGGCAGCACGCCAATGAGCATGATGAGGGTGGTCAGCGCCCCGGCCCAGGTGCTGCGAAAGCGGAACGCGAACAGGTCGGCCAACGACGACAACTGATAGGTGCGGGTGATTTTCAGGATCGGGTACAGCAGCACCGGCGCCAGCAAAAACGCTCCCGACACCCCCAGGTAACTGGACAGGAAGCCATAGCCGTACTGGTAGGCCAGCCCCACCGTGCCGTAGAACGCCCAGGCACTGGCGTAAACCCCCAGCGACAGGGTGTAGGTCAGCGGGTGGCGGATGATCGAGCGCGGGATCATGCCGCGTTCGCTGATCCAGGCCACACCGAAAAGCACCGCCAGGTACGCGGCGCTAATCAGGATCATCTGGGTCAGGCTAAAGCTCATCGGCATCTTTCTGGCTCTGCAAAATGAAGGTCACGACAATCAGGATCAACCAGAGCAGATAAGGGCGATACCAGGCGCCCGTGGCGTCGATCCACCAATCCATGATGGCCGGGGAGAACAGATAGATCCCCACTACCAGGAGCAGGACCAAACGATAGATGTACATCCTGGCCTCTCTTTCTTATGCGCGTGCCCGAAATCGTGCGGCGATGGTAACGGATGGGCGCCCGGCTGCAAGCACCGTCAACGTAATTGCGCTTCGGGCAGCGCCGGGGTGCGCGGGATCAGTGCGGCGTTCCAGTGCCGTGTGCCCCAGGCCAGTAACTCGCCGGGGCTGGCATCGCCCAGGTCGGTGCCGGGGTTCTGCCCCAGGGCCCGCAGGGCGCGCAGCAGCAAAGGCGTGGCCTGGTCGCGGGTCAGCGGCGGTGAGCGATACGACTTGCCCAGTTTGTGCCCGTCGGGTTGGGTGATGAGTGGCACGTGCAGATAGCGCGGCTGCGCCAGGCCCAGCAGCTCTTGCAGGTATAGCTGGCGCGGGGTGGAGTCCAGCAGGTCGGCGCCGCGCACGATGTCGGTAACCCCTTGCCAGGCGTCGTCCAGCACCACCGCCAGTTGATAGGCGTAGAGCCCGTCGCGGCGGCGGATGATGAAATCCCCGACCTCGCGCCCCAGGTGCTGGCGGAACGGGCCTTGCACGCGGTCCTCAAAGTGGTATTCCAGCTCCGGCACCCGCAGACGGATGGCCGCGCCTTCGCGGGCGTGGCCCAGGTTGCGACACAGGCCAGGGTAGATCCCGGCATAGGGCTCCAATTGCTTGCGCGAACAGGTGCAGGCGTAGGCCAGCCCTTGCTGGAACAGGCGATCGAGCACCTGGGCGTAGGCGTCGTGGCGCTCGCTCTGGCGCACCATCGCGCCGTCCCATTCAAAGCCGTAGCTTTCCAGGGCGTGGAGGATCGCAGCCTGGGCGCCGGGTTCTTCCCGGGGCGGGTCGAGGTCTTCCATGCGCAGCAGCCAGCGCCCGCCCACGCTGCGGGCGTCGAGGTAAGAGGCCAGGGCCGCGACCAGCGAGCCGAAATGGAGGTGGCCGCTGGGCGTGGGGGCGAAACGGCCAATGTACGAGGGGGAATTGATAGCAGTCATGGGCGGCGATATTACGTGGTCTGCCGCCCAAATGGAGCCTGGTGTGCGTGCCGCCGATCAGCGCTCGATCGCCAGCGCCACGCCTTGGCCGCCGCCGATGCACAGGGTGGCCAGGCCCTTTTTGGCGTCGCGCTTGAGCATTTCGTGCAGCAGGCTCACCAGCACGCGGCAGCCCGAAGCGCCAATCGGGTGGCCCAGCGCAATGGCGCCGCCGTTGACGTTGACCTTGGCCGCGT